>JAUXUF010000179.1 GCA_030684645.1 Bacteroidota bacterium | reverse complement strand
ACTTCAGGCTTGAAAAAGGTATAAATGTATTCAGTCTGCTCGTTTATGTTCGTCTCTGAAATAGAAACTCCTATTTGTCCCGATTCTATTTTTGAAATGCTAATGATGTCGTTAATGATATTGAGCATACGCGCACCGCTTTTTTCAATGATGCTGATATAACCTTGCTGGTTTTCTCCGGTTAAATCAGGGTCTTTAAGCAGTTCGGCAAAACCAAGGATGCCGTTCATGGGTGTACGTATTTCATGGCTCATATTGGCAAGGAAAGCCGATTTCAACCGGTCGCTTTCTTCGGCGTGTTCTTTGGCGATAATCAATTCAGTATTGGTCTCATTAAGCTTTTCGTTTTGCACTTCTATTTCTTTGTTTTTTTCACGGAGAAGAAGTTCGGATTGCTTGCGCTCGGATTCCTTCTGAATATATTCAAGTCCGAATGATATATCGTTTGCAATTTCATCAAGCAGACTTATTTCTATTTCATCAAAAAAACCAAACTCATTGGAATAAATACAAAAAGCGCCAATTGCTTTCTCAAAAACGATAAGAGGGAATACCGCAAATGACCTAAATCCAAACGACAAAGAATCCTGTTTCCAAGTTTCAGGTATGCTGTTATCGTCAGTAATATTATTGGATATAAAATGGGTTCCCGATCTTATCACTCCTGTAACCGGATTTTGATCAGGGCTCACTTCTGTTAAATCGTTTGCTAAGCCGGCAGTTGCAGAAGTCTCTATTTTCTTTGTCTCATCATTTACGATTTCAATCCATGCACTTTGAAACTTTCCTTCATCAACAGCTATCGTGCAAGCATCTTTAAACAGTTGATTGATATCGTGAATTCTTACAATTGCCTGATTGATATTACTCAGTACCGCATAGATACGATTAAGTTTAAGAATCCGCTCTTCTGCGCCTTTTCGAATAACAATTTCTGCCGAAAGTTCAGCAGTTCTTTTTATTACTATTTCTTCCAGGTGTTCATTAAGTGTTTTTAATTCTTCCTGTGTCTGAACTAATTCATCGTTTCTCTGGACTGCAGCTTCATAAGTTGAAATGAGCAGTGTAAGCATTTGCTGCTGAGAGGCTGTGATAAAACGTCTTTTACCTCCAAATATGATTTCCACTCCAACCCTGACCCGCTCATTTTTTTGGATTCTCCTGTTTGCAAGGATTTGTTCAATATGTGCGATCAGATAATCTTCGCGATAAGGTTTAGTTATAAAATTATCAGCTCCGCAAGAAATGCCTTCAAGTACATCTTCAGAACGGGTAAGAGCGGTAAGCAGTATAACAGGAATGTCCATAGTGCTTTCATCTGATTTTATTTCTTTACATAGTTCATACCCGTTCATTTCCGGCATTACAATATCGCTGATGACTAATGTTGGTGCGTGTTTACCAACCAGCCTAAGAGCTTCTTTACCATCTTTAGCGACTATTACCTTGTAATTGTGCTTCTCAAGAAGGTATTTTAATTGTTCTGCCTGAGTTGGACTGTCCTCGGCTATTAAGATTTGGTCAACCTCATTTTCTGAATTCTTTTTGTTTTTCATATATACCCCCGTTCATTTTTTAATTAAAGCAATCAGAGCCGTTATTATATTCTCCGGCGAAAGAATATGCGTTGCGGCATTGAGTTTTATTGCTTCGCCGGGCATTCCGTGCACAACAGAACTTTCTTCATTCTGAGCAAAAGTAATCGCCCCGTTTTCTTTCATTATTTTTAATTCCTCAGCGCCATCACGACCCATTCCGGTAAGCAATACCCCAACTGCTCCGGATCCGAAGGCTTGTGCCGCTGTACGAAAGAGATACGCAACCGACGGTCTCAGGCCATTTTCCAATTCATGGTTGCTCAGTACAATTTTAGGTCCTCTTTCAACTCCCATGTGAAAATTATCCGGAGCTACATAACCATGTCCCGGAAGTGGATATTCACCATGAGTAGCAATATGGATTGGAAAATTGGTTGTGTTCTTCAGCCATTCAACAAAACCCTCTGTAAACCCATGTGCGATGTGTTGAACAATTAAAAGTGGAACCGGAATATTTTTAGGTAATCCTGAAAGAATTTTTTGTAAAACCAGAGGGCCGCCTGTGGAAGCGCCGATAACAATAACCTGAATTTCCGGTTCCGTACTAATTTTTTTCCCGATTGCGGGTTCTGCCGGCGCTTGTTTTTTCGTACTGTATGAGACACGTCTGACCAATTTCACTTCAGACATTAGTTTTAATGTTTTTATTAACTCTTGTGCCTCTTTTTTATAATCGGGGTGATCAACACCTGGTGGTTTTTTAACTATGGCTAAAGCTCCGGCTTCGAACATGCTAAATGAAAAAGCTACATCGTTCGCTGCTGAACTTCCGGAAACAATTACAATTGGTATCGGGTTTGTTCCCATTATTATGCGTGTTGCCTGCAGTCCATCTAATTTTGGCATATGCATATCCATTGCTATTACATCAGGATGGAATTTCTTAACTGCCTCAATGGCTTCTTCGCCATTTTCGGCAATTCCGACAACTTTTAAAACCGGATCGTTAGTAATCGTGTAGGCAAGCAATTGCTGCATTACCGGTGAATCTTCAACTATCAGGACTTTTATCATTATTATTTTTAGGTATTTAGACTGTTAGACTATTAGACTATTAGGCAGTAGGCTGTTAGGTTGTGGGCTATAGACTGTCAGGTATTTAGAAAAATGAAATCCAATAACCGCAACAATCTTTAGTAATCCAAAAATAGTAAAACGTCTTAAGAAATTTTTCTCAGACCTTTTAACTAACTGTCTAAAAGCCTTCAGCCTATCTAACTGTATTGTTAAAACTGCCACTTCATCGGCAAGTTCAAATGCTCTGAGCTTAGTGTGATCTCTCATTTTTCCTCCTATATTCATAGACTGTTTAGAGACTGTTTAAAAATTTCCCGTAGGGAAAATATGTCGGTAGAAATGGTAATTAACGACCATTGGATTGTCCCGTACGGGACAAAAGATAAGCTTTTCTGCATTTATTCTACCGACCTTTCGTTCCTAACGGAACAAGAAATCAAAATTTAAACAGTCTCTTAATGTCATTATTCTATTTTTCTACAGCCTAACAGCCTATTTTACAAAAGTTTTCTAATTACTTCCAACAAATCACTTTGATCAAAACTACTCTTTACAATGTAAGCGTTGGCGCCAACATCAATACCGTGTTCGCGGTCTTCACGCGTTTCGAGAGCAGTTACTAACACAACCGGCAATTCCGTAAGTTTTTTGTCTTTGCGGATTTTTGCTGTAAGTTCAAAACCGTTCATCCTGGGCATATCAATATCAGATACAATCAAATCGAATTCGCCTATCAGCGCTTTCGTAAATGCATCTATGCCGTCAACAGCAGTTTCAACCAGATAACCTGCTGATTCCACAATATTCTTGATTAAGGTTCGCGATGTAATTGAATCATCTATGACTAAAATTTTGTATCTCTTTGCAGTCTCAATCTCCTTTTCTTTCGACTCTTTTAAGGGCATTTCTGTTCGCATTGCCGATTTCATTAAATCTGAAACATTAATTACAGGTACAACTTTCCCGGAACCAAGAACTGTGGCTCCGCTTATATTCCGCACCCGGATTAGCTGCCTGCCCAATTCTTTAACAAGTATCTGGCACTCCTCTAAAATCTCATCCACAATAAAAGCTATCCGTTTATCAGCGTGTACAAGAATCAATAATTGAATATTATTTAGACTGGTGGCAGGGTCATTCTTTTTATTTGAGGTAGTATTGTTCCCGTTTAAAAAGCCCAACACTTTTCCAAGCTTAACTATTTTAAGAATTTTTCCATCAATCAATATCGTCTCTCTGCTTTCAACAGTTTGGATTACCTCCCGGCTTACTCTTACTGCCCGTTCAACATGAATAGTAGGTACAGCAACCAGATGTTCGCCGATGCGCACAAGAATACCCCTGAATGTTGCTAAGGTCAATGGTAACAGAAGACGGAAAGTGGTACCAATATTCGGCTGGCTTTCTACTGAAACTGATCCGCCAAGTTTTTCGACCTTCTCACGAACGATAGCTAAACCTAATCCGCGTCCTGAAATGGCTGTAATCATTTGGCTTGTTGAGATACCAGACTGAAATATTAACATCAAAGTTTCCTGTGGATTGAGATTCTCCAAAGAACCTTTGGCAATAACGCCTGCTTTGATGACTGCCCTGCGAATGTTATCAAGCTCAATGCCTGCGCCATCGTCGGAAATGATAATCTCTAAATGTCGGCTCTCTGTTGCGTTAAAGCTTAGTGTTACTTTTGCATGCGATGGTTTATTTGAGTGTTCCCGTTCATCAGGTTTTTTTATTCCATGGTCAATACAATTCCTTATCAAATGAATCAATGGATCTTTCAACTCTTCCAGAATCCGTTTGTCAACTTCAATCTCGATTCCATGCAAAATCAACTCTGCTTCTTTACCTTGACTGCGGGCGAGATCCCGGACAAATTTGGGAAACCCTTCAATTATTGTTGATACAGGAAGCATCAACACGCTTTTCATCGATTCCAGGTGATCGTCAATCATTCGTCCAAGCGAACGCTGATCGATTTCTAATGCATGAGAAACAGCAACTATTTGGGTTTCAAGTTCATTTAATTTTTCATTGTTCCAATCATTTATTTCTTTAAGCTGAAGAATGCTTTCATTAGAACGACGTGAATTCAATTTTCTTAATTCTGTTTTCCACGAGTCAATAAAATCAATCATATTCTTCATTTCAACAGTCCTTTGAGTCGCTGTAATTTTAGATTGAATCATTTGTTCAGCCTGTAAAAAAAGCGGATCTATCTTTGCCGTTGGTATTCTCACAGTTCCTATTTGCGCCGGTCTTTCTTCTATTAATAATTCTGCGGCAACAGGTTTTTCATTCGGTGATGAAGCAGTTGTTGTGTCTTCTTCAAAAGCGTTCTTAACGGATGTTGTTTGCTCTTCGGCTATTTTCCCAGATTGATCTGCTTCTGTGATGTATTTCAATTGGTTTATTAATGCTCTGTGGTCCCCGGGAATTATTGTTTCACCACCCGATACTATTTTCGAAATGTTATTAATTGCTTTATGAATAAGATCAAATTGTTCGGCAGTCAAAGAAATTCGTTCATTTTTCAATTCCCCGAATATGCTCTCCAATACCTGGCAAATAGATTCAACATCATACCTGTTAACTGAACGTGCAGCTCCCTTTAGACTGTGTGCTTCGCGGAAAATAACCTCTATCAAATTAGAGGCCTTTTCAGTTTTAGGCGTTTTCTCTAATTCAATCAGGCCTGACGTGAGCTCGCGAATATGCTCTTCAGCTTCAATGCGAAAAGTTGCCTGAAGTCGTTTATGGAATTCTTCGTCTTTCTTATCCATTTTGTTTGTCCACTTATAATTTGTATCTACTCAGTAATAATGAATTAAAAAAAAAATGCCACAGATTCACAGATTATAAAATTACTCTTTTTGTTACTAATGAATTTTCGCCAAAGTTTACAATCAATCCTAAAGGACATTTAGAAATTGCCAAATAATTTATTACCCAACTATAATGTTCATCGACTATTCCTTTCTGCGCCTTTACTTCTAATATTATTTTGTCAAACACTACGAAATCAGCGAAGAAAAAATGAGGCAGAATTAGTCCTTTGTATTCAACTTCATATTTTTTCTCGCGTTCATAAGGAATTTTTTTATGATTAAATTCATATTCAATAGCGTCTTTATAAACTATTTCCAATAAACCTTTTCCCAAAATGCGATGAATTTCCATACATATCCCTATAATTTGATAGCATTCTTTTTGTAATGGATATTTATCTTCGGAATATTTCATATTAAATCTGTGAATCTGTGGCATTTTATTTTTCACCCGAACTACCTTTATATTTTATACTGTTCAACCAGAAGTTTCAATTTCTGACCTAACTCATTTAAGCCCTTCGCCGCTTTTTCGGCTTGTACCATACTTGCCGCGTTCTCCGTCCCGGCCTGATTGATGTTATTCATGGCTAACCCAATTTGATCCATTCCAACCACTTGCTGTTGACTCGATGCTACAATCTGTATTGTCGCATCCACCGCTTTACCGCTGCTTTCGGCTAAATTTTTAATTGCTTCGCCGGCTTGAGTTGATTGCTTTACTCCAATTTCCACAGCTTTGCTGGTCTGTTCAGTGGCCATTACTGCCGCACTCGTTGCTTTCTGTATATCGCTTAATATATTGCGCACTTGTATGGTAGCTTGTTTTGACTGTTGTGCAAGACTCTTTATTTCTTGCGCAACAACTGCAAACCCTTTTCCTTGTTCTCCTGCTTTGGCTGCTTCGATGGCTGCATTTACAGCCAACAAATTAGACTGATCGGCTACATCAGTTACCGATGCAATTATGCCTCCAATCTGCTGGCTCTGCTCACTCAAACGGACAATTGTATTTGCAACGGATTCCATTTGATTTTGAATTTCATGCATTCCGCTAATCGTTTCATCAATTGCTTTTTGACCGGCCTGAGTAACCTGGGCTACTTGCTGAGCATTCTCAGAAACACGGCTTGCTTTTTGGCTGGAGAGTTGGGCCGCCTGGCGGACTTCCTCAACCGTTGTAGTTGTTTCACTGATTGCCGATGCAGTTTCAGCCGAGCCGGATGCAACTTGTGTAGTGGCTGCCAGTATTTCACTGGATGACGAGGCAAGTAAATTAATACTTTCAAGAATATCTTTCAAGATGCGGCGCAGATTGGTTAACATCTGCAAAAAAGCATTTCCAAGAAGATCTTTCTCTGATTGCGGAACAATTGATCCTGTAAGATCACCTGAAGCAATTTGTTGAGCAGAAGTTGCCATTCTTTTAAGTACATCTACCATTCTACTAAAAGTCAGTAAAAGGATTCCGATCTCATCTTTTCTTTCAACTACTGAAAGTTCAACATCCAAATCTCCTTCACTTATTCGTGCAGCTATTTTTGTAATCTCATTGAGTGGTTGGGCAATTGTTCTGTTCAACAGCATTATCATTACTATACTGAAAAAAAGTGCCGCTATGCCAAATATTACAAAGAGAAGTATTGCTGAATCTGCCTGCTGTTGATTAAGCGCCAGTTGGTCTTCTGAATCTTTCGTCGCCTTATCTCCCATTTCGGTTGAGATTGATCGAACCTTTTCAAATTGATCACCCCCAACACTAATTCCCAACTGTCTTGCTTCTTCTATTTTGCCATCCCGAATTAAAGAGATTTCCGTATTCCTGGTTTGACGATATTCCTCTATATTATCTTTCAATTCTTTCAACCGGTTTTGAAATTGGGGATCCATATTAAGTTTGGACAACTTTCCGATGATATTGTCATTTGCCTGTGCCCTTTCATTAATGATTCCTTCAAAGGCCGATTGTTCGGTTTTATTTTGGGTCAGCATCATATCCAGAATTGCAGCTCTATTGTAATTCTGGTGAGATCTTAACTGACGCAGTTCAAGAGCTATTTGAAAATTAACATCGTGCAACTCTTTTTCTGATCGTGTGATATCTTTTAAACCCAGGTAAGCAATAATAATCACCACTAAAAACATGATCCACATCAAGCCAAAACTAAACAGTAGCTTAGCACGTGTAAAAAGATTATTAAAGTATTTCATATTTATTCCTCCTTATTATTAAAAGTTTTTATTCAGATTCTTGATTTATTATAATATGTTCATCCTCTAAGATCCTTTCCGCATCGAGGATGATAATATGATCGTTGGTAACCCCTTTCAAGTACCCTGCCCCAATTCCGCCTGTTGAAACGGGTGGAGTTTGGATTTCCTCAATTGATATTGAGCGCGTGCCGTGTATAATATCTGCCAGAATACCAAACTCCATCCTTTCGTTACGGATGATAATTACTTTGTTCAATTCTCCTAAACCTTTTTCCGGCAGATTGAAGAATTTTTTGAGATCGATGACTGAAATAATCTGTCCACGCACGTTTACAATACCAAGTACAAAAGCTGGTGTACCGGGTAGAATTGTAAAATCTTTCAGCGGATAAACCTCGCGGATGAATGTGCTCCCGATTCCGTAGGTTTCTGATGCTAAACTGAACACGACAATTTCAACAGATTCTTTTTGTGCAGTTTCATCTTTCTTTTCAACGGCTAAAGCCTGCGCTCTTGCCTTTAATAAAGTACGTTTTTCTTCCGGCGGAAGAATAATTTTCAGATCAAGCGATTCTTGCAGAGAATTAACCCTGCGTTTAATTTCGTTCCAATCAACTTTTGTCTTTTGCATATGTTCGCGTTCAATTTGAATTTTCTTCCTAATCAGGCACTCGCTAGTAACGAAGCATTGATAATTTCCCTGAACCTACCGGCGGTTAGTCCATCCGATTCAAAGAGAATATCCTCCTGGCTGCACTTGTTTAAGATCGATAAAACAATTTCATACTGTTTTTTTGCATTTTTAACATGACCAAGTTGCTGATAGATATTCCCTAAGGAATAGTAAGAGAGAACAAAGTTAGAATCCAGATATGTGGCACGTTTCAGTGAAGCCACTGCTTCATCCAACTGATTGTTTTCCTGCAAAATGGTTGCGTACAGATAGTGTAAGCGTGGATCGAGTTTGTTGGCTGCAATTGCTTTTTCACATGTTTTTAATGCATCGGTAAGTTTTCCCTGGTTTGCAAAAGCCCGAATTAAAAGTAGCTGTTCCTCTGCTGTTTGAACCTCTTTTTGAAGTTTATCAATTGCCTCCGAATAGTTGCCCTGCAAATATGATTTTAAGGATTTTTCATAAACTGAAATGA
This sequence comes from Bacteroidota bacterium, assembly GCA_030684645.1. Classification (GTDB taxonomy): domain Bacteria; phylum Bacteroidota; class Bacteroidia; order Bacteroidales; family Prolixibacteraceae; genus Aquipluma. The sequence continues at coordinate 132,820 of JAUXUF010000179.1, read as the reverse complement.
TCTGTTTAGAAATATCTTTTGTCTTAAGAATCTCATTTTCGATTTCCCGGGGTTGGGATTTTATGCTTTCGATAGGTTGCTCAGGTTCCGGTGGCATTTGAAACAAGACCGGTTCAGGAGGAGTTTCCTTAATCGTAAATTTATATTGATTTTTAATTTTCTTAGTACTCTTTTGATAGATTACCATACCCGGAATATTAACTGGCATGAAATCCGGGAAATTCTGCAAAGAGAGTTCGCTTGCCGAGACTACAAGATAACCGTCCTGTACTAAAGAATTATACAATCTCCGCGCAATTTGCCTGAAACGATCCTGTGTGAAATACATCAGAACGTTCCGGCAATAAATGATATCCATTGCATTCGTATTATTAAGCGATGACGGATAGATATCTTCAGCCAGATTCAGATATTCATAGTTCACCATACGCTTAATCTCTGGAATAATCTCTAACTTATTATTGGTTTTTTGAAGGAAGTATTTCTCTTTTAACCATTGGGGCGTACCGCGAAAAGACCATTGACCATATTCGCCGGTTGTTGCTTTGCGTAAAACCCGGGGATTAATGTCAGTAGCAAGAATGGAAATATTCCAATCTTTAATATCCGGGATAAATCTGTTCAGTGCGATTGCAATGGAATAAGGTTCTTCACCGGTTGAACATCCTGCACTCCAGATTCGTATTCTTTTTTCTCCTTTTTGGCGCTGACGGATCAATTCGGGAATGATAATTTGTTCCAATGCTTCGAATGTTTGAGGTTCACGCCAGAAATAAGTTTCGCTAATGGTAAGATTAGAAGCCAAAACTTCCATACGTTCATGGGTCAGGGGTGATGACATTATATGCAGAATAAATTTTTCCACATCGTCATATCCGAACTCTTTTGCGGCAGATATTATATTACGCTCCAAATCATCCCACCGCTCTTTGGGGAAATTCAATGCGAGATTAGATGCAATAAACCCGCTTAGCTGTAATATAATATTGTCCGGAAGAGTATGTTTCATTTTTCACCGGTTGAAAGAACTTCATCCATTACCTGCTGTTCGTCAAGAGAAAGAAATTTCTCCAGATCATGTATCAAAACAATATTATTTTCAACCTTGGCAATACCTGACAGGTAATCCGCATAAGGGAACGCTCCTTCAGTAGCAGTTAATTGGTAGTGTTCAAGTTCATGAACGCCTGAAACAGAATCTACTAAAAGACCAACAAGCCGTTTCGATGTCCGTGCAATAATGAGTTGATCGTCCAATTCAATTTCACGTTCAGGCAGGTTAAAGCGCTTGCGGATATTAATAACCGGTATGATCTCTCCATGGAAATTAACAATACCCATGACTATTTCAGGGGCCTTTGGCAAAGGGGTAATTTCCACTGTACTGACAACACGTTGAACCGCGGATAAATACAATGCGTAACGTAGTTCATCATGCCTGAACAGAACAATTGTTTGATTTCCATTACTATTTAAATCATTCATCGTTTCCTCCTCTACATTTGTATGAACACCATTAATAAACCAAAAGTTCTAAGGATTTAGAAATATAATCATTTATTTTCTTTTCCCTGTCAACAATTACTCCATAATTTGTATTATGCACTACTATTCAAGCCTTTCTAAATTTTGGGATTTGCCGGGTGGCTTCATATTCGTTGATTTTAGGAATTTCAATATCCATCAGAACCAAATTGATGTCAGGATTGCTGTGGCAAACTTTATCAGCTTCAACTCCTGAACTTACTTATAAATTCTTACTTGCCTAATATTTTTAATATCAACACATTGAGTATTTCTGGTGATATACGGTAATTAATATAATTAGGTTTTATTTTTTTTCTCTTTGCCATTAGCAAAAACTACAATTTCGAACAATGTTCTGATCGGGTCAAAAAATTACCTGATTTCATCACTTCGATGATTTAAAGTCCTACTTTTGTGAATAATAAACAATAGCGTATGAAGCCAAAAATAGCCGCTCAGTCCGGCACATTCGAATCCAGTGATGTGATTTTTCTCATTGAACCTCTTCCTGACAATTCGGGCCGGAAACTGGAAATCTCCTCTACCGTCATGCAACAGTTTGGTGACAGTTTCAAACGCATTGTAATTGCGATGCTCGATCAGTATGATCTGACTGATATCCATTTGATTGCAAAAGATAAAGGAGCCCTTGAACCTACGATTAAAGCCCGTCTCGAAACAGCGATCAAACGCTCGTTTGACGAACAGGAAGGGACAATAAAATAATCCAGAGCTATGACAAAGAATTATAAAAAACGGCGGTCGATGCTTTACATTCCGGGAAATAATCCGGCAATGATTCAGCAGGGGGGAGTTTACGGAGCTGACAGTATTTTGCTCGATCTGGAAGATGCCGTCGCCCTGAACCAGAAGGACGCTGCCCGTACTTTGGTCCGGAATATGATCAAGGTGATCGATTTTTACGATTCGGAAGTCTGCGTAAGGGTGAATCACCTGAGTACACCTTTCGGTCTGGCAGATCTCGAAGCGATTGTCCCGCTGCAACCTTCGGCAATCCGTTATCCTAAAACAGAATCTCCCGAAGAGGTGGCAAATCTTTTACAGATTATTGAGAAAATAGAAGACCAACATGGCCTTCCTCATAATAAAATGACCCTTCACGCCATGATCGAAACAGCAATGGGAGTGCAGAATGTGTTCAATATTGCCAGTCAGTTCGATCGTGTGGATGCAATAACCATTGGAGGACAGGATCTTACGGCAGACATGAACATTGTTTATACTCCTGATGGCGCCGGAATCGATTTTGCGCGCAAACGGATCGTGATGGCCGCGAAAGCCAGCCACATCGATGTGATTGATACCGTATTCCCGGATGTGAACGACGAAGAAGGGCTAAGAAGAGAAACCGAATATGCCAAAAAGATTGGATTTACAGGGAAAGCGGTGATTAACCCGCGTCAGATCGAAATTATTCACGAGGTTTTTACTCCCAGTGAAGAAGAGATCCGGAAAGCTTACCGCATTGTCAAAGAATTCAAAATTAACAGTGCGGCCGGTATTGGCGTTTTTGCCATCGACGGAAAGATGATCGACGCGCCGGTTGTTACCCGTGCAGAATATATCCTGAGGCTGGCTAATGTGACGGTGGGATAGTAGAGACGCGATTAATCGCGTCTCTACACCAAAATAAAATATCAACATTAATAAAATAACATTGCAATGCTAAACAGTTTAGGCAGGGAGATTCCTGAATATATTGAGGGAATTGGAAAATTGGAACCTTTTCAGGGTGCATTGACAAAACTAAGTAAAGGTTGGATGGACGAGCCTACCATTCCTGCTCCCAACAGGGCATATTTGCCTCACCAGAGCAAACTTTGTTCATCGCTTGAAGAGGCTATTGTACGCAGTAATCCGCACAACGGCATGACTGTTTCGTTTCATCACCATCTTCGGAATGGGGATATTCTTTTGGTTCAGACCCTTACAATATTGCATAACCTGGGAATCCGTGAAATTACACTGGCCTCATCTTCGCTCAATGAGTGTCACGATCCGATCCTTACTTATTTGAAAGACGGAACCATAACGAAAATTTTTTCGTCGGGTATCCGGAGCCAGTTGGGACGTGCCATTGCTTTAGGGATACTCGATATTCCGGTAGTCATCCATTCGCATGGCGGGAGGGTTCGCAGTATCCATACCGGAAAGATTCATATTGATCTGGCCATTATTGCTGCCTCTGCAGCCGACTGCGAAGGAAATGCAACAGGCTCACATGGCAAATCTGCTTTTGGATCAATCGGTTATGCAGTCATTGATGCAAGGTATGCCAAAGAGGTAATTGTTGTAACAGATAACCTGGTAAATTATCCCTGTATTCCGCTTTCTATCTCGCAAAATTTTATCGATCATGTAGTCGTAGTCGATTCAATTGGCGATGCTTCAAAAATTGCGACTGGAACAACCCGAATTACCAATTCACCCATGGATCTCAGGATTGCAAAACTTGCCGCTGATGTAATTGAACACTCGGGATTTTTTGAACCGGGGTTCGCTTTCCAGGTTGGGGCAGGGGGCGCGTCGCTGGCTGTGGCCAAATTCATCCGCGAAAAGATGAAAGTCAAGGGGCTTAAAGGAAGTTTTATGCTGGGAGGCATCACCTCGTATTGTGTCGATATGCTGAATGACGGGCTCTTCGAGACTATTTTTGATGTGCAATCCTTTGATGCAGTGGTCAGTAACTCATTGCTGAATAACCGGCGTCATATCGAGATTCAGGCCGCACTCTATGCCAATCCGTTCAATTGTGGCTGCATCACCAATAAAATAGATGTAGTAGTGCTTGGGGCGCTGGAGATTGATGTTGATTTTAATGTGAATGTGATCACCGGCTCCGAAGGTAATATTCGTGGAGCATCAGGCGGACATTCCGATACCGCTTCTGGGGCTAACCTGACTGTCGTTGTATGTCCTTCGTTTCGTGGCCGTATCCCGATCATCAAAAAACGGGTACACACCATTGTAACTCCCGGTGAATCGGTACATGTTCTGGTTACTGAGCGTGGAATTTGTGTTAATCCTGCATTTAAAGAGTTGGAAGAAAATCTTAAAAGAGCCGGACTAAATGTAAAAGATATTCATGACCTTGAAATCGAGGTAGATAAAATTACCGGTATTCCAGCTCCACTTGAATATACCGATAAAATTGTGGGTATTGTTGAATACCGTGATGGTACGATCATCGATGTGATTCATCAGCTGAAAGAGAAGTAAGAAGAGACGCGATTAATCGCATCTGTACCATCCAACAGATAGAATGATATAATCTAATTAATAAGAACAACCATCGAACCACTCCAATCCATATTGGAAGCCCGTGACCAGCGGGCTTTTCTGAAGAATCAGATTGCTCTGAAAGGTCATCCTTGTTTGAGTTTAAGCCTGAATGTTCCCGGTTTTCCCAAAAGTAATTCAACGACAAAAACTTTTTTCAGGTATTGTTTACGCGATCTGAAATACACGTTAAAAGCCCACCAGATTGATGTAGTTGAAAATGAGGTGATTGAAGGTTGTGATATGGCCGGAGATTTTTTCATCGTTCCCTGTTCAACAGTCAACTTCAGCCTGACGGAAATCAAGCAAATTTGTGAAGAATTTGAAGAGAACCATCCGCTGGGACGGTTTATTGATGTGGATTTGAATGATCGGCAAGGGAATAGTGTTTCTTCAGGAAAATCAAAATTGTGTTTTTTCTGTAGGGAAAGGCCGGCCATCGAATGCCGGCGCGAAAATGCCCACGGTCCCGATGAGTTGAGATCCTATCTATTTTCGAAAATGGCCAGATATTGCCTGAAACAAAAAGAAGAGCTGATCATTAAGAAGGTTTCTTCACTGGCTCAGCAGGCAATTCTTTCCGAAATATCGCTCACCCCCAAACCCGGACTTGTTGATAAATTCAGCAATGGGAGTCATGCTGATATGAACTATCAAATGTTCGTTGATTCCACCGCAGCCATTTCTCCCTGGTTTGGAGAACTGGTTCGCGAGGGTTTTTCCTTTCGTGACGATGATCTGACCAAAGCTTTGCCACTCATCCGGAACATTGGATTACGCATGGAAGCCGCGATGTTTGACGCTACGCGGAACATCAACACCCAAAAAGGGATCATCTTTTTAATGGGCCTTTCGCTGTTCGCCTGCGGAAAGCTATTTAGCCAAAGTGATCAGTTTCAGGTAGAAGAATTCCGCTTCATCATCCGGAGCATTTGTAAAGATCTTGTGAAAAAGGAACTTGGCATTATCAATCAGTCGGGGAAAAGTCATGGCGAGAAAATCTTCCTGAAATATGGTTTTAGCGGAGCTCGCGGCGAGGCAGAAAGCGGATTCGCTAAGGTTTTTGATTTTGGATTGCCGCAACTTACCGGAGTCGCTGAGCTCAATGACGAAGCGCTGATTAAGTGCTTTTTAGCCATTGCATCGAACAATAACGATACGAATATCCTTTTCCGGACTAATCCGGAAGTTCTGGAAGGGTTTAAGAAGCTGTGCGATACCGCACTGGAAAACTTCAACGATGCAAATTATTCAGCAGTGATTGATTTTTGCAAAAATGAAAATATTTCGCCCGGTGGCTCGGCCGATTTGCTTGCGGTGACTATTTTTGTGTGGTCAATGATGAGAATTTGAAAATGAAACAATTTGAAAATATAAAGGTATTTAATCCCGAAGGGATGATATGATTGTAGAAATGATCGAACAACCATTTCGCCAATCCAGAAGGGATGACATGATTATCCTAAAATGTATATTTCACCCCCACGGGGTTGGTTTTTATCGGTTCAATTCTCTGACTATAATCATGTCACGCCTTCGGCGTTAAAACATACCCCGGTGGGTTCAATGTGTTTGTTTAAAATATCATCAGTACAAAATCTATAAAAAAATGACTTTTGAAGATACCGATTTCCGGCAGGAGACCCTTGATCTCGACAACCCATTCGACCTCAAACTGGTAAAGGATTTTCTTTCAGGACTTGGGTTTGAGTTTGATCCGTCGGAGGTTGAATGCACCATGATCGTGTATAATCTGAAAGGTGAATTGGTCGGGACAGGTTCGCATTTGGGACGGGTTTTGAAATATGTGGCTGTTGACCCCAAATTTCGTGATACCACTGCTTTTGCATTGATTGTCACTTACATGACCGAGAAACTCCTGAAGATTTACAAACACACTTTTGTGTTTACCCGCCCTGAAAATTCAGTCCGGTTTCGCGGATTGGGTTTTACCGAAATTGCTTCTGCCGAGCCTCTTTTTACCATGCTTGAGTTTGGCTTTGAGTCGATATTCACCTACCAGAATTATCTGAAAACTTTGCCTGTTCCAGTCAAAACCTCTGCCGTTGCTGCTATTGTAGTCAATTGCAACCCTTTTACGAACGGACATAAATATTTGATTGAAAAGGCATCTGCCGAAAATGAAATCGTCTATCTGTTTGTTGTAGAAGAAGATCTTTCAGTATTCCCTTTTTCGGTACGTTGGGAACTGATCCGCAAAGGGATCGGACATCTTAAAAATGTTGTAATGGTTCGTGGAGGAATGTACATTGTTTCAGGAGCAATTTTCCCCTCCTACTTTTTGAAGAATGAGACGGTCAGCGATGTGATGCAGAAACAGGCCGAATTAGATGTTAAAACTTTTGCCAACTATGTCGTTCCGATTCTTGGAATTACAAAACGCTATGTTGGAACTGAGCATTATTGCAAAACAACTGAAGCTTATAACTTGGCAATGAAAACAATTCTGCCGGCTTATGGTGTTGAAATTATTGAAATTACACGAAAAACAAGCGGTTCCGGAGTAAACAGTTTACCTGATTATATCAGCGCTTCCAAAGTTCGTAAGGCAATCAAAAATGATCAATTGGAGAAGATCATCGATTTTTTACCAGAAGCAACCCGTGAATTTCTTTTTTCGGATGCATCGCTGGATATCCGGTTAAAAATAAAGGAAGGGCAGGGAAGACATTAGTTTTAGGTTTTTAATTGACCTTGTCCGCAGCAATGTGCCGTAGGCACAAACGGTCGGTAGAAAAGATAATTGCCCAACAACAGGATTGTCCCGTACGGGACAAAAGATGGGCTTTCCCCTTCATTTTTACCGACCGTGAATCCCTGACGGGATTGAAATATTCAGGAAAACCTATTTCGCCGGAATATTCTTCAGCGTTTCAATCAGAAAATCCCAGAATTTACTGACAGATTCGATGTTGACTTTTTCGTCAGGAGAATGTGGAAAGCGGATGGTTGGCCCGAATGAAATCATATCCCAATTTGGATACGTTCCTCCCAGAATTCCGCATTCCAGGCCGGCGTGAATAGCCTTGATTTCCGGAATACGGCCAAATTTACCCTGGTAAACCTGTTGCATGGTTTTCAGAATGGGTGAATCCATGTTGGGTTTCCATCCCGGATAACCACCGGCCAATGTTACTTTGGCTCCGGCCAGCGAAAATACGGAATCCATTCTTGATCCAAGTTCAGCCCGTGAGGTATCAACGGAACTGCGCATCAGGCAAGAAACGTTTACTGTTTTAGATTCATGGTCTGATTTTACAATGGCCAGGTTGGTGGAAGTTTCAACCAGTCCGGGCATGCTGTCGCTCATTCGGATAGTGCCATTTGGACATGCTACAATGGAGTGGGTCAGGTTGATTTGGGTCTTTTCATCGATTAGCGAAGTTGGCATTTCAGTTTTTGAAAGCTCGATTTTTAGCGTTGGTTCGGTTGCTGTCAACTCCCGTTTGATAACCGTGGTCAGGCCTGCAAGTAATCCAACCAGTTTGTCCGCTTTTTCATACGGAACGGTCACTATCCCGAAAGCTTCGCGCGGAATGGCATTCCGCAGGTTTCCTCCCTGGATGGAGGATAAACGCAATCCACAAACTTTAGACGCTTCCTTCAATAACCGAAAGAAAATTTTGTTGGCATTTCCACGGCCCAGGTTGATGTCTAATCCTGAATGTCCACCTTTCAAGCCGGTTACATTCAGACGAAATGAGATTGAATCAGCCGGAACAGGAACTTCTGTATAGTTAAAACAGATGTTGGCATCTTCGCCACCGGCGCATCCTACATATAATTCGCCTTCGTCTTCCGAATCCATATTGATCAGGATCTCGCCTTTCAGGATGCCTGATTTCAGTCCAATGGCTCCATCCATACCGGTTTCTTCGGTTGCGGTAAACAACGCTTCAACTGGTCCGTGCGCAATGTTTTTAGATGCCAGAATGGCCATTGCAGCCGCTACGCCAATGCCGTTGTCGGCGCCAAGGGTTGTTCCATTGGCTCTTACCCATTCGCCATCGATGATCGTTTCAATTGGATCTTTGGCAAAATCATGATCCTTGTCGCTGTTTTTTTGCGGGACCATGTCGAGATGCCCCTGAAGAATAACGCCTTTGCATTTTTCCATTCCTGAAGTGGCCGGTTTGCGGATGATTACATTCCCTGCGCCATCCTGAATGGTTTCCAATCCGAGGTTTTTACCAAAGTCTGCCATAAACTGGCGGATTTGCTCTTCGTGTTTAGAAGGACGCGGTATTCGCGTCAGCTCATGGAAGTTTTCCCAAACTTCATTGGGCATTAATTTTGAGATTTCGTTGTTCATATAGTTGTTTTTAAAATAAAGTTCTCCTGAAGAAATTCTGGTTCTAAAAGTACAATTAATCCAAGTAGTTTGTTCGGAAACGAAACAATAAAAAACCTGCATTCGTTTTGAAGAATGCAGGTTTTCCTTTTTCAGGTGCCAAAACAGATATATAGTTTAGCTTATAATGTTTGGTTTTTCCAATCCATATCCTTTTTTCCTGTCTTCGGCTTTTAGCATAAATGCTACGATAAATGCCAGGATACCAAAAATCATAAAAACAAGATTGGCTTTTGTGTAATCGTACCTCAACGCTATTTCTTGTTTGTTAATTATATTGTATCCGGCTTCAACACAGGTGTCTTCAACTTTTTTCAGGATTACTTTCTTGCCTTCAGTTTGTTGTATTGTTCCTAATGCCTGAAGGTTGACCGATACTAATTCGTTTTTAAAGCCCGAAAAACCGGTGGTGTCTTGTACTCCTTCGTATTCGGTATTTACCAATACCTGATTAATCAATCGTGTAGTGGTTATGTCCACAGCTTTGTCGAATTCGATTTTATTGAGACTTAGTTGCGGTTGTAATTGCGTATAAGTTTCTGTAATGGCGCTTTTAACTGTTTCCTTGGCTTTCGAAACAGTAGGATTGGTTGTATAAAGTACAAAGCCAATTAACAAAGGAACTCCCATCAAGCCCCAGTTTTGAATCCAGAATATCAGTGCGTAAGCCGTTCCGAGTTGTTTTTCAGGAATAATTTTTGGAACGGAAGGCCACATGGCAGAAGGCACGAGCGACAATGCAATACCTAAAACCACTGTAACAGCCATGGCCAAAATCCAATTGTTTAAAAATGGGATGGAGAAAATTCCGTGAACAAAAATCAGCAGGACAGAACCAATTATCATTATGGTAGCGCCTTTCCCTTTTTTATCGTACAGATTTCCGAAAAATGGAGTAAGGAAAAGTGTTCCAAGAGGTAACACGCTCGGAATCAGTCCGGCAAGGTCGGGATTTACCTGGTATTTATTAATGACCAAATCGGTGGCAAATTTTATCCATGGAAAAACGGCTGAATAAAACAGCACGCAGAGAAGTGCAATCAACCAAAAGCCTTTGTTGGTGATAATAAGCAACACATCAGACATTTTAAACGGCTCTTCTTCTTTTTCAATATGTGCTTCGGATGCTTCCAATTGTTTGTCCATTTTCACATATACAAAATAGGAAATCAACCCGATGCAAAGCAATAACACACCAAACAAGATTGGGATGGATACATCGCCAAAATATTTAGCAATTGGAAGTGGGATAGCTATAGCCAACAAGGTTCCCATTCGCGCAACTGCTACCTGCAAACCCATAGCTAAGGCCATTTCTTTGCCCTTAAACCATTTGACAGTAATGCGGGAAACCACAATACCAGCAGTTTCAACCCCAACAGCAAAAATGGCATATCCAAGTGCAGCAACCAGAACCTGTGCTTTAATACCAAGAATTAAACCCGTTCCTTCCGGGAAGAAACGCGAAATGGCAAAAAACTTTAAAGAGGCTCCGAGAATCATGACCGAAGTGGACAGAATACCTGTAAAACGAACTCCAGTTTTATCGAGTAAAATACCACCGAGAATAAGCATTAAAAGAAAAACATTGAACCAGCCGTAGGCACTGGTGAAAATGCCGTAATCCATATTGTCCCATAACAATTGACTTTCCAACATAGGTTTTAACGGACTCATCGCGTCAGCGATAAAATAACCGCAGAACATGGTGAATGACACAATGCTCAATGCAGTCCATCTGGCTGTCTTTGAATCCCTTAATGATGATTTAGTCGCATTCATATTTAAACTTTATAAAATGTATTTTTTTGAAGTCACGAATATAAGAAAATATAACTATGTCAAACGACGATATAAAACAGAAAAAATCCCGAAAGCATAGCTTCCGGGAAATATGTGTCAAAACAAGTTTTATGCCGGTTGTCTTATTTTTCGGTAATGCTTTTCACTGCGCCTGTTTCCGGGTGAAATCCCAGTTTGTAATTCCCGTCGAGCAAATTCTCCGGGACCGGGGCAATCGTTCCGAACTGTGCAATTGGAGCGCGTGCACCGGCCAGTTGGGTGCTTCCGTCCAGAATGCGGATTTCTGCCATGCCGGGCATGCGGTAATACAAACCACTTTTGCCCGCTTCCGGATTTTCAGAGGCGCTCAGTCCGTTTTGTTTTGCAGCCAGGTTGTCAGCTTTATTGACTTCAATAACTATTGGCCGGCCTGATAAATCGGATTTGGGCAACACACCGCGATCTTCACTGAAACGGAAGAAAACTTCACCCTTCACCGTTTTTTGTCCGGGCACAAAATCGAAACTGAAGTCATAGGTTTGCCTGGATGATTTTCCAATAAACAAGGCCAGGTAATTTTCCTCCATTTTGCCCAATTCCTGGGTCATCACTTCAAACGATTTTCCATCCGGAAGTGGTTCGTCGTTGGCATTGGTAAGCAGGGCGAAACGTGAATTTCTCAGGTTGAAAAGCGTTTCTGCGGCTTCGGCGGCTTTCTGATCGATACTTTTCGAAACCATTTTAAAACTCTTTGTAGAGTCGGCACGGGAATAGAAGCTCCAAATAGACAAGTCTGTAAATTTGACTTGTTTATCAAGGTCTTTCGTCAGGAAGGACTGGGTTTGAATGGCAGATTCCACCGTTTTAACTTCGGTATTTATTCCTGCCAATACTCCCGATTCGGTTAAACTGACCAATTGAGCTGCCTGCCCCAGCGCTTTATGAACTTGCTCCGGATCTGGTTCGCTGAAAGTTTCGATTTGCATTTCGTCGATGTTCCACCGTTCGCCACTTGCAGAAGGAACGTTTTCGATTCCAAGCATTTTCTGGGCATACATAGAAAATGGGCCACTAACAAATCGTTCGCGGGTTGCTTTTACATGCACACGAATACCTGTTTGCGGCAATGCATAAACTACACCTTCGGTAGGACCCGTTGCGGCACCAGGCACTTCTTTTTTCTTGTCGTCTTTTGGGGCAGCAAAAAGTGTTGCCGTAGATAGCAGCAAAATGATTGTGAATATTGATGTTTTCATTGTCGAAATTTTAATTGGTTTCTGTTTTGTTTGAACCACATAGACACATAGGTCACATAGTTTTTCCCTTATTCCATAATTTCTATGTGTTCTATGTGACTATGTGGTTTTCATCGTAATTAAAAACCCAAAAATAGCCAAAATATTATCCGAGCCGCAGAAAAGCTGTTCCGATCTGATTTATTATATCTCCGGCGATCAATGCATGTTGTCCGAATTGTTCCGCAGCAAGGTCTCCGGCAAGCCCGTGAAGGTAAACTCCAATGAGTGCTGCCTCTTCCGGAGGATAATTCTGGGCCAGCAACCCAAGGATTATACCGGTTAACACATCGCCACTGCCGCCGGTAGCCATTCCCGGGTTACCCGTACTGTTGAAAAAGGCACGTCCGTCCGGAAAAGTAATGCAGGTATGAGCTCCTTTTACTACCACGATGACTTTGTATTTTGCTGAAAACCGGAGCTGAATTTGTAAACGCTCAAATGAATTTGCTGATGGACCTGCCAATCGCTCAAATTCTTTGGGATGTGGGGTCAGGATGGCATTTTCAGGCAGAAGCCCATACCAATCCTGATTTTCAGACAAAATATTAATGGCATCGGCATCGATAACCATTTTATTTGGTTTTGCATCGAGCAGCTTTTTAAAAGCATCCTGAGAGGCTGATTTTTTATCGAGCCCGGGACCAATCCCAACTGCTGAAAAGGTATTTAGATCAGGGAATCCGGTAAATATCAGATCGGATGCATCGATGGAAGTCATGGCTTCAGGAACAGAATTTTGAATGATTTCGTAGCTCAGGCGCGGGACGTGAGAGGTTAGCAAACCCACGCCAGAACGTAAACAAGCTTTTGATGCCAAAACCGCTGCGCCCATTTTACCATAACTTCCGGCGATCAGCAGGGCATGTCCATAGGTGCCTTTGTGCGAAAACTTATCGCGCTTTGTAATTTTTCCTGAAATAAACTCTTTGGTCAGGTAAAAATACTTGCTTTCAGTCAGGCTGATGGCTTCCGGATGTAATCCGATGGGCAAAACCTCCAAATCACCGACGAGCTGGTTGTTTTCAGGAAAAAGAAAACTCAGCTTAGGGAATTGGAAGGTAAGCGTTTGGCTTGCCCTGATTACTCCGGATAAATCATTTTGAGAATTGTCTTCTCCGAAAAGTCCACTTGGAATATCAATAGAAATGACCTTTGCTCCCGACTGATTTATTTTCTGCACAATTAATTTCGCCAATCCTTCAAGTGGCTTGTTTAATCCGGAGCCGAATAATCCATCAATAACATTAGTTTCAGCCGAAATATCCGGAATCGAATCTTCCGAATCAATTCTTTTCAATACGACCTTGTTTTGTTCTTCCAGACGTTGCCAGTTGATGGCCGGATCGCCTTTCAGTTCATGCCCAAAGCTGGTCAGGTAAACCGTGCAATTGAAGTGTGCCCAGGCCAGCATTCGGGCAACAGCCAGGGCATCGCCGCCATTGTTTCCCGGTCCGGCAAAAACGGAGAAGGACCGGTCGTTCCCAATGTTTTGAATGATCCAGTCAGCCACCTGTCCCGAAGCCTGTTCCATCAGGTCAATCGACGGAATGGGTTCCAATTTCATGGTTAGCTGATCAATTTCTGCGATTTGCTGGCAAGTAAATAGTTTCATGCTTCTCAGATTTGAGCTAAAATTACAAAATATAGCTTGCCTGAGCGAATAAAGATGATGAACACGTGAAAAAATTGCGGAAGGGCAATAAATGCAATCCTTAATTTTCGATATTTTTTACTTCGTAAATGAAAAATATCGGATAATATTCATTTGCCAAATGAAAAATATCGGATAAATTTCATTTAAGATGGAAACTGCCGATGGTAATGAAGTTGATTTTGTTGTCAGTACGGAGTTCCAAAAAGGTTTTGCCATCGAATGTAAGTTTGACGAAAAGGCTTTTTCAAAATCAAAATATAAAAAGTTCGAGGAGACTTATCCTGACTTTCCGCTGGTTCTAAAATCCTATTATTCTGATAGTAATAAGAATTCATTACTATCGTTGTAGGCTTATTTGATCTCAGCAAACTGCTTCGAAACATGACTTATCTCCAATTGCAAGGTAAATAACTTGATTATATTTGTCAGAATTACAAAACCTTACAACACACAAACCTTTTATTAATCTTAAAAATTGAGAATATGTTTAAACAACACCCAAGGGGATTATTAGCAGCGGCTTTGGCGAATATGGGAGAACGCTTTGGTTTTTATACCATGATGGCGATACTCGTGCTATTTTTACAGGCTAAATTTGGTTTGTCAGGTGTAAATGCCGGAATTATTTATTCCATCTTTTACTTTTCAATTTACATTTTGGCATTTGTTGGAGGGCTGATTGCCGACAAAACCAGAAACTATAAAGGAACAATTCTGACTGGTTTAGTATTGATGGCAATTGGCTATTTTCTTATCGCGATTCCTTCTCCAACACCCACTCCGAACAAAGTTCTTTTTCTGACATTAACATGTATCGGATTGTTTGTAATCGCTTTTGGCAATGGTTTGTTTAAAGGAAATTTGCAAGCTTTGGTTGGACAAATGTATGATAGTCCTGAATATGGAAAAATGAGAGACTCGGGTTTTTCATTGTTCTATATGTTTATTAATGTAGGAGCCATTTTCGCTCCGCTTGCCGCAATTGGTGTTCGCAACTGGTGGCTGGGGAAACATGGTTTTCAATACAATGCCGATCTTCCTTCATTGTGTCATGCTCACCTAGATGGAACCATTAACTCAGTAGCTTCTGAATCATTTACTCAAATGGCAACTAAGGTTAGTGCCACACCTGTTACTGACATGACAGTATTTGCTAAGGATTATTTGAATGTATTTACCACAGGATTTCATTACGCTTTTGGAGTTGCCATATTTGCCATGGCCATTTCTTTGGTTATCTATATGGTGAATAAGAAAAACTTTCCAAATGCGAAAAAAGTGGTTACATCAGGAGCAGCACTTGATCCGGATACCATTCAAATGGACATAAAAGAAGTTAAACAACGTTTATCCGCATTATTTGCAGTTTTTGGGGTTGCCATTTTCTTTTGGCTTTCATTTCATCAAAATGGATTAACCCTGACATTATTTGCAAAAGAATATACGGATTTAAGCAATATGAAAGTTTCTTTAGGTAGCCTGACTTTGCAAGGTGCAGAAATTTTCCAATCCATCAATCCGTTCTTTGTAGTATTTCTTACTCCGCTCGTTTTAGCCTTCTTTGGCTGGTTGAGGAGAAATGGTAAAGAACCTTCTACACCCCGAAAAATTGCTATAGGTATGTTCATTGCTGCAATTGCCTTCCTTGTAATGGCAATTGGTTCATATTTTAGCAATCTTCCTTTGCATTCTGCCATCAATCCTGAAGAAGGCGGCGTTCCGTTGGCCGAAAGCTTAAAAGTAACTCCATTTCTGCTAATTCTTACTTATTTTATTCTAACGGTAGCCGAGTTATTTATTAGCCCACTTGGAATTTCGTTTGTTTCTAAAGTTGCTCCCCCGCAATACCAAGGTGTAATGCAGGGTGGATGGCTTGGAGCTACTGCAATCGGAAATTCATTATTATTTGTGGGCGCCGTTCTTTATACGACTATTCCAATTTGGATGACCTGGACTTTATTTGTCGTTGCTTGTACTATTTCAATGTTTACCATGATATTTATGTTGAAGTGGCTTGAACGGGTTGCGAAATAATTTGAGGTTTTTTGTGTTTTGCGACTGCATATAACTGGAACAACCAATCGATAAAAAATATACTTTTGAAGGAGTGGCTTTCGCTGCTCCTTTTTTTATTGATGTTCAAATTTCGAAATTACTTTTATGCAGGCGAAACTTTATAAATTAGGAGTCTTTCTGTTCATATTTATCGGCATGGGGAGCTGTACTGTAAAACCTGCTAAAGATGTATCTCCAAACTTTAAGCCTTTTTTCGAAGAATATGGTGTGGAAGGCTGTTTTATCATGTACAACCTGAAAAATGACTTGTACCAGATTTACAATTCTAACCGGTGCGAACAAGGATATCTGCCTGCCTCAACCTTTAAAATCCTAAATGCCCTGATTGGTCTCGAAACCGGAGTGATTACCGATGAAAACATGGTCATTCCGTGGGATAGTGTTGTCAGGACTGAAGATGCCTGGAATAGAGACCATACGCTTGCCAGTGCCATTCAATACTCTGTGGTGCCCTATTTTCAAGAGGTAGCCCGACGTATCGGTCCGGATAGAATGAAAGAAATGGTTGATGATTCGGATTACGGACGCATGAACATCACTAAAGAAACGATCGATCGTTTCTGGCTTTGGGGAGATTCGCGGATAACTCCGTGGGAACAGATGAATTTTTTATTGCATTTTTATACCAATAAATTGCCTTTTTCACAGGAGAATGTCAATCTGGTGAAGAAGCTGATCATTCTGAAACAGACTGATAAATGGATTTTCAGGGGAAAAACCGGAATGACCGTTCAGGATGGTAAGAATATCGGTTGGTATATCGGTTATCTGGAAGAAAACGGAAATGTATGGTTCTATGTTTGCAATGTGGAGTCTGAAATCGAAAATACGGAGAAATTCAAGGAAAGCCGACGCGGAATTACCGAATTGGTTTTCAAATCGATGGGCCTGATGTAAGAATAGACATAAGTTCCGTATTTCAGGTAGTCAATTAAAATCTATGAAAGAAAAACTTCTACTCTTTTTGCTTGATAATAAGATTGAGGCTGGTTGTGATGAAGCTGGACGCGGGTGTTTGGCCGGCCCTGTGTATGCAGCCGCAGTAATTCTTCCCCCAGATTTTGAAAATGAAATTCTGAACGATTCAAAAAAACTGACAGAAAAACAACGGAATGCACTTCGTCCGATCATAGAAGGACAGGCCTTGGCTTTTGCTGTTGGAATTGTTGATAATCAGGAGATTGACCGGATCAATATTCTAAATGCTTCGTTTTTGGCGATGCACCATGCCATCGACCAACTTAGCCTGAGGCCGGAACATTTGATTATTGACGGCAACCGGTTTAAAGCTTATAAAGAGATTCCGCATACATGTGTTGTAAAAGGAGATGGCAAATATTTATCCATCGCTGCGGCTTCAGTTCTGGCTAAAACTTACCGTGACGACTACATGCATGCCATTCATTCTGAATTTCCGCAATACGACTGGGATAAAAACAAGGGATATCCAACGTTACACCACCGGAAAGTAGTCAGGGAAATCGGGATTACGCCTTATCACCGAAAAACATTTTCCAATCAGGGCGACCAATTCAGACTCGATTTCTGAATATCTCCAGAAAATTAAGGATTATAGATTTGTGATTGCAAACGTTTTAAAATAAACAACAATTAGAGATTAATTCCTGAACGATTAATCATCGTCATCATCACCAGCCTCGTCATTATCGAAATCGTCATCGTCGTCGAAGTCATCATCAGCTACATCGTCAATTTCATTGATATCAGCCTCCTCAGCAAGGATGTCATCGTCGCCATATTTACTCTTGTATTCTTCTTTGGCGCTATCCTTGAGTGATCCTGAACTGTCGTAATCATCATCTTCCTCGATAATTTTTTCCGCCTCATAGATGGTCATCCTGACCAGATAGTATTTATCGTCGGTTTCGAACGGCAACGCACTTACCCGCTTGCCCTCTTTATTGTTGAAATAAATTAGGTTTTCACTATATCCGCTTGGGTACTCAAGTTTAATTTTCTCTTGAATTTCCGGATCAAGTTTGTCATAGTCCTTAATTACTCTGGGCTTACTTGGATTCATTGATAAAGATTTTAGTGCAATGATATGAAAAAAATGAATAAATTTTCAATGGCGAATATAAATGAAAATCTATTTTTTGTGCAATAATTTTGACCTTTCTTCTGCAATCTTAGTAAAAAAATATTGTCATCAAAAATCGATCATGGCCTTGATCGCGCTATCCTGATAATTTGCAACTATTTCAAATGCCTGTTGTGTCTTTTCAGGCTGAAAATGATGGGTAACCATTAGGTCAACCTGCAATCCGGATTCAATGAGTTTTATAGCTTTTTCGATACAATGATTTTGCCTGCGGATATTTTGAATGGAAATCTCTTTCCTGCGCATCAAATCCATGTCAAAAACATATTTTCCTTCCGGAGGAATTCCGATTAAGACCAGTTTCCTTCCCGGTTTCAGAACCTTTGTGGCATCATCAACTGCTTTCTGCTGGCCGCTGCATTCGAAAACAATATCCAATAATTGAGGTTCCATTTCACGGATTGATTCAAAAGGGTCAGTCTCGAATGGATGAATGGAATAGTTTGCTCCTGATTTGAGTGCTTTTACGCGTCTGTATTCTAAAGGTTCGATACAGAAAATAGGACCGGGCCGCATGGTTTTCAGTACCATTAATACCGAAAGACCGATTGGTCCGGCGCCAAAAATACCGACGGTTTTATCCTGATCAGAACATCATCAGGACTCCTGACCTCCGGTTGAGGCCTGTTAATCATTTCAATTTTCCGGATTCCGGTCAAAACCAGTGTTTTCATAGCATCACTCTTTTGAATTTTCCGGAAAATAACAGCCAAATAATGAAAAAAAATGATGATACTGATTGAATTGCCGATTTATTTTAAATATCCGCGACTGTTTTTTATCACTTTTTTTACGTGGATGAATCCATTACTTTGTAATAAAATATAACCTTCGCAACATGTACGGAAAAATACAGCAAGATTTAGCACAAACACTCCGCGAATTAAAAGAACAAGGTTTGTA
This sequence comes from Bacteroidota bacterium, assembly GCA_030684645.1. Taxonomy (GTDB): domain Bacteria; phylum Bacteroidota; class Bacteroidia; order Bacteroidales; family Prolixibacteraceae; genus Aquipluma. The sequence goes on along the minus strand of JAUXUF010000179.1, from coordinate 113,786 downwards.
TAAAACCGAACGGATTATCACTTCGTCACAAAGTTCACAGATCACGGTTGCGGGCAATAAACTGGTTTTAAATTTTTGTGCCAACAATTACCTTGGATTGGCCAACCACCCAGAAGTTGTTAAGGCTGCTCAGCAAACCATGGACAACTGGGGTTTTGGCCTTTCATCGGTCCGTTTTATTTGTGGCACACAACAAATTCATAAAGAACTCGAACAAAAAGTGTCAGAATTTTTGGGTACAGAAGATACCATTTTATATTGTGCCGCCTTTGATGCCAATGGTGGTGTTTTCGAACCACTGCTTGGTGAAGACAGTATTATTATTTCAGACGAACTCAATCATGCTTCCATCATCGATGGGGTGAGGTTGTGCAAAGCGCAACGTGCCCGTTACAAACATTCTGATACGACTGAACTCGAAAACTGTCTGAAAGAATCGCAGTCGCTGAAATACCGAATGGTGGTCACTGATGGTGTTTTCTCGATGGATGGCGATCTGGCCCGGCTTCCTGAAATAGTTGAGTTGTGTGAAAAATATGATGCCCTGGTCATGGTTGACGAATCGCATGCATCGGGTTATATCGGAAAAACAGGAAGAGGAACATCCGAACATTTCGGACTTCTCGGAAAGATTGACATCATCACTACAACCTTTGGAAAAGCGCTTGGTGGTGGAAACGGTGGCTGTACCTCGGGTCGAAAAGAAATTATCGAGATGCTTCGACAACGTTCCAGACCCTATTTATTCTCGAATACACTGGCTCCGGCCACTGTTGGCGCTACAATGAAAGTGCTCGAAATGCTCACGGGATCGGCGGAACTTCCTTCACGGACTATGGAAAATGCTGTTTATTTCCGTGGAAAAATGGAAGCTGCCGGATTTGATTTGGTAAAAGGTACCACAGCCATTGTGCCGGTAATGATTTACGATGCTCCTCTGGCTGTCAGATTTGCCGATGAATTGCTTAAAGAAGGTATTTACGTGATTGGATTTGTATTTCCGGTTGTTCCAAAAGGCCGGGCCCGAATCAGGGTACAGTTGTCAGCAGCTCACACCAAATCCCAGATTGATCAGGCCGTTGATGCATTTATAAAAGTCGGAAAATCTCTCGGTATTATTTGATGTAAATCCTGATTTCGAAATTAACCTTATTGGCTCTGAGCCAAACACGGGGTGACTCCAAGTCACCCCGTGTTTCGTTTCAGGATATGATGGAAGCCAATAAAGATTTCTTTCACCAAAGAATTTTAACCTATTTCTTCAGATTGTACTGAAAAAATAAAAACAATGGTTAAAATTGGATGTGAAATGAATAAAATAATGGAAGTTTTTTCATTCCTGATTTTTTTCTTTTGTAAGGAGTGATTTTGTACCTTGACCTTTTATCTCACTAATTTATTTTTGATCATGAATAAGCTGTCTTCTTTGATAATCAACTCTTTTCTATTGGTTGTAGGTTTATCCTTTCTCATAAGTTGTAGTAAGCATGTCCCGTCTGTTACTTCACGAAGCGAAAGCTTAATTGCCAACTGGAAAATGCAACCTCAGGACAAGTTAAATGGTGCCGACGAACAGTCAATCTCTCAAAATGGATTCGATACAAAATCCTGGTACGAAGCTGATGTTCCCGGTACTGTTTTGGGAAGCCTGGCATCGCACAAGGTAATCGAAGATCCAACTTTTGGCATCAACATGAGAAATGTGGATACCCTTCAATTTCAACAACCCTGGTGGTACCGTACATCATTTAAGCTTGATGGCGCTGATTTGAAGAAAAATGTTTCGCTTCGTTTCAATGGTATAAATTATCGTGCTGACTTATGGGTCAACGGTAAAAAGGTCATAGGAAAAGAAATATTTGCAGGTACTTACCGCATGTTTTCTTTTAACATCAACCCCTACATACAGGAAGGCGAAAATACAGTTGCCCTAAAAATAATCCAATTTGCAAATGGTGAATATTCGCTCGGCTTTGTCGATTGGAATCCGCTTCCGTCAGACCGGAGCATGGGTATTTTCAGGGAGGTTTTTCTGGAAATCAATGATGGCATCAAAATCAGGAGTCCTTTTGTTTATTCCAAAGTGGATACAGTCACAAAAAGTTCAGCTGACCTTTATATTCAGGCTGAAATTGTGAATAGTTCGGATCAGCCTGTTGATGGTATTCTTCGTGTAGATTATGAAGTCGGTACGGTTGAGAAAAAAGTTACCGTCAATGCAAAAGATACTTTTTATTATCGGTTCACTCCGGAAGAATTTCATCAGCTTTCGGTAAAAAATGTGGAATTGTGGTGGCCAAATGGAATGGGGAAGGCTAATCTATATAACCTGAAAACTGAGTTTATTGCTGACAATAAAGTAATTGATCGGGTAGATAAGAAATATGGAATCAGGGAAATACGCGGTTATCTAAATGCACATAAAGACCGGACATTCGAAATCAATGGTAAATTCATTATGGTGAAAGGTGGCGGTTGGGCTGATGATATTTTCCTGAGGGACACCCGGAAATCGGTTGAAGCTCAGATGAGATACATTCGCCACATGAATCTGAACAGCATTCGCTGTGAAGGATTTTGGGGCAAAGATGAAACCTTGTACGACCTGTGCGATGAATATGGCATTTTGGTCATGATTGGTTGGAATTGTCAGTGGGAGTGGAAAGAATACCTCCATAAGGAATGTCATGAAAAATATGGCGGCGCAGTAAATGATGAGGATATCTCATTGCTGTCAGCATCCTGGAAAGATCAGATGTTATGGCTGCGAAACCATCCAAGTATTTATGTGTGGATGCTGGGTAGCGACAAGCTTCCGGCGCCAAAACTGGAAACGAAGTATGTGGACCTTTTCAAAAAATACGATCCTTCGCGACCTTATTCCACATCAGCCGGTGGCGCCGGTACCGAAGATAACAATGTTGTTGCCGCGGTTCCGCTGTATAGCGAAATTAGTGGCCCAACCGGTATGAAAATGATGGGTCCATATGCATGGACACCTCCATATTACTGGTTTACCGATACTAAACTTGGCGGAGCCTGGGGGTTTAATACCGAAACCTGTCCGGGTGCTGCGATTCCTCCGTTGGCATCCTTAAAGAAAATGCTTCCTGAAGCCAGTTTATGGCCGATTGATAAAAAATACTGGGAATATCATACCGGAAGAAACGAGTTTGTCAGTCTCGATCGCGATATCAATGCGATTAACAGCCGATACGGAAAATCATCGAACGTTGAAGAATTTTCTTACAAAGCACAGGTAAACAACTACGAAATCATGCGCCCTCAGTTCGAGGCTTTCGTAGCCCACAAACCCAAAAGTACCGGATTGGTACAGTGGCAGCTCAATTCGGCCTGGCCCAAAATGATTTGGCAATTGTACGATACCTATATGCAACCCAATGGTTCATTCTATGGGGTTAAAAAGGCCTGTACGCCACTTCATGCCATTTACCGCTACGGATTTGATGACATTTACCTTGCCAACGAAGATTTAGCTGAAGCTAAAGGACTTACCGTTAAAGTCAGGATCTTCGACATCCACTCCAAAGAAATTTTTGCCGATCAGTGGACTGGCAGCATTCCTTCCAATATTTCGAAATTCATATCTAAACTTCCGGAGATTAAAAATCTTACTCCGGTATATTTCCTCGATTTACGGATCTACAATCAGGAAAATAAAGAGGTAGACAACAGCATCTACTGGTTATCAACAAAGAAAGATGTGCTTGATTACGATGCCTACAAAAAATTGTCATGGCCGTATTATACTCCAACCAGTCAGTTTGCCGATTTCACCGCGCTGGATCAGTTACCTAAAGTGAAATTGCAGTGTGAATACCAGTTCAGTAAGGATGAAAAGTTTGGCAAGATCAGCCTGAAAGTTAAAAATCCATCGGATGTCCTTGCTTTCTTCACCTTCCTCGATGTGCTTGATCCAGCCACTGAAAAGCCGATTTTACCGGTTTATTGGGATGATAATTACGTGACGCTTTTGCCCGGTGAAGAACGAACCTACAATGCCAGTTACTTTTTGTCTGATTCAGACGGAAGCAAGCCGGTGCTGAAAATAAATGCATGGAATGTTGAACCGATAACATTAAAATAATTAAAAGCAGAGGAGTTGAATTTATGAGATATGCTGCAGGAATTGATTTGGGCGGAACATTTGTGAAGTTTGCCCTTGTTTCTGAAAATGGTGAAATTCTGTTTGATGATAAACTTTCGATTGGAGGAAAAGCCTTACGTGAAGATATCCTCGACACAGTAAGTAAAGCCATCCGGTTAGTTATTCAAAAGGCTGGTGAATCAAATATCGAAGTCATCGGGATTGGATTGGGTTCTCCAGGCATTGTTGACGGTGGAATCGTTCATGGAGGAGCCGAGAACCTGAATCGATGGGAAAATATAAATCTTTCTGCCCTTTATTCGTCTGAATTCGGGTTACCTGTTCTGGTTGACAATGATGCCAATGTGATGGGACTTGGAGAAGCCGTTTACGGTGCTGCAAAAGGCTGTACCGATGTGATTTTTTTAACGGTCGGAACAGGTATCGGAGGTGCAATCATTATGAATGGCCAACTGTATGGGGGTTATAAAAACCGGGGTACCGAAATGGGCCACGTAACCATCGATCATAAAGGAATAGCCTGCAATTGCGGCGGAAGGGGCTGTCTCGAAGCGTATGCATCAACCAATGCATTGATCGGTCAGTATGCTAAACGTTCCGGCATGAACCCGGATGAAATCAATGGACATTATATCGTTGGAAAATTTCTGGAAGGTGAAACCGCAGCGGTAGAATGTATGCAGGAGCATACCGATTATCTGGGCCATGCCATCGCTGGCTTCATGAATACGTTTGCGCCTCAGAAAGTGATTATTGGTGGCGGAATTTCAGAGGCAGGCCAGTTTTATATCGACATGATCAAAAAGTCGGCCTTCAGTTACTCCATGCCCGATTGTTCGAAATTTACAGATATTGTTGGGGCAACCCTTGGAAATAGCGCCGGTTGCCTGGGCGCCGCATCATTGATTTTTAAAAATGTAAAATAACCGACTTAACCATGAAGAAAAATTATTTCATTGTCATTCTTATCTTTTTTATCTTTTTTGTTATCTCGTTTCTAACCAATATAATTGGTCCTTTAATTCCTGAAGTTATTAAAGGTTTCAGTGTAAGCAAAGGAATGGCTGGCCTCCTTAATTTCTCCTTCTTCATAGCTTACGGTGTAATGTCAATTCCTGCGGGAATATTAACCGAACGATATAAGGAAAAGAAAGTTATTACAGGAGCCTTCCTGTTAGCAACAATTGGAGCTTTCTTATTTTCATTCTTCCCGGGCTTCGGCGTTTACCTGGTATCTCTGTTTCTGATCGGAATGGGAATGGCCATACTGCAGGTAGCTATCAATCCGTTGCTCAGGGTTTCAGGCGGTGAAGAAAATTTTGCATTTACTTCGGTACTTGCGCAGTTATTTTTTGGGGGAGCTTCCTATTTGAGTCCCCTGATGTATTCATACCTGGTTACAAACCTGTCAGCCGGCAATACCTCCAATATTCTTTTATCAACCTTAAATACGCTGGTTCCTGAAAATCTGAAATGGGTATCCGTGTACTGGATATTTGGCCTGATTTCAGTAGCGATGGTGTTAGTAATCATGTTCTCAAGGTTCCCGAAAGTTGAACTGAACGAAGAAGAAAAAGTTGGTAGTTTCGATACCATCAAAGAGTTGCTCAAGAACAAATATGCGATTCTGTTTTTCTTTGGAATATTTGCCTACGTTGGTACAGAGCAGGGTGTTGCAAGCTGGATTTCCAAATTTCTGGAAGAATACCATGGAATGAATGCCGAAGTTGAAGGAGCAGGGGCCACTTCATGGTTTTGGGGATTGTTAACCATTGGTTGTTTCCTTGGACTCGGGTTATTAAAGTTAATGGACAGTAAGCTGGTATTAAGGATTTTTTCGGTTTCAGCAATGATTTGCCTGGCTACTGCATTAATAACAAGTAATGGAATGACAGCCTATTACGGATTTATCGGTGTTGGCTTTTTTGCTTCTGTGATGTGGTCGGTCGTTTTTTCACTGGCGCTTAACTCATTGAAAGACAATCATGGAGCATTTTCGGGAATTCTATGTTCAGGAATCATTGGCGGTGCTGTAGTGCCACTTATAGTTGGGGTTCTTGGCGATGCAATTGGATTAAGGGGTGGAATGTCGTTTGTCTTTATTACCCTGAGTTACATCCTAAGTATTAGTTTCTGGGCAAAACCACTGATTAAAAACAAAACGGTTAGTCTGAAAGAAATTTTCTCTTTTAGAAAGGCGCCAGCAATTTAAAGATTTATAAATCAATAGATTAGATTTCTAAAATCAATAAATTTAATATGATGACAAAATTAGCAATCCATGGAGGTTCACCAGTTCGTGACACCAAAGTGAATCCCTGGCCGAAATGGCCAGTTTGGGACGACAAAGAAGAAAAAGCGTTGCTTGAAGTATTGAATAGTGGCGTATGGTCGTACAACGGTCCGAAAGAGAATGAGTTCAACAAAAATTTTGCTGAATATACCGGGGCAAAATATGCTCTTTGTGCAGCCAATGGTACCGTTACTTTGCAGATGGCGCTGGAAGCCTGCGGTATCGGCATTGGTGATGAAGTGATCCTTCCGGGTCTGACCTGGCAGGCTACCGCAGCTACTATTCTGGATGTAAATGCAACTCCGGTTTTAGTGGATGTTTGTGAAGATACATGGTGTATTGATACCAAAAAAGTTGAAAAAGCAATTACGCCCCGGACAAAAGCAATTATTCCGGTGCATCTCTACGGAAGTTTTGCTGATATGGATGAAATTATGCGAATTGCAAAAAAGCATAACCTTTGGGTTATCGAAGACTGTGCCCATAAACATGGAGGTGAATGGAACGGCAAAAAAGCGGGAAGTATTGGTGATATTGGTAGCTTCAGCTACCAGTTGTCGAAACATTTGACTGCAGGAGAAGGTGGATCGGTAATTACCAATAATTTTGAATTGTATGAGAAACTGGATGCACTGCGCAATTGCGGCAGACGACCTGAACCTGAAAGCGCTTCAAAAGCGGACAAAGGCGAAGGAGTTTATTTTGATGCCGGAAATTTTTATCAATCCGGAAATTACCGGATCACTGAATTTCAGGCAGCTATTTTAGTCGAAGGCCTGAAAAGGTTGCCAGAGCAAAATCGCGTCCGGGATGAAAACGGTATTTACCTCAGTTCACTTTTGGAATCTATTCCTGGCGTAATGCCAATGAGAAGAGATAAAAGAGAAACTAAAGAGGCTTATTTCAATTTTGCATTCCGATATAATCAGGCCGAATTTAAAGGTTTGCCGGTTGCAAAATTCAGGGCTGCTTTAACTGCTGAACTCGGAATTGAAGTGGCAGCCAGCTATATCCCGCTGAATAAATGTTCTTTGTATGTGCCATTGACAAAACCTGCACGCCACAAACTTTCAGACGAATACTGGGCCGCAATTAATCCTGAACGGTTTGATTTACCAGTTTGCAATCGTATTCATTTCGAAGGATCTGCCTGCATCCATCATAAAATTTTGATGGGAACCAAGGCTGATATGGATTTGGTGGCTTCAGCAATTAAAAAAATTTACGAGTTTGCTGAATCGATTTAGTTGTTAACTAATTTACTCATTTCCTATGAAGAAAACCAATGTATTTCCAACCTACCTGAAATACAAAGTGGGTGGAGTTCCAGGGAAATTTGACGCCAAATTACCGGTTCGTACCGAACATTGCGAACAAGGCATGTACACCCGGCAAATGGAACATTATATGGAATGTGTCCAATCTCGGAAACAACCTGTTTCAGGATTTGCAGAAGGTCAGCTGATTCTTGACATTGTTGATGCGGCCTATCAATCATCCCAAACCGGCGAAGTTGTAAATCTCTGATATGCAATCAGGATTTCTTAAGTGATTAAGTTTTATTTAAATAGTTTCTTCTAAGAATAGTGAAAAAGTAATCAGGGCTTAAAAGGCCGTAAAATTTATAATTATGATGTTTAAATTTTTGATTGGTAGTTCGTTTTTAATTTTGTTTTCGTTTTGCTGTAACTTTTCCTATTCACAGCAACCGACCAATCAAACTGACGGTTTGCGAAAACCAAATAATGGCGGTGTTTATGTGATTGCGCATCGTGGCGCACACAACGGTATTCCTGAAAATTCGCTGGCAGCTTATCAGAAAGCAATTGATCTCGGTTGTGATTTTGTTGAAATTGATGTCCGGACCACCAAAGACGGCAAGTTTATCAGTATGCATAACTCCACCATCGATTCGTATGTTTCAGGAAAAACCGGCAGTGTCACCGATCTGACTCTGGCTGAAATGAAAGCATTGGACATTGGTTCCCGGATTGGGCCTGAATGGAAAGATACCCGGGTTCCAACATTTGAAGAAATACTTCAATTATGTAAGGGAAAGATCGGAATCTATCTCGATCTGAAAGCGGCTTCAGTTCCGGCACTGGTTGAAATCATCAAAAAATACGGAATGGAACGCGATATTCTCTGGTATTTGGAAGCAACCCGTATGAAGGAAATCAAGGAAATTGCAGCCTGTTGCCCGGAGTGTATTCCGATGCCCGATCCGGGCCCGGAGATTAATATTGACGCGTTGATGAGTCAGTTTCCGGCAAAGGCACTGGCAACGGATTTGGGCGAACTGAGTGAAAAGTTTGTCAACAAAGCTCATCAATATCATGCAAGGGTAACCGTGGATGATAAGGAAGGGACTCAGAAGGAATGGAATCAGATTCTGGATTGGAAAACGGACGGAATACAAACCAATTATCCTGAAAAGTTAGTTCCATTTTTGAAGAAACGACGACATTGATTCGCAATCCTTCTTAGCCCAGTATGGGCGAAATATTGGTAGCCCGGGGCAAATGACGAAGGAGTGGCGCCCCGGGAAAAGAGGTAATCTAATATATCGTCCGCGAAATAAGGTAGGGCAAGGCTTTTTCCATCATTCGGACGAAATAAAATTGACTTTCAAAAAAGTAGTTACACATCAAAGAGAGCATGAAAAATAAACTCCAGGTACTGCTATTTTTAACGATTGCACAACTGTTTCTGCAAGCTTGTTACAGCAAAAAATCTCAATTGGGCGGGCTCCCTCAATTAGGGAAGGATAATGTGGCGGATGTGGTTGCTGCAATGACACCGGAAGAGAAAGTGAGCATGTCGCTGGGAAATAGCGATTGGAGCAATACGCCCATTCAACCCAATCCTGGTTTTGCCGGTTATACTCATTTGATTCCTCGTCTTGGAATAAATACGACTATTGGTATGCAGGGCAGTGGTGCCGGTGTTCTTGTTTCTGAATATCTGGATGCCAGTGCAGAAATAAAGCTGGATACCAATGTAAATGTTGTTATAGCAAAATCGGGTGACAGCAAAAAGAAACTCGGGCCATTTTATTGCACCGCCTTCCCAAATACGACTTCACTGGCAGCTACCTGGAATGATGAACTGATTGAGAAAGTCGGCAAAGGCATGGGAAATGAGTCGCTGGAATACAACTCTGATATTCTTCTGGGTCCGGGACAGAACATCCAGCGAAATCCCTTGTGCGGCCGCAATTTTGAGTATTGTTCAGAAGACCCGCTGCTTTCCGGAAAAACAGCGGCAGCTCTGGTCCGAGGAGTTCAGTCGATGGGAGTTGGTACTTCGATCAAACATTTTCTGGCCAATAATCAGGAAACCAACCGGAAGACTCAAAATTCAGTGATAAGCCAGCGTGCCTTACGCGAAATATATCTCAGAGGATTTGAAATTACCGTAAAAGAGTCAAAACCGTGGACAGTCATGGTATCGTACAACCGGCTCAATGGTCGCTATACCTGCGAAAATCCTGATTTGCTTGATTCTATCCTGAGAAAGGAATGGGGCTTTGAAGGCGTAGTTTTAACAGACTGGACCTGTGGAGCCGATGCCGTGGCTAAGGTTTCCGCCGGAAGTGATCTTCTGATGCCCGGTGAATCCATCGAACAGAATCAACTGCTTGCCGGTTTAAAAAATAAAAAATTGGACGGGAAAGTGCTGGATAAAAATCTGGCACGGGTGCTTACCCTGATTCAGAAAACCCCTCGATTTAAACAATACAAACCATCGTACCAGCCAAACCTGAAGGAAAACGCTGCAACAGCCCATGAGGCAGCTACTGAGGCCATCGTCCTTCTAAAAAACAGCAATGCTTTGCCTTTTGGCGGAGTAAAAAAAGTGGCTCTTTTTGGCAAAACATCCTACGATTTCATTGTTGGAGGAGCAGGCAGTGCCCTGGTGAATAACGAATATGTTGTTTCACTTGATGAAGCACTGACGAAAAGGTATTACCTGGTGAATAAACCTTTGGCAGATTGGTACACGAATCAACTTACCAAAGTCAGGGCTGAAGAATCTAAAAAACTGACCTGGTGGAAGTGGCAAAAATACATGATTTCCTATTGTCCCGAGTTAGTCCTTCCTAGGTCAATTATTTCAGAACAAGTATCCAGTTCCGATCTGGCGATCATCACCATTGGCCGTAATTCAGGCGAAGGATGGGACAGGCGTGAGGATGATTTTTTCAACCTGTCGGAGACCGAACAGGCACTAATTCGAAATGTTTCAGAGGCATATCACGCTGCCGGGAAAAAAGTGGTGGTTATACTGAATGTACCGGGAGTCATTGAAATGGCCAGCTGGCGCAATTACCCTGATGCGATCCTTATGGCCTGGCAGCTGGGTCAGGAAGCAGGCAATGCGCTGGTTGACGTTTTAAAAGGAGATGTGAATCCTTCAGGAAAACTGCCCACCACTGTACCTGTAAAATACGCTGATGTGCCATCCTCCAAAACATTTCCCAACAAGGTAATAATTACCGATAATGGATATTTAGCCAACGGGATTCCTGAAGATACAGTTCCGACGCTTTATACCGATGGAAAATATGAGGGATATGCTTTCCTTGGTCATCGAAAGGTTCACATCAGCACATTGCCGCAATTGTACAACGAAGGAATTTACGTGGGTTACCGGTATTACGATACCTTCAGGGTACCTGATGCCTATGAGTTTGGCTTTGGCCTTTCCTATACCTCCTTTGAATACTCGGATTTGAAATTGAGTAGCCCATCATTTTCAGGAAAAATGACGGTAAATGTAACTGTCAAAAACTCCGGGAAGCTTCCGGGAAAAGAGGTGGTGCAACTTTATCTGTCAGCCCCAAATACAGAGATTGAGAAACCAATTCAGGAACTCAAAGGATACGCCAAAACAAAGCTGCTTCAGCCGGGCGAAAGCCAGCTCATATCTTTTGAACTGGATGCCCGTTTACTGGCATCCTTCTGGAGCGGTATCAGCGCATGGGTAGCAGATAAAGGCAGTTATGAGGTGCGTATTGGTGCTTCATCCAGAGACATTCGCCTCAAAGGGTCATTCAGCCTGCCTGAAGAAATTATTGTTGAAAAAGCACATAACGTGCTGTATCCTGACTTTCCATTAGACGAACTAAATCAAACTAAAAAATAGACAAAATGAAACAAAAAATTTCGACATTGATTTTTACACTCCTGGTTGTGATTGTGTTGGCCATTCAGGCTTGCAGTACCGGTAAAAGTACAGAGCCACAGCTGGGTAAAGCTAAGTTGGAAGATGTAATTGCAGCCATGACTCCGGAAGAAAAAATTGGCATGACCGTTGGCGATGGGAAATTTTTGCCTGCAACCAATTCAAAAACCATTGAGCAAGGCACCGGAATCATTATTGCCAACCAAAATTCAAAAATGGTTATTCCACGTCTTTCTGTTATGAATTCATCACTAACCGATGGCCCTTCCGGAGTGAACAGGGATCCTCATCCGGCCGGAAGTACTGAGTATTATTATTCTACAGCATTTCCTACTTCGAGCTGTCTTGCAGCCACCTGGAACATCGAAATGCTGGCTAAAGTAGGAAAGGCCTTTGGAAATGAGTTGCTGGAATACGACAACGATGTGGTACTGATGCCGGCATTAAACATTCATCGCAATCCGAAGTGCGGACGCAACTTTGAGTATTATTCCGAAGATCCCTTACTCTCCGGAAAAATGGCTGCGTCCATTGTCATTGGCCTCCAATCCAATGGAGTTGGCGCCACTTTAAAACATTTTCTGGCGAATAATCAGGAAACAAACCGTAGGACCTACAATGCTGTGGTTAGCCAAAGGGCTTTGCGCGAAATTTACCTGCGTGGTTTTGAAATTGCCGTGAAAGAAGGTAAACCCGCTGCAATCATGACTTCTTACAACAAGTTAAATGGCTTCTATACCGCTGAAAATCCTGAATTGCTTCAGGACATTGTCCGTCAGGAATGGGGATTTAACGGAGTTTTCATGACTGATTTTGACGGTTACGGAAGTGCCGTGGCCAAAGTCAGGGCTGGTAACAACATGCTGATGGGAGGAAACATGGATGAGGTTAACGAACTGACGGCAGCGCTTAAAGACAAAACGCTGGATGAGAGTATGCTCGCTAAAAATCTGGTTTATAACCTGCAGCTCAAGCTAAACTCACCTCGCATGAATGGCCATGTCCCAACCATGAAACCGGAACTGGAAGCTCATGCGTCAATTGCCAGAGAGGCAGCAACTGAGGGCATGGTGCTTCTTAAAAATGAGAATAATGCTCTTCCTTTTCATGACGTGAAAACAGTCGCCTTGTTTGGTAAAATTGGCTACTATTTGATTGAGTCAGGCACTGGTAGCGGGGGCATCCGGAGTAATAAGTATGCTGTTTCCATAAACCAGGGGCTCAAAGCCGCAGGTTTTCAGGTATTGAAAGAAATGGAGGATGCTTTCACGGCCTTCAATGCGGATATCATGGAAAAAAATCTGGTTCCTGATTTTTTCAATAATCCCGTCATGCTGGCTGCTAATGGTGTTAAAGATGGTAAAGCTCCACCTCACTTCAAAAAAAGGCTGATCCCGTTTCATGAGGAAATGGCGATGACCAGGCAACAAATTGAAAAACAAATACCGAATACCGATATTGCCGTTATTACTCTGGGCCGAAGTGGTGGCGAAGGTTATGAAAACGGCTATTTCCCAAGTTCTGAAACAGAAATCGAGCTGGTGCGAAATGTGTGCGATGCATACCATGCTGCCGGGAAAAAGGTCGTGGTGGTGCTCAATGTAGGAGGTGTTTGCGAAACAGCCTCCTGGCGCAACTATCCCGATGCCATTCTGCTCGCGTGGCAGCCCGGACAGGAAGGCGGCTATGCCGTTGCCGATATTCTAAAAGGTGCAGTTAATCCATCTGGTAAGCTGCCAGACTCATTCCCAATAAAATACGAGGACGTACCTTCTGCAACAACTTTCCCCGGAGAGCCTGCTGACAATCCGGTCAATTCGTTTTACAAAGAAGGTATCTATGTTGGGTACCGCTATTACGATACTTTTAAGGTTCCAACAGCCTACGAGTTTGGCTATGGTATGTCGTACACAACCTTTGAATACTCTGATCTGAAGTTGAGTAGCTCAACTTTTGCCGATAAAATGGAGGTGAAAATTACAGTGAAAAATACCGGAAAAGTTCCGGGCAAAGAGGTAGTCCAACTCTATCTTTCGGCTCCAACTTCGGAAGTTGAGAAACCTGATCAGGAATTAAAGGGATTTGTAAAAACAAAGCTGTTGCAACCGGATGAAACCCAGCAATTGACTTTTGAACTGGATGCCCGCTCGCTGGCTTCATTCCGGAGTGGCATCAGCTCGTGGGTGGCCGATCAGGGCGATTACGAGGTTCGCATTGGCGCGTCATCGAAAGATATCCGCCTAAAAGCTTCTTTTAATTTGAGAAAAGATGTAGTGGTCGAAAAAGTGCATGATGCCTTGTTCCCCAATTTTGCTATGAAGGAGTTGAGCCGGAATAGCAAATAATATAAAGATATGAAGATTCAAATTTCGATTAGGTTTATCTCACTTCTGATTGTGCTTCAACTCGGCCTGCAATCATGCGTTGCCCCAAAAAGCAGTAATCCGCAATTGGGCAAAGACAAGCTGGAAGATGTTATTGCGGCACTGACTATAGACGAAAAGATAGCGCTCATCGTCGGAGTTGGAGATGGAAAAACACCACCTCCCGGAATACCTGTTTACGACCCAAAATCTGGAATCAGTATCGAGGATAATACATTTCCGAAAAGTGCATCACTTTTTACCCCGACGGTGGATGGTTGCGTGTGGGGCATTCCCCGGTTGGGTATAAAATCAACTGTAATGGGCGGTATAACCATTGCCGGCACCAATCCTAAAGATTCGACTCAGGAAGTTCGCTATACCGCTTTTCCAAGTGAAACATCCTTGGCAGCAACCTGGAATACTGACCTGATCGAAAAAGTGGGTGAGGCCATTGGCAACGAAGTGAAAGAATCTAACGTGGATATTATGCTGGAACCGGGACTGAATATACAGCGCAATCCGATGTGTGGCCGTAACTTCGAGTACTTTTCGGAAGATCCGCTGTTGTCCGGAAAAATGGCGGCAGCTTATGTCCGTGGCGTGCAATCGCAAGGTGTAGGAACTTCCATCAAGCACTTTGCAGCCAACAATCAGGAAACCAACCGAAGGAGTTATAATGCAATTATCAGTCAGCGGGCCTTACGGGAAATTTACCTGCGCGGTTTTGAAATTGCGGTGAAGGAAGGCCATCCATGGTCAATCATGACTTCCTACAATAAGTTTAACGGATTCTATACGGCTGAAAATCCTGAATTGCTAAAAATCGTTACGCGTCAGGAGTGGGGTTTCGACGGACTATTCATGACCGACTGGGATGGTCTGGGCAGTGCGGTGGCAAAAGTTAGGGCCGGAAGCAACCTCCTGATGAGTGGTAGCAAGGCTGAAATTGATGAGATTAAAGCAGCCCTGAAAGACAAAACGCTGGATGAAAAAGAGATCGATAAGAGTGTAGAATACGTTTTGAAATTCAAGATGAAAACACCTCGCTCCAAAGGCTACAAGCCATCTTTAAAATTCGATAAGGTTACCCACGTTGCACTCGCCAGAGAATCTGCCAGTGAGGCGATGGTTTTGCTTAAGAATAGCAATACGACACTGCCATTCAGTGCCAATGTGAAAACAGTTGCACTTTTCAGTAAAGGTTCGTATTTTTTTGTGGCCAGCGGATCGGGCAGTGGCGAGTCGAAACCAATTCACTCGGTAACGCTGAATGAGGGGATAAAAAATGCAGGATTTCAGGTTGTAAAATACCTCGATGATACCTATTCAAATTTTGTAGACACCATATTTTCCAATAGCAGCAAGGTAACAGACTATTTTAAACGACGGATAATTCCATTTCATCCTGAACTGAAAATATCAAAAGCTGACATTGCAAAGCAGGTTGCAGAATCCGATATTGCTGTTATTATGATAGGCCGCTCTGGTGGCGAAGGACACGACAATGGTTATATTCCACTGGATGATGTGGAACAAAATTTAGTACGGGACGTGTGCGAGGTTTATCATGCTGCCGGGAAAAAGGTTGTGGTAATCCTAAATGTTGGTGGCGCTTTTGAAACTGCCAGCTGGAGAGACCTTCCGGATGCCATTCTGCTTGCCTGGCAAACAGGTGAACAGGGTGGCAATGCAGTAGCCGATGTGCTGAAAGGTTCTGTAAATCCTTCAGGAAAATTGCCGGTGTCATTCCCGATTAAGTATGAAGACGTGCCCTCTGCCCCAAACTTTACAATCGAACCTGAATCTCAAAAAGCAAATATTAATCCTGTGTTATACAACGAAGGAATTTACGTGGGCTATCGTTACTACGACTCATTTAAAGTGCCTGTTGCCTTCGAATTTGGTTATGGACTTTCCTATACAACCTTTGAGTACTCTGATTTAAAGTTGAGTAGCCCTACCTTCACCGGTAAGATGAAAGTAAACGTAATTGTGAAAAATACTGGAAAGGTACCAGGGAAAGAGGTGGTTCAACTATACCTGGCAGCCCCAAATACTGAAATTGAAAAACCGGTTCAGGAATTGAAAGGATTTGCCAAAACAAAGCTGCTGCAACCGGGAGAAAGCCAGAATCTGACTTTTGAACTCGATGCACGTTCCCTGGCTTCCTTCTGGAGTGGAATCAGTGCTTGGGTAGCCGATAAAGGGATTTATGAAGTTCGCATGGGTGCATCATCGAAAGATATCCGGCTCAAAGCTTCATTTACTTTACCTGAAGAAATGGTCGCAGAGAAGGCACATAATGTAATGTACCCTTATTCGTTACTGAATTTTGAATTGAATGAACTGAGTGTAAAAACAAAGAAATGAATAAAATACTTATAAAATGTACTGTTGCGGCAGCCTTGGGAGGCTTGTTATTCGGTTACGACACGGTAATCATCAATGGGGCCATGCTCGATTTGGTAAAGTACTTTCAGCTTAGTTCTGCATTGCAGGGATGGACAGTGAGTTCAGCCCTGATTGGATGTATATTAGGTACTATCCTGATTGGAAAACCAGGCGATGTATATGGGGCAAAACGCTTGCTGCAATTGCTGGCCATCCTGTTTTTTGCTTCATCAGTTGGCTGTGGAATGGCAACAAATATCAGTTCGTTCATTCTTTTCCGGTTTATTGGCGGTTTGGCTATTGGTGGCGCTTCCGTGCTTTGTCCGGTATATATTTCCGAAATTTCTCCACCCAAACACCGGGGTTTATTGGCATCTACCTTTCAGCTGGCAATTGTGCTTGGAATTTTATTGTCGCTGATATCCAATTATTTGTTGCTTGATTTGGGAGACCAAAACTGGCGTTGGATGCTTTTTAGCGGCGCTATTCCAGCAGTTGCGTTTTTCCTGATGCTTTTGGTGATCAGGAAGAGTCCGCGCTGGCTGGTGAAAAAAGGTCGAATAGAAGAAGCACGGAAAAATATTGAAGAATTATCATCTCATGAAATTGATACGGAACAGACGATCCTTGAAATTCAGGAATCGATCCAAACAGAAAATGCAGGTAAAAGAATTAATTTATTTAAGAAACCGTATCGTAGAATAATCTACATCGGAATATTTGTAGGAATTTTTAGTCAGCTCACTGGTATCGGTGTTGTATTTTATTATTCTTCCCAGATATTCAGCATTGCCGGTTTTTCCAGTGGCTCTTCCATGATCCAGAGTGTCATATTAGGTGCTACAAATTTGCTTTTTACACTTATTGCAATGGCAATCATAGATAAAGTGGGAAGGAAAAAACTATTACTATTCGGACAGATGGGAATGGTGGTAGTTCTTGGATTGTTTGGCTATGGACTTCTTACAGGAAATATTACTGGTTATTGGTTAGTGGCATTATTGGTAGCGTATATTGCTTTTTTTGCAGCATCACAAGGGGTCGTAGTTTGGGTGTTGTTGTCCGAAATGTTTCCAAACGTAATTCGGGCAAGAGGCGCATCAATGGGCTCTTTTGCGAACTGGGTAGTCAGCGCCTCCCTCAATTTTCTCTTCCCGGTTGTCATTGGATTTTTTGGGATCAGCCAGGCAGCACAGCAGTTGGGAATGAGTTATGCCTTTATCTTTTTTGCGGTAGTTACTTTCATTGGATTCATTTATTTGAAAATACAGATCATTGAAACCAAAGGCAAAACGCTGGAGCAGATTGAAAAGGAAGTGCTTTGTTAATTTTTAGAGAAGTATTATGAACGGATTTGAACGAATAAACGCTGCATTAATAGGAGAAAAAACAGATAAAGTTCCTGTGATGCTTCATAATTTCATGATGGCAGCCAGAGAGCATGGAGTTACCATGGAGCAATACCGCAATAGCCCCAGGGTTATCGCAGAAACCTTTATCGCTTCAGTAGAAAAATATCAGTATGACGGCATTCTGGTTGATCTCGACACCGTAACCCTTGCCGGTGCAGTTGGGGTTCCTGTTGATTTTCCTGTCGATGACCCGGCCCGCACACACCTTGGCAATCTGGCAAATCTGGAAGATGCGGTCAACCTGAAACCATGCAAAGTTGAAGATTACAAGTACATTCAGGTTTGGCTGGAATCAGTTCGTTTACTGAAGGATTATTTTAAAGATGAGATTTACATTCGCGGAAACTGCGACCAGGCGCCTTTCTCTCTGGCCAGTATGATGCGCGGGGCACAAAACTGGATGCTCGATTTGATGATAGAAACCGACGAACAACTTGAATTGTTGCTTGAATATTGTACCGATGCCAGTTCACAGTTTATCAAACTAATGGCCCAAACCGGTTGCGATATGGTTTCCAATGGCGATAGCCCGGCAGGACCTGAAATGATTTCACCTGAAATGTATTTAAAATATGCGATGCCTTACGAAAAGAAAATCGTGGAAGTAGCTCATCATGCCGGTGTTGCGTACACTTTACATATTTGCGGCAATACGGAGGTTATTCTGGATCACATGCTGTTGACCGGAGCTGACGCTTTCGAATTGGACTATAAAACTGACATTTCTAAAATCTACAATACTCTTTCTGATCGAACAGCGCTCATTGGGAATATTGATCCAAGCGGAGTTTTAGCTTTGGGTACAGTTGATTCTGTTCAGAAAAAGACACTTGAATTATTAACGGTCTATCAGAATTCAAGTCGGTTTATTCTCAATGCAGGTTGTGCTATTCCGCCCAATACACCTTCAGAGAACTTGAAAATGATGATTGAAACAGCAAGGAATTTCAGATAATCAATGTGGTTTAACGAGTCTCCCTTTACTAATATGCTCAGAATGAGAAAACTAAAATTGCACCTCATTTTTCTGCTGATCCTCTTTGTTCTCTCCGGATTTCAGGAGCTGTCAGCACAAATGTATGACAAGAAGGAAGGAGGAGGATTGCCCGATCCTCAACTGAGCCAAAAGGACAATGATTACCTCGACCGGCAGGCCAAAGTCTTTTTAGATACGGTTCAATCAGTTCTTTCAAAATACTCTCCTGTTGTTCATGATAATTTTGAAAGAACAACTGCCAAACTGCTGATGGATGCCGTCTTTCATGAACATTTTGCCGTTTACCGGAGACCAGTTCAGGAGTTTTTTCATGCCCGCGTCAATCAGGTAATTCGGGAACTTGAAACGACCAAGGTCGAAAAAGGGGTCCGGATCTGGAAAGTTTATGATATGGGATTCATCGCACGAACCAAAACTGTCACTCTTGCTTTTGACCTGGTTAGTGGAATAACTTCGCAATCAGAAGACTTTGCTATGAATCAGGATGAAATTCAGCGGATCGTCCGCCAATGCGATGCGCTGCTGATAACCCACCGGCACGAAGATCATGCTGACCTGAAAATGGCACAGCAGTTTATTGCCCTGGGGCTTCCGGTTTTGGCGACTGAAGAGACCTGGCCTAACGATCCTGTTTATTCCAAAATAATCCATCCTGAACGGGTAGCTGAAAAGCTTCAGCAGTTGAAACTTAAAAAATACATACTCGGTTTGTATGTCTATCCGGGCCACCAGTTGCATTCAGCCATCAACAATGTTTACCTGGTTAAAACTCCGGAAGGAATTACCCTTGCCCATATTGGCGATCAGATTAACGAAGGGGATTTCATGATTGACTACGACTGGATTGATCAGGTAGCCAAAAAACATCATGTTGACGTGTTTATGCCCAATGCGTGGACGATGGATATTTTCAGGATTGCCCGGGGTTTTAATCCTGAATTGATATTGCCCGGACATGAGCTGGAACTGGGGCACACCGTTTGGGACAGGCTTCCTTTTTGGGGCGACGACAAATACCTGGAATTAAATTATGCCGAACTAAAAGCTTCCAAATATCCGGTAGTGGTATTGATTTGGGGCGAATCGTATCTCTATATTCCCAATAAATTCATCAAATAGACAGATAATAAAGCTATGGAAAAAAGAAATGCCACCAAGGCGACAAGTCAGAAAGTCACACAAAGAATAAAGTTCAAGCAAAATTTTCTTAGTGTAACATTGAGCTTTAGTGCCTTCGTGGCAAAAAAAAGACTCTTCGGACATGACTTAACCTTTAGACTTAAAAATACTCTGATCTTTTTATTTTTTGTTTTTCAGAGCATCGCATTATTTGCGCAGAAAGCAGACGAAAAACCGCTTTACATGGATTATAATCAATCTTTTAAAGTGCGTGTTGCCGATTTGCTGTCGCGAATGACATTGGAAGAAAAACTTTCGCAGATGATGACTCGTATTCCGACTGATTTGCCGCGCCTTGGCATTTTGGGGTACCAGTGGGGAGGCGAGGCAGGTCATTGCGTTAGCGCCCGTGCAGACGATTTTCCAACTATTTTTCCGGTAGCTATTGCACAGGCCGCTACATGGGACAGGAAAATGAACCTTGCCATTGGCAATGCATTGTCGGATGAGGCAAGGCCCCGTTTCCATGCTAAGATGAACAAATCAACGCTCACTTTCTGGGCGCCGGTTGTCGAAATGGCACGCGACCCACGCTGGGGACGTACCGAAGAATGTTACGGTGAAGACCCGTACCTTACTTCGCAACTCAGCCTTCAGTTTGTGAAAGGTATCCAGGGCGACCATCCCAAATACCTGAAAGGGATAGCCGGACCTAAGCATTTTGCTTTGAACAACGAAGAATGGTGCCGTCACAATGGTTCTTCCAATGTTGATGAACAACTTTTACGTGAATATTACCTGAAGCCCTACCAGGTGCTTGTTCAGGAAGGAAAAGCAGAACAGATTATGTCGGCATATAACCGACTGAACGGTGTTCCCTGTTCAGGAAATAAAGAACTTCTGACTGATATTCTTCGCGGTGAATGGGGATTCGATGGAACTGTGGTTTCCGATTGCAACGGGCTTAAAGATTTTTACGAAGGTCATAAGTATGTAACCGGCCCTGAGGAAGCCATTGCCCTGGCACTGAACTCCGGCATGGATATCGAATGCGGTGATTGTTTCAGGGATCATCTGGCTGATGTTGTACGGAAAGGGATGATTTCGGAAGCCACCATCGATTCGGCCGTGTTCCGGATCCTTGTTTCACGCTTCCGGCTCGGACTGTACGATCCTCCGGAATTGGTGCCATACACTAAAATCCCACTTTCAGTGGTTCACAGTGATGTCCATCTCGAATTGGCACGGCAAATAGCGCGTGAATCGATTGTTTTGTTGAAAAACAAGGGTGCGGTTTTACCGTTGGATAAAAATAAAGTAAAAACGGTTGCAGTAATTGGACCGAACGCCGCGGTTTGCCAGCTGGGCGGGTACATCGGCGCCTTTTCCCATGTAGTTTCTCCGCTACAGGGAATCATTAACAAACTGGACAGCATCAGAGTGAAATTTGTGAAAGGCACCGACATTAAAATAAGCCTGCCTGCCATTCCCACAGAATATTTAATTCCAGTTGGCGGAAAACCCGGCGAGCACGGTTTAAAAGGCGAGTACTTCAACAATACAGATTGTTCGGGTGAACCTGTTTTAACCCGCATTGATCCCCTGATTGATTTTAATTTTGGCAGAGGCGCTGCTGTTCCTGGCCTGCCGGTTGATTACTATTCGGTGAGGTGGACCGGTAAACTGATTGCCCCTGTTTCGGGCCCTTATTACATTGGCGGCGATTTCGACGATGCTATCCGACTTTACATTGATGGTAAAAAGATCATCGATAAAACGCTCAACAGGAACCGTTCGTCGGCTGCCGTGAAAATTGAATTGGAGAAGGGAAAACAATACGATCTGCGCCTCGAATATACCGAACAGTGGTATAACGCAGCAGTCAAACTTTGGGGGGCGCCCCAGAATCCTGATAAATTCGCAGAAGCAGTTGAGGCAGCCCGAAATGCTGACGTGGCAGTTGTGGTTTTAGGGACTGATGGAAGCGTGGAAAAAGAAGGTGTCGATCGTTCTGATCTGGATTTGCCTGGCGATCAGGAAGATTTGGTTAAGGCGGTGTTTAAAGCCAATCCGAAAACAATAGTCGTTCTGCAGAATGGTGGGGCAATGTCCATTAACTGGGTTCAGGAAAATGTTCCTTCAATTATCGAGGCATGGTTCAATGGAGAGGAATCGGGAAATGCCTTGGCCGATGTCATCTTTGGAGATTATAATCCTGCAGGTCGCTTGCCAATGACTTTCTATAAATCGGTTGAAAAAATGCCTTCAATCAGTGACTATGATATCCGCAACGGGCGGACTTACATGTACGGGAATAACGTGAGCGATAAATCACAAATAAGCGAGGTGCTTTATCCATTCGGATTTGGGCTCAGCTACACCCAGTTTAAATATGGAAAGTTGCAGGTTTCATCCAGGCCTGTTGATCAGACAGGAAGTGTATCGGTAAAAATTGAAATTAAAAATAGGGGTAACCGCGCCGGAGAGGAAGTGGTGCAACTGTATGCACACGACGAAAAATCGAGTGTTCTAAGGCCTGAAAAACAACTGGTTGGTTTTGAAAGAGTTTCGCTAAAACCCAATGAAAGCAAGGTAGTTGAACTTGTTTTTCCGGTAAATGATTTGGCTTTTTGGGACGTAAACAAAAAATTATTTGTTGTTGAACCGGGAATATTCAGGTTAATGGCCGGTAGTTCTTCTTCGGATATAAAATCCACCGGACAGCTTAAAATAGTTCGATAGATCCTTTAATAATAAATTTTAGTCGGTTTGACTATCTTATTTATATGAACAAATTAACCACGAAAAATTACAACGAACGATGAGAAGATTAATATTGCTGATTTTTGCTTTGCTGACGGTAACAATTGGCATCGCTGCACCTCCGAACGTGAATGGCCCAAAAAGCGACCCGAAAGTTACAAGCGCTGATGAATCCATGATTCAAATAAAAAAACAATTGATCTATGAGCTGGAACATGGAACAATCTCTAAAATCTACCGGAATACTTACCTCTCCCTTACCTCCAGAATGAAGGCAGATGGATATTTGCAGGAATCGTTAACAGGGTCTTACAGAGGAGAATTTCCCCGGACTATTGGAGGGTATGTCTCGTTGCTGTTCGAGACAGAAGATTATATGAGAATACAACGCTCGTTGGAATTTGTATTTAACTCAATGATTCGGAACCATTTGGCGAAGGTTCCTCATGTAATCGATTCCTTAAAAATATTAGGTAATGGAAGCTTTGAGCAATGGTTTGAAACCGAAGACGAAATTGATGGACGTGCCCATGTGGTTATGGCCTATGCAAGGTTCTGCTTAAAAAAAGACCGTCCGGACTTTGAAAATAAGTATTATGAAATAGCCAAAAAAGAGGTGATGTCATTTTTGGATCAGCCCTACTTTTACTACATAAATAAAAGCAACTTCTCTTGCAATGCTATCCACCTGGTATTTAACTGCGCACTCGAACATAGCCGGGAGGGAAGAATGTGGTCGGCTTTTGATCTGTTAACGCAAAGTTTTGTTGGTGCAGCAGCACAAAGTATGATGCAGCTGGCGGAAAGAAGAAACGATACCGAATTATACCAATATCTGAAGACAAGACTTGAGGTGCTAAAGGGTGGAGTTGATAAACATTTAACACGGGTTGTGGATGGAAAAAAAGTGTATTTGGAAATGCGCCTGCCAGATGGCAACTGGGGACGTCCATTCACCGGAATGGGGTGGCTGTGTTACGGTCCGGTTGCAGCTCAATGGGAACCGCTGGATCATCAGGTGTTGAGAAATACCATCGATTTGCTCAAACAAACACTTTACATTAACGATGAGTTGGATAATAGCCTCAAATATTTGGCTGGCGAATATGATGAAAGCGGACAGATTTCCAAATTTGTAATAGGAAAAGGTTTAGGTTGGGATATCGAATATTGCAGACAGGAAGGAGCCTATGATAAAATACTCGAGTGTTTCAAATTTTTGAATAAATACCATGCGGATAAGCCTATTTACCTGGAAAGTATGAGTTTTAGTGGAGGGAAATGGGTAAAGGCAGATTGCGGAAATGGCGAACAATCAGTATGGTGGTGCTGGGCCATTGCCAAATTAAGAAAAGACCTGGGGCTTCCGGCGTTAAATTAAATTTGGGTTATTTAAAAAACTAATTTATTGATTTCGAAAGGTTGTAGGACTAAAAATATTATTCTATGGAAACCAGTTTTAAGCCAGTTATAAGTGTTATCAGTCTATTGATGCTGATCACCCTGTTTCTTTCGGATTATCAGGTTTTTGCTCAGGGTCGGATGGTTCGGGGAATTGAGAAAGTTGAATATGAACTGAAAGGAACAGCCGCAGATTTTTACGTGTCTCCTTCAGGAGATGATAATTGGACAGGGAAACTGGCTGAACCCAACAAAGATCGAACCGATGGCCCATTTGCTACCATTGAACGGGCAAAAACTGCAGTAAAAAAATTGAAGGATGAAGTTTATCAGCTCAAAAAACCAGCGATCGATAAACGATTTATAGGAACGCCTCATCAGTTTGGGGTTGGTCGTGATATTTTGGTATTAATCCGCGATGGAGTCTATTCGTTAGACAATACACTGGAGTTCTCTGCAACCGATGGTGGCGAACGTGTGGAAACTGACCTGCCAACCGGCGCATTTGAATACCACGAACTTAAAGATTACTATGTCATTTATGCGGCCTATCCCGGTGAAACGCCTGTTATTTCAGGAGGGGAAAGAATAACCGGTTGGAAAAAACTGAACGGTGGAAAATGGATGGCCAGTCTAAACAGGACAGAAGTAGATGACTTGTATGCCAATGGCAAACGGCTCACGCTGGCCCGCACGCCAAACAGTGGCTATTTTCTTACCGATGGACAACCCAACGACGCCAAATTTTTTAAATACAGAGCAGGCGACCTTAAATCGTGGAAAGGAATGGAGACAAACCGGATTCACATGACGGTCAGGTGGGGTGGTATTCATACAAGTATAGCGCGGATTGACGAAAAAAAACATATGGCCTGGCTAACCGACCCTTCTACTGAATTGCTGATCGTTCCGCCCAAATACTATGTCGAGAATATTGAAGCATTAATGGATACGGTTGGAGAATGGTATTTCAATAAAAATGAACAGACCATCAGTTTCATTCCTGATCAGGAAATAGGAGATCCCAATCTGGCTTCGGTTGAGGTTCCCAAATTAGATAAGCTGATTGATGTTTCCGGTACGCGTGAAAAACCTGTCCGGAACCTTAGGTTCTATAACCTAAAATTTGAAAATACCCGGTCAGGAGGAGGTGCAACACTTTCTTTTCAATACTCAAAAAACTGTGAATTACTGAAAAACAGAATTGAAAATGTGGGCCAGACAGCCATCAGGTTTGGCCCTGGATGTTACCACAACCTGATTAGCCGAAATGTTATCAATGATGTAAAAGGTAGCGGGATCAATGTATCCGGTAATCCAAAACCCGAAAACTGGAACGATGTGGTGAGCGACAATGTGATTTCATTTAACAAGGTCACCAATACGCTGATTGCTGCAACCGGAATATCCACATCCAATGCTATCCGGACGACTGTTTCGCACAATTACATTTCCAATACCGGAAGCTACGGAATTACGCTTGGATCCTGGCCTAACATCGAAGAGACCAGCGACGGAAGTCATTTGGCAGAATACAACCACGTGTCGTTTACCAATATGAAACGGGATGATGAAGGCGGGATTGCCGTTTATGGTTTGAGTCCCGGTTCAGTGGTCAGGAATAACCTGATTCATGATGTTCACCCTGCTGCGACTAACGAAAATGTCGGTTTCTTTTTCCAGAATATGTCGCTGGGGTGGAAAGTTACCGATAACATTTATTACAACCTGAAACAAGGGGAACTAAAATATTGTGCTGCCTATCCGGTTGATAATGTGTATCAGGATAATTTCAGTATAGAAACACCTGCTAATGTTCCGGAAGAAATCATTAACGGGTCAGTTGATTTGGGTTGCAGTAATTTGCAGGTAAAAGCTGATCGGTTCACGACCGGGAGTAATGTTTCAGTGTCTGCAACTGTTAATAACACCGGTTCCACCGGAATTGCTGATGTTTATCTTTACGTGGATGGAAAAGTTGCAGATGTTCAGAAGTTCCCGGTCATTTCGAACAATGCGCGAAAAATGGAGTTTTCCTACACGTTTTTTGATCCGGGCAAACATACTATGGCTATTGGTCAAACTGCTGCCAATGAAGTTCTTATTTCGGGTGACCCACTTTTTATTATCTGCCACGATTTAAAAACCATCTTGTCGGAAATCCCTTTGGGCGATTCTCTTTTTGTCAGCGTTGAAGCTCAGAATGCGAGAAGTGATCAGAAATCGCAAAAAATTGAATTGCTTGTTGATGGCAAAGTCGCCGTTGTAAAAGAAATTAATTTTAAAGGAAATGAATCGAAACAGGTACAGTTTGCATATTTGGCTGAATCTGGTTCCCATTCAGTTACCATTGGCAACCTGCAACCAATCAACATCAAGGTCTATCCGGCCAAAAAAATTGATCTCTCCAGATCTTCATTTCTAAGCTATTGCTCAGCTACAGCTAACCCCTGTAGTTTTGAATACGATATCAGGAAGAACCATTATGAAATTTCAGCAGCCGGAACCGATTTTTTGCATGCCGAAGATTCCTACGGAACCATCTATCTGAATGGGGCGATTGAAGGGAATTTTGTGGCTACTGTAAAAGTTATAGGGTTCAGTGAAGGAATCAGCGAATGGTTCCGGGCCGGAATATTTACGCGGAACGATTTGTCGAAAAGTAATCAGTCAAAAGAAGGTAATTTGGGTTCGGTTCTCATGTTGACGACCACCAAGCGAAATGGTGTCCAATGGGACGAATTTGGCAACGGCTGCATGCACAATGCAAAAAGTAAAAATTATGGTGTCGATAATCCGTTTCCGGTTTGGTTGAAGTTGGTCAGGCATGGTGACCGGTTTTCAGGATATTACTGCTTTGACGGTAAAACATGGATCTTATCGAGAGAATCCGGAGAAATCCCTGGTCTGGCAAAGAAAATGGACATCGGTTTAGCCGGCGGCTCCAACGACCAAAAGGTTTCGAAAGTGTTTTTTGAAGATTTTCAACTTTGGGTTGAAGACAAATAGCTTCAAAACGTTAGGAGCGAATCGGAAAATTCATTTGATAGAAAGCCAACCTCAAAAACGGAAAAATGAATAAATGCAACTCCCATCATTCTGAAGTCGATTCAGGATGACGGGAGTTTTCAATTAGTCCGGACTGAATAGTCGAATCTCCATAGTCAAATATCAATTTTTAATGTGCTTTAACCAATATTACAGAAGTATTTAGCAAATGTCTATCGTATTTTTGAAGATTGTCCAACGATAAAATGACGCTAACGAATAAAATATTCCATAATGAGAACTTCCAGATTCCTTTTCCTGCTTCTTTTTAGTTCTGTATTATCCGGCACTTTTACACAGGTTTATGCTCAAACCCGCGATTTCACAAATATTTCACAAAAAAATTTATGAAGAACAAAATCAAATGGGGAATAATAAGCACGGGGCATATTTCAGGCAAGTTTGCTGATGCATTGGCCATTTTGCCCGAAGCCGAGCTTGCAGCAGTGGCATCCAGGGACATGGATACAGCCAATCAGTTTGCTGCCAAACACCATATTCCAAAAGCCTATGCCAGTTATCAGGAATTGGCAGATGATCCTGATATTGATGTGGTTTATATTGGAACTCCTCACACCTTTCACCTCGAAAATAGTGTGATGTGTATGCGAAAAGGAAAAGCTGTTTTGTGTGAGAAGGCTTTCACTGTGAATGCTGCTGAAGCCCGGGAAATGGTACGGGTAGCCCGTGAAGAAAATGTGTTCCTCATGGAAGCGATGATTACCCGCCATGTTCCTTTAATCAAGAAGATTATCCGATGGATACAGGAAGGTCGGATCGGGGAGGTGCGTATGGTTAAGGCTTCCCGTTGCGCACGTGGAGAATTTCAGCCCGGAGCCCGGCAATTAAATCCTGAATTGGGTGGTGGAAGTCTGCTGGATGTTGGCGTTTATGTCATCTCTTCTGCGTCCATGATTTTTCAGAAGCCGCCGGTGGATGCGGTTGGCATGAGTCATATTGGTGAATGGGGTTCTGACGAACAAGGTGTTGCCATCCTGAAATATGATAAGGGCGAAATGGCTGATTTATCTTTTGCCTTGAGAACTGCCGCTTCAAACGAAGCGTATATATTGGGTACCGATGGATACATTAAAATCCATGACGTTTTTGCCGTACCAACGAAAGCTTCATTATTTATAGGCAAAAAAGAAGTGGAAGTCATTGAAGAACAAATAATCGGAAACGCATTGAATTACGAAGCAGAGGAAGTCATGAACTGCCTGAAGGCAGGATTAAAAGAATCCCCGCTCATGTCCCTGGACGAGTCCATCCAAATCATGGAAATCATAGATCAGATAAGAAAACCCTGGGGACTGGTTTATTCAAATGACAGCCGGGATTAAATAGGATCGGCGTAGAGACCTTGCATGCAACGTCTCTACAATATACATTACATAACAACCAAGTAAAAGTCTATGGTAAAAGTTTCACTTCAGGTGAAGCCCATACTAGCTTCAGAATATTCTAAAAATTGACAAAATGCATACACAAATGAAACCAGCAAAACTAATTTCACTGTTTGCGATAAGTTTGACGATGCTCAGTTCATGTTCTCAGATTACCACATCGCACAGCGACTATACACATTTGGCCAACCCATTCATCGGTGGTGCGGCTGATGGAAATACTTATCCCGGAGCCTCTGTTCCATTCGGAAGCGTACAGCTGAGTCCGGATACGCGGATGAATTCCTGCGGTGGATATGCCTTTAACGACAGCACCATCATTGGGTTTTCGCATACCCACTTGAGCGGCGTCGGCGAACCGGAGTACCGCGATGTACTTTTTATGCCTACCGTTGGGAAAATTCAGTTGCAGCCGGGTGACGAAATGAATACAAAGTCGGGGTACCGGTCGTCGTTTGATCACCGGCAGGAGACTGCAAAGCCTGGATATTACAGCGTATTCCTGAAAGACTATCAGGTAAAAGCAGAACTGACCGCCACACAACGATGTGGTTTTCATCAATATACTTTTCCCCAAACCGACAGCGCACATGTGATTATTGACCTGGCATATCCCTTTGGAGCCGACGACCTGTATATTAAGAAAATAAGCGATACAGCGGTTGAAGGATTACGCCGTTCGCATGGCTGGGCATGGGATCAGTATGTTTATTTCGTGGCCGAATTCTCCAGACCATTTTCATCGTTCGATGTCGCTTTAAATGATTCGATTCAGAAAGGCTCATCAGAAGCACATGGTAAAAATGTAAAAGCCGTGGTCAGTTTCAAAACCAAAAAAAATGAAATTGTTTTGGTGAGAGTGGGAACCTCGGCAGTTAGCGCTGAAGGTGCAAGGAAAAACCTTGCAGCAGAAATACAGGAATGGAATTTTGATCGGGTGGTACATGAAGCCAATAAATCGTGGAATGAAGCATTGTCAAGAATTGAAGTTGAAGGTGGAACGCCTGAACAACAGACTGTTTTTTACACCTCGATGTACCATGCCTGTTTAAGCCCGAATGTATTTATGGATGTTGACGGGCAGTATCGTGGCGTTGATCACCAGGTGCATACAGCAAAAGGCTTTACGAATTACACGGTATTTTCACTCTGGGATACGTTCCGCGCGTTGCACCCGCTGTTCACCATCATCGATCAGAAACGGACCACTGATTTCGTAAAAACGCTCTTGCAGATTTATGACGATGGTGGCCGCTTGCCGATGTGGCCGCTTGCCGGAAACTACACCGACGATATGTTGGGTTATCATGCGGTTCCGGTGATTGTGGATGCCTACATGAAAGGCATCCGGAATTATGATGTGGAAAAAGCTTTCAAGGCCATCAAACACAGCGCCGAACTCGATAAACTTGGCCTGAAATACTACAAAAAAATCGGGTTTCTTCCGGCGGACCGGCAAGGCGAGTCGGTTTCCAAGACCCTGGAATATTGTTACGACGACTGGTGTATTTCGCAAATGGCCAAAGAAATGGGGAAGAAGGATGATTATTCTGAATTTCACCAGCGGGCCCATAACTATACAAATGTTTTCGATCCGTCCACCGGATTTATGCGGGGCAAAAACATCGATCGCAGCTGGCTCGAACCATTCGATCCGTTGGTCAATTCAGCTTATTCTGAAGGAAATGCTTACCAGTACCTATTTGTACCGCACGACGTGGATGGATTGAAGACCTTGATGGGTGGCGATCAGAAATTTTCACAATGGCTCGATGTGCTTTTTTCGCTGAACACAGGCCCTGGCGAACGGGGCAAGATCGGGCAATACTGGCATGGCAACGAGCCCGGACATCACCTGGCTTATTTGTATGATTATGTGGGTGAGGCATGGAAAACGCAGAAACTTGTTCATCAGATTTTGACTGAACTTTATACCAATTCGCCGGAAGGTTTGGCCGGAAACGACGATTGCGGACAAATATCTGCCTGGTACATTCTAAGTTCGATGGGATTTTATCCGGTAGCACCCGGACAAACCATCTACGCCATAGGCGCTCCTTTATTTGCAAAAGCGACTATCAATCTGGAGAGTGGAAAGAAATTCGTGATCAGGGCAAAAAACAGCTCGGCTGAAAATAGTTACATTCAGTCGGCAAAACTAAACGGAAAGGTATATCCGAATTCATTTCTTCGTCATGAAGATATTATGAAAGGCGGAGTCCTGACTTTTGAAATGGGCCCAAAGCCCAATGAAAAATGGGGAAGTGACCCAACGGAAAGACCCTGGTCAGAAAATGGCACTCAGGTCGTTTCCCTTCCATACATCAAATCCGGAGAAACTTTATTTGGCCAATCAACAACGGTGAGCCTCGATTGCGACACCAAGGATGCTGAGATAAGATATTCGCTGGATGGTAAGGAACCCGGAGAAGAATCAGCTTTGTACTCCACGCCATTTGTTATAAAAGAATCCTGTACCTTAAAAATGCGTGCGTTCGGTAAAGATCTGACACCAACGACCCCGATTAGTATAGAGTTTAAAAAAGCGATTCTGAGTGGACCGGTTAACATTGTCAGTGAAAAACAAGGTCTCGCATACGATTATTTCGAACGATTCTTTGTCACTACTGACGATCTGGATATTTCCACCCCTGTCAGCTCGGGTATTACCGATGTATTTAGCATTAAAATTGCGTCCAAAGACAATTATTACGGATACCGTTTTCATGGTTTCATCCGTGTGCCCAAAGATGGAATTTACACCTTTTACCTGATCTCAAACGATGGAAGCCGACTGTTCATCGATGGGCAGGAACTGATTGAAAATGATGCCAATCATGGCTCAAAGGAAGAACCCGGAAGTATTGGATTGAAAGCTGGCCTGCATCCGATTCTGGTGAAATATTTCCAGTGTGGAGGTGGCAAATCCTTATCGGTAAGTTGGTCGGGCCCGGGTTTGGAAAAGCATGAGATTCAGGCAAAAGAACTGTTTTGTAAATTACTAAGCCCGACTTGAAATATTTGTTGTAGTTTATTTTCAATAGTTGTTACTGTATTGAATATTAACTAACTAATTTGATAAAATGAGTAGGATTTTTATTTATCTGTTGTGTATTCTGCTTGCTGTTGGATGCACCAAACCAAAGGAACCGGTTGACTATGTCGATCCTTTTCTCGGAACTTCAGGAAATCGCTGGATGCTTTTCCCCGGGCCATGTTTACCTTTTGGGATGGTCAAGCTAAGCCCTGACAACACCGACGACTACACAATGGATGCCGGTTACGAATACAAAAACAACAGCATTTGCGGATTTGGTCATGTGCATTCGTGGGCCATGGGCAGTTTCCTTACGATGCCCTGCACCGGAAAATTGCGCATTCAACCGGGAAAATCTGATGGGCCTGACATTGGTTATCGCTCGCCCATCAAACACGAAACCGAAAAAGCCTCGCCTGGCTACTATTCGGTTCTGCTGGAAAAATATGAAATTAAAGCTGAACTCACGGCTACGACCCGGGGTGGTTTTCAACGATACACTTTCCCAAAGGGAGATAAAGGTCACATTCTTTTTGATTTACAGGTTCCAGAGGAGGACAAATCAACCATCATTGAAGCACAAATCCGAAAGGTGAACGACACAGAAATTGAAGGTTTTGTGAAACGGAATTCGGGCTGGAATGAATACATGCTGCATTTTGTGGCTCGTTTTAACAGGCCTTTTGAGTCAATAAACGGCTGGCAGGGAGAACAGATCTTGAGTGAAACTTCCGAACTGAAAGTGGAGGATAATCTTGATATCGGCGCATTTTTATATTTCAACACCGAAAAGGATCCGGAAGTTTTAATGGAAACCGGTATATCCTATGTAAGCACCGAACAAGCGCGTTCTAATCTGGAAATCGAACTTGGGCCGTTTAATTGGGATTTTGATGCAGCCTGCCTGAATGCAAGAAATGTTTGGAACGATATTCTGAGCAGGATA
This sequence comes from Bacteroidota bacterium, assembly GCA_030684645.1. GTDB lineage: Bacteria > Bacteroidota > Bacteroidia > Bacteroidales > Prolixibacteraceae > Aquipluma. Next base: position 81,291 of record JAUXUF010000179.1, on the reverse strand, counting down.
AAAGTAGAAGGCGGTACCGAAATCGACAAAGTCAAATTTTATACAAACCTCTACCGTTCGTACAGCGCCCGTTCCATTTACAGCGATGTAAACGGAAAATACATGGATATGTGTGAAAGGGTGCAGCAACTGGCAGACCCCAATTCGCCGGTTTTAGGTTGCGATGCCTTCTGGATGACTTTCTGGAACCTGAACCAGTTGTGGAGCCTGATAACACCTGATGTTTCAGAAAAATGGGCAAAGTCGCAGCTTGAAATTTATGATAAAGGTGGCTGGTTGTCGAACGGACCGGCTGGTGTGGAATATTCGAGCATAATGGTGGCCGAGCACGAAATCCCTATTATTGTGGGAGCCTGGCAAAAGGGTATTCGTGGTTTCGATGCCGAAAAGGCTTATAAGGCCATGCGCGAAGTGCAGATGAATCCTGCCCGGGCTCATGAATGTGGCGGATTTGTTGGAAATAGAAATCTGATGCCATACAAGGAAATGGGATTTGTACCGGCGGATGAAGGCCCGGTATCGAATACGCTGGAATATGCTTATGACGACTGGTGCGTGGCACAAATGGCCAAATCGCTGGGTAAAACGGACGATTATCACTATTTCATGAAAAGGGCACAGAATTACCGCAATGTTTTCGATCCTTCTACCGGATACATGCGGCCCAAATATGCCGGTGGACCCTGGCTCGAAGAGTTTACTCCTGTGAAAAGTGCGGTAGGGAAAGAAGATAACTTTGGAACACGGGATTATGTGGAGGCCAATGCCTGGCAATACAGCTGGTTTGTACCGCACGACCTGAAAGGATTGATTGGACTGATGGGTGTGGATGAATTCAATAAGCGGCTGGAAGAAGGCTTCAAAAAGTCGCGCCCGATTTTTACCAGCCCGTTTGTAAACCACAGCAACCAGCCGAACATGCAGGCTGGCTGGCTCTTCAACTATTCCGGAAAGCCCTGGCTTACCCAATACTGGGTTCGCGAAATACTCGATCATTATTATGGAACTACTCCGTTTGACGGATATCCGGGTGATGAGGATGAAGGTCAGATGGGGGCATGGTACGTGATGAGCGCCATTGGTTTATTTGAAATGGACGGAGGCGCTTCCACTGAACCTGTTTATGAACTGTCGGGTCCGATTTTCGAAAAGGTGACTATTCAACTCGATCCAAAATTCTATCAGGGCAGCAAGTTCATTATCGAAGCCAAAAATTCATCCTCGAAGAACCGTTATATCCAGTCGGCGACGCTGAATGGAAAGGAATTAAACCAATTCTGGATCAAACATGCTGAATTTGTTAAAGGAGGAAAGCTTGTCCTGAAAATGGGCGCGGAACCCAATAAAAAGTGGGCTTCTGGTTGTGAGCATCCCCAGATCATGGATGTTCCGCCGATAGTAACTACTCCATACATTATTGATACCAAAAGAATGTTCCTTCAGGAAAATTTGGTCAAACTGGCCTGTGATACCAAAGGGGCAGAAATTCATTATACAACTGATGGTTTGGAGCCGGATCTGAATTCCAGACTTTATCAGGAACCATTTGTTATAAATAAGACAACTATGATAAAAATGCGGGCCTACCTGGATGATCAGATGAGTTTGCCGGCATTTGTTGAATTGAAAAAGGCAATCATGAGTAAGCCTGTTTTACCGGGTGAAGTTGAAAATGGCCTTTTGTTCAGGTATTTTCATGGTTTTTTCAGGATGGTGAATGATTTCAGAAACGCTGAACCGGTGAAAAGCGGGTTTGTGTCCATCTTTACAATTCAGCCCCGTGAAAAAGAACGATATTTTGCCTTCGATTACGAAGGATTTATCCGTATTCCGGAAGATGGGCTTTATACTTTTTATCTGGCTACTAACGACGGAGGGAAATTGTATATCGATGGTGAAAACCTGATTAATAACGATGGCTTGCACCCGTTCACAGAGATTTACAAGCCAGTTTCGTTAAAGGCAGGATTGCATCCCCTGTTGGTCAACTATTTTCAGGAAGGCGGGAGCAATGGACTGAAAGTATCGTGGCAGGGACCAGGGATTGAAAAACAGGAAATTTCTGCATCGGTATTGTTTCATAAGAAGAAATGATTTTACTTAAAAATGGCATGTTATGAAAATAGAAAGATCTTTCATTATTATTCTTCTTCTGTTGTTGGTAAAAGTTGCCCTATTACCGTTAATGGCACAGCAGGGAAAAGTGCCGGGTGTAGTTGTTAATCATATTCCGGCATCTTCAAAAACCTACATAGGCTCGCCAAGTATCTGCATCCTTACCAATGGCGATTATATAGCTTCACACGACTATTTCGGACCCGCAACAACAGAACATGAGCAGGCCTTAACTTCGGTTTACAATTCAACAAACAGCGGAAAATCATGGAAAAAAATCTCGGATATTCATGGTCAATTCTGGTCCAACCTCTTTGTCCACAAGCAGGCATTATATATCATGGGAACTTGGAAACATCATGGCAACCTGATTATCCGCCGATCTCTTGATGGCGGAGTTTCCTGGAGCGAACCAACGTCCAATGCCAACGGGTTGTTACTTGAAGGCGAATATCATACAGCCCCCATGCCCATGTTGATTCACAACGGAAGAATCTGGCGTGCCATCGAAAATGCAAAATCGGAAAGTACGAAATGGGGCGTACGATACAGTGTGATGATCATTTCTGCACCCATAGATGCAGATCTTTTAAGTGCATCGAGCTGGACTACAACCAATTTTTTAACCCATAATCCAACATATCTCGATGGTAGATTTGGCGGATGGATAGAAGGGAATGCTGTCGTTACCCCGGAAGGGAAGCTTGTCGATATCCTTAGGGTAGCCACTTCTGAAAAAGGACGCGAATTGACCGCAGTGGTCAATATCAGCGAAGATGGATTGAAAGCATCTTTTAGTCCTTCAAACGGTTTTATGGATTTTGTGGGAGGGGCACGAAAATTTTCCATTCGATTCGATCAGAAATCGAATCGTTATTGGACCATATGCAACATGATTACTACTGAATTCGCAGGAATGGATGCAAGCTCGGTTCGAAATACCCTGGTGCTTAAAAGTTCATCCGACCTGAAAAACTGGACTGTAAACAAGGTTCTGCTCCATCATCCGGATGTATTAAAACATGGATTTCAATATGTTGACTGGCAATTTGATGGACGGGATATCATCTTCTTATCACGCACAGCACACGATGATGAATTCGGTGGAGCAGATAATTTTCATAATGCCAATTACCTGACATTCCACCGGCTAAATAATTTCAGAAGGTTGAAAAACGAAAATATAGAGAAATAGCATGCCATAGATCCGACGTCAGAAAGCATAAAATCTGATCCTCATATTTTAACAATTTTTAAAGCCAACACAATGATTTCAACTACAAAAAAATGGACAACACTGCTGCTGCTAATAATAGCCGGCAACCTATCAGCTCAGGTTAAACTTCCTCCAATTTTTAACAGCAATATGGTGTTGCAGCAAGGGATTGAGATCCCGGTATGGGGATGGGCTTCCCCCGGTGAGAAAGTAACGGTAACGATCGAAAAGGCTACTGTGTTTGCAAAAACAAGTAAGGAGGGCAAATGGCTGGTTAAATTGCCTGCCATGAAATCTGGCGGACCTTATCAAATGACGGTAAAAGGGAAAAACCTTCAAACCTTTGATAATGTAAAAATCGGTGAGGTTTGGGTCTGTTCAGGACAATCCAATATGGAATTCAACCTGATCTCTGCCAATAACGGAGAATCTGAAGTCGAGGCTTCCAATTATCCGGAGATCCGCCTCTTTACCGTTAAAAAGCGGATTTCTCAAACTCCCCAGGATCAGCTTGAAGAAGGTGAATGGCAGGAATGTTCTCCGGCTACCTCTCACCATTTTTCGGCCGTAGCTTATTTCTTTGGAAGGGCGCTCTATGAAAAACTAAAAGTTCCGATTGGACTCATCAACACCTCATGGGGTGGAACAATAGCCGAAACCTGGATCAGCGGCGAAACGATTGAAAAGGACCCTGATTTTGCCGGACAACTGTCACAATTAAAAAAAATAAATCTCGATGATTATGCCAAAACTATTGAAAAGGAAGTTCGGGAAAGAGTAGGAGAATACTCAACCGTTGATCTGGGCATGAAAGGTGATCAACCCATTTGGGCAGATCCTGACTTTAACGATTCAGCCTGGAAATTAATGAAACTACCCGGATATATAGAGCAAAATGGATTGGAAGGGGTGGACGGAATCATCTGGTTTAGAAAAGAGATCAATATTTTGCCGGCGGAGGCAGGTAAACCAGCGACCCTACGGTTGGCTAAAATCAACGATTCTGATCACAGTTACCTGAATGGAACCTTAATCGGATCTACCATCCTGATGGCCGAAAAATCACGGGTCTATAAAATTCCGGCTGGTTTGTTGAAATCAGGTAAAAATATACTCACCGTTCAGGTAGAGGATATCGGTGGTAACTGCGGTATTTATGGTGACACCGCCATGCTCAGGCTGCAATGCGAAAACCGTACTATATCACTGAGCGGAAATTGGAAATATAAATTGGGCCTGGTGAAATTCAACACTGTTTTGAGCCCAAATTCATATCCCACCCTTCTTTACAATGGAATGATTAACCCATTGGTTCCCTATGGAATAAAAGGTGCAATCTGGTACCAGGGAGAGAGCAATGCCGGGAGGGCCAAACAATATCAAAGGGTTTTTCCTGATCTGATCAAAGACTGGCGGACACATTGGAATCAGGGAGAATTTCCTTTCCTTTTTGTGCAGTTGGCAAACTTTATGAAGGCCGATTCAATACCTTCAGAAAGCAGTTGGGCTGAATTGAGGGAAGCGCAAAGCAAAACCCTGGCCCTGCCCAATACGGGAATGGCCGTCATTACTGATGTAGGTGATGCACTCGATATTCATCCCAAAGACAAACAAACGGTTGGAAACAGGCTGGCATTGGCAGCTCTAAAAGTAGCTTATCATCAGGATTTAGTATTCAGCGGACCGGTTTACCAAAAGATGAACGTCATCGGAACCAAGGTTACCCTGACTTTTGATCAGGTCGGAACCGGGCTGAAAATAAAAGACAAATACGGTTATCTCAAAGGTTTTGCCGTGGCTGGTGAAGATCATCAGTTTTATTGGGCCAAGGCTGTAATTACAGGTATTAACACCATTGAGGTCTCCTGCCCTGATGTTCAGCATCCTGTGGCTGTCCGCTATGCCTGGGGAAGCAATCCAGATGATGCCAACCTATACAACAGCGCTGATCTTCCTGCATCGTCCTTCCGGACAGACCAATGGAAGGGAATTACAGAGTAAATTGAAATGGATCAAAATCACTGTTGACTTTGTGAAGAATATTCAAGCTGTTTACTGGAATATAACATCAGGTAGAAATAAACTATGATTACAAAAAATGAATACAGGAATGGATTAAGGGCACTGATTGTTCTATTAATGTGTTTGTCGTTTATACCGAAAGTATTTGCTTCTGGATCTGGTACAGTCGATCCGTCTTCTCCGGATTATCTGGGAAGAAAAGGAAAAAACATTTATGTGTCAAAGTCAGGCGATAACTCAGATGGAAGTAGCTGGGGAAAGGCGTACCACACTATCCAGGCAGCATTGTCGGCCATTCCTGATGAAAAGGGCGGCCATCAAATCATGATTCGGCCCGATACCTATGTCGAGGCCAATCTATCCACAGCGTACAAAGGGGCACAGGGAGCCTATAATTTGTTAATTGGAGATACCGATGGCAAATTAGGTTCCGGAGCTACCGGCCGGATTATCATCGATTCAGGCGATCCTCAAAAAGGTTTTAAGAGCTACGATTGGTGGTCAACGATTCGCGCCACTTCCAAAGGTTGGAGGCCTGAGTTCACAGAGCAAACATTCTCCAGCATCTGTTGGGATAGGTGGATTCTTCGCAATCTCTATACCTCCGGTGGCGATGCAGGATTTTTTTGGGACCTTACCGATAAAAGCGGAGAAGGTTTCACTGTGATATTGGAAGATTGCGTTGGCATTGGCCGTGCTTTTGGCGGGGGAATTTGTTATCCGCTTGTTCGCCCCGATGAACCCAGTATTTTCAGGAGATGCTACTTTTTGGCCCTCGACTGGGTTGGAGATACTGGCGCCGTATTGGTTGGGGGCTGGGAAAAAACAATGCCCGGATACCCTCATCTCATTATGGAAGATTGTACGCTTGTCCATCCGGATAATGCGTTGGCCATGTCGTATGCCAGTAATTGCGTAAATGTCCGGGCCGTTGGTTGTCATTTTATTGTATTAAACTTTACTCAGCCGGAAATGGGTGGCAAGTCAACGGGAATCATTTGTACCCAGGGCCATAAGGCAACGGGGAAATTACATGTTGATCTGGAAGACTGCATCCTTGCCGGTTATAGTGTTTTTACTTCGGGCGAGGATGGCAAGGCTGTCAGCTACACCACCAAAGGGAAAGTTCAGGCTTACGTTCAGTTCAGTCAGCCAGTTCCTGAAGGATTCGAACGGATCAATCAATGGCCGGATCAGTTATTCGATTATATGGCTATCCCCAAACCTTTATTAAAATAATGAATTTAAATACTATGATAGGACAGCTCCGTGGTAAATAAGTTCAGTAAAATTAAGATGACAAGATTTATTCAAATTTAGACCTGACACCCATGATTAAAAATAATTATTTCAGAAATAGATTAATAGGATTGTTTATTAAGAGTTGCTTATTCCTTCTGTTTTTTACCCCGACAGTGTCTGCTCAGAAGGCTCAGAAACCTGTACTTGTGAAGATGCCCTTTGCCTTTTCTGATATAGGAAGGACCCCGATGGAAAATACGCCGGTGATTTTCCAGTCCCGACTCCTGCTCGTTTCGAATTACCGGCCCGGATTGGGTGAAGCCAAAGGGAAAGATGCCTATCTGTACATCGACGATTTGCAAACAGGCAAGCAAGTTGCCCGCTTTGGTCAGGGACATTCGTTTGTTTCGGCCTATGTAAACGGCAACGAACTGAATGTTTTTGCCCTGGAATTTACCGATTTTGGAAGGGTAATGAATTCCACAGGGATCGACAGGTTAACCACCACCGATCTGATAAACTGGAAAACCGAAAAGGTAATTCTGCCCGAAGGCAACGAACACTTGTTTAATTCTTCGGTGTGCCTCGCCGACAAAGGATATGTAATGGCATACGAATCGGATAAACCGGTCCAGTTTTGCTTCAAATTTGCCCGTTCAGCCGATTTGGCAAAATGGGAAAAAATCCCGGGATTGACTTTTACCGGCGAAAACCATGAATATTCGGCCTGTCCGCTTATCCGCTATTTCAAACCATATTACTATGTCATTTATGTACATGCTCCATTAAATGGGCATAACGGTTGGATTTCATATCTGACGCGATCCACGGATTTGGAAACCTGGGAGTTAAGCCCATATAATCCGATACTGGAGGCCGCAGCAGGAGAAGGAAAAAACAACTCGGATGTGGATATTCTTGAATACGAAGGGAAAACCTACCTGTATTATGCCACTGGCGATCAGGAAACCTGGGGGACAGTCCGGGTGGCCATGTATGACGGGACAGAGAAAGCATTTTTTGAAAACCATTTTCCGAAAAATATCCCGTTAACAAGACTAACCGCGAAACAATAAGTCCAAATCTATGAAAAAGAGCAAAATACGGGCAATAAGATGGCTTGTTTTAACAGGTGTAATTTACTTTTTGAGCTGTTCTACGGGTTTTGCCAAACAGCCGAATGCTAATAGGAGTATTCAATCAGCTTTTGATCCGAAAACTGCTGAATGGAAAATTGACTGGCCCAGACGGGTTTCGCAATACGATTTGGCTTACCTCAGCCCACCTGTTGACCCAATGCAGGGAATTCCGCTGGGGAACGGCGACTTGGGAGTCTTGTTCTGGTGTGAGGATTCAAAAATAATAGCTGTGCTCAACAAAAGCGACTTGTGGGACGATGCCACATTTGGCCCGTTTCACAACTGGAGCGGAAAAGAAGAAGATTACAGCACTACGCAGCGCCATGCCTGCCGCATCGTGATCGATTTCAAATTCCCGGTTTTTAGTACTTTATACCTTTCCGCTTTTAAGGCAAGGCTCAATCTGGCTGACGGTTCATTAAGTCTTGAAGCAACAAGTCCGTTTGGGAAAGTAGGGCTCAAGGCATTTGTCGATCATGAATCCGGTCTTCTGTTTTATGAATTGAACAGTGATCTGAATGAAGATGTTCCGGTCGACATCGCTGTGGAACGGTTTGGTTCACGAACTTTTTCGCACTGGTATAGCCAGATCAACAGGGATGCTTCCATCGGGTTATCAGGAACAGAAGCAATTGCAGATGAGAGCGGGGCTTTTGTCACACAAAAATTATCGTCCGGCACCTTTGCTGTTGGTGGCAGTGTCATTCAGGATAACGCGTTAACGGTGAACTATTCACGCGAGCATTCGCGGTGTGCGGTAATTCAGTTGTCCGGAAACCGGCAAAAGAGAGCACAGCTTGCTTTTGCTGTCACATCTCCCGGTGTTGATCCTGTTTCTGAAGTAAAGAATGCACTGTCGTCTGTACGCGGAAAAGGGTTGGAGCCGTTCCGGCAGTCTAATGCGGAAGCCTGGAAATCGATCTGGAACCGATCATTCATGGATTATGGGGACGACTACCTCAACAACCTCTGGTACCTGACCATGTTTTATGCCAATGCTTCGCAAGGAGGTAAATATCCGGGACGGTTTAACAACGGCCTGTGGGGTTGGAGCCGCGATGTGCAGAACTGGAACTTCTATTTCCACTGGAACCAGCAACAATTGTACTGGCCTTTGAATGCCGCAGGTTTCCACGAGCTGGTCAATCCATACCTCGATTTTAGGTTTAATTCCCTGCCCCAGGCAAAAAAAGATGCAAAGGAATATTTTAATTCCAATGGCGCTTTTATTTCGGATGTAACTGAACGCAGGGGATACAACTCTTCAGGCGAAAAAATCAACCACACACCAATAGCCGAGATTGCCCTTGATTTTTGGCGGCAATATCAATATACCTGCGACAAAAAATTTCTAAAAGAAAAAGCCCTCCCATTTATTGTAGAAGCGGCCCGGTTTTATGAATCCATTTTGGTAAAAGAAACTGACGGGTTGTATCATGCCAAAGAGGGCAGCGGATATGAAGGTTGGATAAAATTGAAAGATGGACTAACCGAACTGGTCTATGCACAGGCCTTGTTTTCAACAGCGCTGGAAGCAGTTAAAGTGGCTGGCGCCAGTTTCCCGGAAACCACAAAGTGGAAAGATATCCTGGGACACCTGGCACCTCTTCCGGTGATAAAAACCGACGAAGAAACGATTAAAGGTAATGGCTCGGGCGACCAATTGAAGCGTGGATTTTTTAAAGGTGAATCTTCCCCAACAAACGAAATTCTGGCTGCCGGTTGGGGAATTAAAGAAAACAAATTACTGACAGTATATAATCCGGTTGGCAAAAGTGATAGCATAAATAGCCGATATTATCCCAACAATGGGTTGAAGTTATTAGATGGGATATTCCCATCTGTTCCTTCCTCTCCTGTTTTTCCATCCGGAGTGATAGGGTTAGCCCAAAAGGATAGCAGTATATTTAAAATATCAACTGCCACCACCCTTTTATACGGATCGGAAGGCACCGGTTGGGATCCTGTTCCTGTTGTTATGGCGCGTCTCGGACTTTCCAAAGAATTAGCAGTTGACCTGGGACGTTTCCCCGGCAGATGGCAGATCTATTGCAATGGCTGGGGTCACTGGGGACTGGAAGGCGAAATAAACAAGGATTATGAATGGTTTTTCAGGACGAACACAGTCAGGGACGTGAACAGCAAAGATAAATTTCCGCTTCCTATGTGGCCTTTCCGCCATATGTCAATGGAAGCCATGTCGGTACTGGCAACAGCCATGAACGAATCATTGCTTCAAAGTTATAACGGCACTTTACGGATCTTTCCGGCGTTCCCGTCCGATAAAACGGGGAGGTTTACACTCCATGCCGAAGGTGGCTTTGTTGTTTCTGCGGAAATTAAATCAGGCGTTGTACAATGGATTGGCATCAAAAGTTTGTTCGGAAATCCCTGTAAGTTGGAATTGCCGTGGAACAAGGCCATTGTGCAATCAAACCAGAAGAAAAACAGCCAGATGATTGGTGGAAATATTGCGGAGATCAAAACCAAAACAAATGAAGTAATCATGATCCTTCCTGAAGGACAGAACCTCAATTCATGGTCGGTGGTCGCTGAAACACCAGTTGCAAATGAAAAGGTCAAATATCATTCTTCAGGCAAAGCTCAGTTGGGACTTCCGAGGATGTTTTAAATGATAAAAAATCAGTAATACACCAATTGATCCAGATGCACATGAACAAAATTATAAACTCATAAGTACAATTATAAATAGATCGTTTAAAAATTTCAGGAATATGAAAAAATTTTTTCTCGTTTTTCTCTTTGTACTTTCCCCTTTTTTATTTTCGTTAATTCTTGCTCAAACCACCACTAAAGCAGTTGGTTCTATTGCTCCCCGGGCTTTTAAGATAAATGAAACTTCAGTTACAAGCGCGCAAACAACAATTGGTTCTGCTTTTAGCCCAAAAGAGTTTCAATGGGAAATAGCATGGCCCGGCCGGGTTTCTCAATACGATTTGGTGTACAAAAGTCCTCCGGTTGATCCTATGCAGGGTATCCCTTTGGGTAATGGTGAAGTTGGGTCACTTATGTGGTGCGAGGATTCAAAAATAATTATTGTGCTGAATAAATGCGATCTATGGGATGATGCGAAGTCCGAAAAGTTTGAAACCTGGAATGAGAAATACGACTACTATACCACGCAACGCCATGCCTGCAGGATCACCATCGATTTCAATTTTCCGGTTTTTAATACCTTGTATCTTTCTGATTTTAAAGCCCGTCTTAACCTGGCTGATGCTTCTTTAAGCCTGGATGGTACAAGCCCGTTCGGTAAAGTAAGCTTAAAGGCATTTATCGATCATCAATCAGGAAATTTGTTTTGCGAATTGGGAAGCGATCTGAATGAAGATGTTCCGTTAAAAATATCGGTTGAACGGTTTGGGTCCAGAACTTTCTCCATGTGGTACACCCGGATGAAGAGGGATGCTTCGATAGGGCTATCAGGTACCGAAGCTTTTGTCGATGATAAAGGTGTTTTCATTACCCAAAAATTGACGGGCGGCACATTTGCCATAGGTGGCAGTGTGATTCAGAGCAATGAATTAACTGTGAACTATTCCCGCGAGCATTCTCGTTGTGCAGCGATCCAGTTAACCGGAAGCCGGCAAAAGAACGTGCAGCTTGCTTTTTCTGTCACATCCCCCAGCGTTGGCGATCCGGTTTCCGAAGTGAAAAATAGGCTCGCTTCTGTACGCAATACAGGTATAGAGCCGTTCCGGCAATCCCATTCTGAATCCTGGAAATCTATCTGGAACCGCTCGTTCATGGATTACGGAGATAATTACCTGAACAACCTTTGGTATCTCACCATGTATTATGCAAATGCGTCGCAGGGGGGCAAATACCCCGGGCGGTTCAACAATGGCTTGTGGAGCTGGAGCCACGATGTACAACAATGGAATTTCTATTTTCACTGGAACCAGCAACAGTTGTACTGGCCATTGAATGCTGCAGGTTTCCACGAACTTGTTAGCCCATACCTGGATTTCAGGTTTAATTCCCTGCGACATGCAAAAAAAGATGCAAAGGAATTTTATAATGCTGATGGGGCTTTTATTTCCGATGTCACGAACAGGAATGGATATAACAGGATTGATACGGATGTAAAAGATAATCATACTCCCGTTGCTGAAATAGCTTTGGAATTCTGGCGACAGTACCAATATACTTCCGATAAAAAATATTTAAATGAAAAAGCCCTTCCATTCATTATTGAAGCAGCCAGGTTTTTTGAATCACTATTTGTAAAAGGGAATGATGGCTTATACCATGCTAAGGAAAGTACAGGTTATGAAGGATGGATAAAACTTAAGGATGGCCTCACTGAACTGGTTTATGCAAAGACCCTGTTTGCAACAGCATTGGAAGCATTGAGAGTGTCGGGTATGGATATTCCGGAAGCAAGAAAATGGAAAGAGATATTGGGAAGTTTAACACCGCTTCCTGTCGTAAAGGTGAGTGAAGGGTTAATTATTAAAGAAGAGGCCGGGTATAAAATGAACTGGGGTATTTTTAAAGGATATGCTGTTCCGACAGATGAAATTGTAGCGGCTGGCTGGGGGATTAAAGAAAATAAATGGCTGACCACCCATTACAAAACCGATGACCCTGAATATGCTTTTCTATTTGAGGGAGGCGATAACCAAAGCAAAAGGAGTGAATTAAAAGTATTGGACGGCATATTTCCCGCAGTTCCCTGGTCGCCTGTTTTTCCATCCGGATTGATTGGGTTGGCACAAAAAGATAGTACCTCATTTAATGTGATGACTGCTACTACGCTTTTATATGGTACTGAATGTATGGGTTGGGATCCGGTTCCTATAGTCATGGCACGTTTAGGCCTTGCCAATGAACTTGCCATTGATCTGAAACATTTTCCTGAACGATGGCAGATATACTGCAATGGCTGGGGCCATATTGATGGAAGTGGCGAAATAAATAAGGATGCAGAGTTATTTTTCAGAACAAATATGGTAAGCGTAATTGGTTCGCCGGATGCAGAGAAAGTTCCCCTGCCGGTATGGCCCTTCCGTCACATGTCGATGGAATCGATGTCGGTGCTGGCAACAGCCATGAACGAATCTCTGCTCCAGAGTTACGACGGCATTTTGCGGATCTTTCCCGCTTTTCCGGCCAATAAAACCGGTAGGTTTACACTCCATGCCGAAGGTGGCTTTGTTGTTTCTGCGGAAATTAAATCCGGAGATGTACAATGGATATGTATCAAAAGTTTGTCGGGGAACGCCTTTAAACTGGAATTGCCCTGGAACAAGGCCGTTGCACAATCAAACCTGAAAAAGAACAGTCAGATGATTAGCGGGAATATTGTGGAGATCAAAACAAAAGCAAACGAAGTTTTCATGATTTTTCCTGAAGGGAAAGATCTCCGGTCGTGGTCTGTCGTCAGTGAAAAACCACTGCCAAATGAAAACGTCAGGTATCATTCATCTGGAAAGGCGCAACTGGGTCTTCCCCGGATGTTTTAAATTATTATTCTAATTCATGACACCAAAAAATTGTTTTTTAAGGTGTCCTTTAATGTTAAATTTAAAAACAGGTAACAAAAATGCGACACAAGAAATTAAAATTAAGCACCTTACTCCTGTTGGGCATAGGTTTGACCGGGCTACATGCACAAAACACGCTGACAGTAACCGACATTGATGGCAATGTATACCAAACAGTTAGCATTGGTACTCAGGTATGGATGAAAGAAAATCTGAAAGTCACCAGATACCGGAATGGTGATGTAATTGGTACAACAACTCCAGCCACATTAGATGTATCAGGCGAAAGTACGCCAAAATACCAATGGGCTTATAATGGCGATGAGCGTAACGTTGCTGCTTATGGCAGGTTATATACATGGTATGCAGTAACAGACAGCCGTAATGTATGCCCAACTGGCTGGCATATCCCCACTGATGCCGAATGGACCACACTAACAGACTATTTGGGAGGTGCCAAAATTGCCGGTGGTAAACTAAAAGAAACCGGCACAGCACACTGGCAAAGCCCAAATACGGGCGCAACCAACGAAACAGGTTTTACAGCACTTCCGGGTAGCTACCGTAGCATCAGTGGAGAATTCAGCCACTTTGGAAACTACGGCGGCTGGTGGAGTTCTTCTGAGTTTAATGCCTACATGGCCTGGCCCAGGTACATGACTGGCATTGTCAGCTATATCGGCAGATACGGCTATGGTAAGAGTATTGGGTTTTCTGTGCGCTGCCTGAAGGACTAGTTTATTTGATTTGTATTAAATCGGGTAACAGGTTGATTAATAAAAATTCATAATAAAAAAAGGAGGTTCAAATGTTTCGTAAAATTACTTTTCCGCTTAAGTTTTTTGTATTTCTTCTGATAATTTCATTTTTTTCAGTTACTGAAACAATGGCATTTAAATATACGGAGAAGACTGTCGCACCGGACTTTTCGATAGAAGAAACCACAAACGGCATATCCATATCCAATGGGATTATTGGATTGAAGTTTTTTAAAGAAGATGGATTCGGTTTGTATAGCATAAAAAATGTGCAGAAGGATCATGATTTTCTGCTGGGGCAAACGAAGGGAAGTACACTGTGGGAGATCGAATTCAAACACTCCTCTAATCACCTCGTAACTATTGACAACAATGTAGCATGTACCCGGACATATAATATAGAAAAATCGGCTGATGGCAGCAATCTCACCCTGCATCTGTATTGGAAGGGTATTACGCTGGGCACTGAGGAAAAGTCAGTTAATGTGGATGCTACGGTAAGGCTGGATGAATCGTCCCTCTCTTATTGGCAGATTAATGTGGAAAATAATAGCAGGCATTTTGGGACATGGGAAGTAGCGTATCCTTCAATAAAAGGGTTGAGCGCATCAGAGGATGAAGATATGCAGTTGGCATATCCTGATTTTATCGGCTGCCTGTTAAAAAATCCCGTTAAAAGGATCCCGGAGAAGTTCGATGAGGATCCCAGGCCGCCACAGGTTTTGAGTTATCCGTCGGCAAGATGTAACATGCAATTCAGCACTCTTTTTGAAGGAAAGAATAACAATGGATTATATCTTGCCACGCACGATTCAAAAGCTAATGTAAAAAAATTCGGTTATGATGTCGATGAAAAAGACAGAAGTCTGAAATACAGTATAAGGAACTATCCGGAGGGAATGGGTATTCCTGGAAGCCAAAGCAGCTATAGGATGCCGTATGAGGCAGTAGTCGGAGTTTACGAAGGGGACTGGATAACAGCATCAAAGATCTATCGCGAGTGGGTAATTAATCAGAAATGGTGCGCAAAGGGTAAACTATCCCAGCGGAAGGATATCCCCAAATGGTATCTGAATACCCCAATATGGTTTGTATCATGGACGGAAGGTCTGACGACCAATAAAATGATACCTCTTGCAAAGTACCTGGATGTCCCTACCGCGTTTCAATGGTATGGCTGGACTGAGAATCCATTTGACACCTACTATCCGGACTATTTCCCTCCTGTTGAAGGGTTTTCAAAGATGGCCAGACAGTTGCAAAGCGCGGGTGTAAAAATAGTACCCTACATCAATAGCCGGATTTGGGATATGAATTCAAAAAGCTGGAGCAACGAACATCCTCAGGATGCTGCCTGCAAAGCGCCATTTATGTTATTTGATGATTTAATAAGTTATTCGAAGTGGAATACATGCGCCTGGCAGGACCTTGCAATTATGAAGGAACATTGGGCTGATAATCCATTCGCAATAATGTGCCCAACCACAAAGGTTTGGCAAAATAAGTTGTCTGAAATAGTAACCAGGATGGTTTCTGAGTTAGGAGTGAACGGTGTGTATATGGATCAAACAGCATCATGCCAGCCGGCCTATTGTTTTGATCCCACCCATGGGCATCCTCTTGGTGGAGGACATCACTGGATCGACGGCAACAGGAAGGGGATTGAGCTAACCCACGAAAATGCCCGTAAGATTAATCCGGATATAATTCTTACGACTGAAGATTTCGCAGAACCTTATATTGATGTTTTTGACGGCTTGTTGGCAATTAATACTTCCAGTATCATACCTGATCATATACCGTTGTTTGATTATGTATATTCCGGATACTGTTTACTTTATGGTCAGGGTACCGGCAGTTCAGGATTATCCTTCAAGATGGGTAACGCACGAATGTTTTTATGGGGTGAGCAGATGGGATGGTTTGATCCAAATACCGTGAATCTGGAAAGTCCGGAGGCTAAATATTTAAAGGTTTTATGCAAGTCACTGGTAAAGGAGTCGGTAAAGAAATTCCTGTTCTATGGTGAAATGGTGCGTCCTCCGAAGCTTGAAGGAGACAATCCGGTTCTGAGTACCCCATGGGGGAAGAATGAAAAGAAATTGGAGATGGCAGCTGTTTCACATTCTGCGTGGAAGGGTGAGGATGGCGCCCTTGGACTGGTATTCACCAACCTGGATAACACATCACACACCATTAACTACACTTTAGATCCCATACAATACCAACTACCCAAAGCCGCAAGGTATCGGGTAAAAGTGATCGACGGAGTTGGTACCGGAAAAGAAAAGAGCTACAATTCAGGAATTATTGCAAGGACTGAGAAAATGCCTGCCGGAAGTGTACTTGTTCTTGAGATTAAGGCAGATGAAACGAACATGCCGCGGAATTAATTTTAAAGGAAGCGGCACAAAAAGAAGATGAAAATATTGTTCGAAGTGAAATTCTTTTGGCATGAGAGTTTTTTTGAGAACACACATATATTCAATTTATTAACTAAAATATTTTTGAGTGAAAACAATAAAAATCATCATAATTTTTGTATTGCTTGCCTGCAGGGCTGCCTACGGTATTGAATATAACATTAAAGATTTTGGCGCAGTTGAAAATAAAATCGCCACCTCATCCATTCAGAAAGCTATTGATGCCTGTTATCAAAATGGAGGTGGAACAGTTATTGTTCCGGTTGGAACATTTATCACCGGCACTATTATTCTGAAAAGTAACATCAATCTCCACCTGGAAACAGGGGCGGAACTCAGATCCAGTGAAAATTTGGACGATTTTTTAATCTCCTCCTCACGATATGGTATGATATTTTGCCAGGATGCTTATAATGTCAGTATCACTGGGGAAGGGACTTTAAATGGTCTGGGAACCAGTTTTTATGAATCAGACCAGAATCATCTATATCCTGAATTTGACAGAAAAATAATCAGGCAAAAAGAAGGGTACATGCCGGAGGGTACCTTTTTTACCGATGGCCCACTGAAACGAAAACAAATGCCCGGCATTGCCATTGTTTTTTACCATTGCAATCATGTCTCCATTAAGGGTATTACAATAAAAGACACGCCAGTCTGGGCAACACGAATTGGATATTGCGAAGATGTTCTGATAGATGGGATTTCAATTTTAAATAACCTGATGATCCCAAACAGCGATGGGATTCACCTTACGGTTTCCAGAAATGTCCGGATTGCCAATTGTGATATTCGTGCCGGTGATGATGACATTGTTGTAACCGGGTTTACACGGACTGAGGATACTCCCGGGTTCAATTCAAAAGAACAGGATAAATACATACATGGGAACAAAACCATTTATGCAGAGAATATCCAGGTGAACAATTGCCATCTTCAATCCCGATCGTCTGCCATACGAATCGGATATGGCCAACACCCTATACGCAGGTGTATTTTCAGTAATATCGTGATTTCTGAGTCAAACAGGGGAATTGGCATCTATGCTCGGGATTCATCATCAATTGAAGAGTTGATCTTCTCAAATATCATGATTGAAACCCGCCTGTACAACGGACAGTGGTGGGGACACGGGGAACCCATTCATTTATCTGCCATAACAAGGTTTGAAGGAAAACCTGTCGGTCAGATTAAAAATGTGCAGTTCAATAATATCATTTCCACAGGAGAACAGGGAATATTCATATACGGACAAAAAGAAAGTCATTTGGAGAATATTCAGTTCAATAACGTTCAGCTTCACCTTAGAAAAGGCAGGGAAACCATGGGTTATGGTGGTAACTTTGACTTACGTCCAGCTGCGAACATTGAAGACCAGATCTTTGAACATGATATTCCCGGAATTTATGCTCAATATGTAGATAATATCGCCATTCGTGATTTCACGCTGAGTTGGGGTGACGATCTTCCGGGATTTTTCACCAATGGAATTGAATGTTTTGAAGTGAAGGATCTTGTTCTTAAAGATTTTGTCGGTGGCCCTAATCCTAACGCCCTGAAAAGTCAAAAAGTAAAATTAACAGATACAACCTTCAGGAAAATAGATTGATTAGGGTGTCCACTTAAAATTAAACATCACAGTAAGCTTAAATATTTGATCTGATGGAAAAGCAGATTTCTCAGGGGTGGTAACGTTTATCATATCCTCCCTTTACCGGATGGGATGAATTTAGATGGTATTCAGTTTTTTAATAAATTCCAGAAATCCAAATCCAATGAAACGAATCGAGCTACACTGCCTGTTCAGTAAAAAAGAGTAAAACTGATTATACCGCTCTCGTTGATCCAATGATCGGCACCCGTGGACACGGGCATACTTTTCCGGGAGCGACTGTCCCATTCGGGATGGTACAGATAAGTCCGGATACCCGTTGGGAAGATTGGATGGCTCTTCCGGTTATCATTATTCCAATAAAACAATTATGGAGTTCAGCCAGCTTATTCCATATCGAGGTTTACTCACAATGATATTCTGAATGGATCTGAACTGGCTTTCGAAATGGGAGTTTCGCCCAACAAAAGCTGGGGAGCGGCAAAAGAAGACTGCCCGGTATCTGAAGAATTTGAACCGGCATTATCACCAATTTTACCATTGAACACCGCAAGCGGGAAGACTATTTCGGGTACACCTTTCCCATCAAGGTCAACGACCGGTGCACGCTATATCCTGACGGTAAAATATTCCTAAGTGGCGGGCAAAAAACCATTGCCCTCCGGAAAGGAAAATATGAGATTCTTGAGAAGTATTTCCAGCTGGGCGCCCGGAAATTTAACATCGTCAGCTGGGAAGGCCCTGTAATCGAAGAACAGGAAATACCAGCCGGTGCCTTGTTTCATCTTCGGGATTGATTCCTAAGAATTTTGATTCTTTCTTCCGGATAAAGTTTATTTGGCTAACTTTTAGGTTAATATTCAATGTGCTTTCTCCAAAATAGCAGAAGTATTTGGCAACAGGTAAATCTATTTTTAACAAGTGTCAATTATTGATTGACATGTGGAATACATTAACTGTAAATTGCTAAAATCATCAAAGTGAAAGTCTTGCTGCATGCGGGATTGAAATCTGAGAAAACTAAATCATAATTCATGAGAGAAAAATTCTTTCTGTTTTTATTCGTGTTACTGCCCTTGCTGTCGTTTTCGCAACCAGTTGACAGGCGGGCCAAATACGACATTTCAAAAAACAGGGTGCTATACACCGTAAGCTACACTCATTTGGATTCGGAGTACGAGTGGGACTACAAAACTACTGTAAGTGAGTATCTCAAAAACACCATGGAGGAAAATTTCATATGCGAGTTCCATTCGACCTTTAAAAAACAAATTATAAACACGTGAAACTAATTAAAAAAATGCTTTTGGTGATCAGTGTGTTGTTTATTGCAATTAATGCGATGGCAGATATTGCTTTACCTTCACTCATTGGAGATAATATGGTTCTCCAGCAAAACACCAAAGTTAAGATTTGGGGATGGTCAGATCCGGCAGAAGTAATTGCCATTACTCCATCGTGGAGCAATAGAACTGATACCATTACAGCAGATCACAATGCCAAATGGGCGGTATACATTAACACGCCTAAGGCAGGGGGACCATATTCCATTACCATCAGTGGGAGTGGGGGACACAAGCTTGTCCTGCAAAATATAATGGTCGGTGAAGTGTGGTTCTGTTCGGGTCAATCAAATATGGAAGCGAGTTATAATTACCTTGGTATTAAAGAAGTGGGAAGAGATGCCCTTGTCGGAAATAATCCCAATATAAGATTTTGTAAAGTTAGAAAAACCACTGCTAACTACCCGCAGGATAATTGCATGACAAAATGGGAGGTCTGCGACTCAACCTCAATCAGAGAAATTAGCGCGGTAGCCTATTACTTTGCCAGGAAATTAAACAAGGACTTAAATGTTCCGATCGGCATTATTCAATCAGCCTGGGGTGGTACTGCTATTGAACCATGGATTTCGGCAGATATTATCAAGAGTAATCCTATTTACAAGGCATCTTCCGAAATGCAAAAAGCATATCCATGGTGGCCTTGCGAGCCCGGTTCTGCGTACAATGCCATGGTAGCTCCGGTTACTCATTATACCATTGCCGGAGCCATTTGGTATCAGGGGGAATCCAATACAGCATTTCCATCAGCATACCGAAGTTTATTATCAACGATGATAGCAGAATGGAGAAAGGATTGGAATAAGGAATTCCCATTCTATTATGTGCAAATAGCTCCTTTTAAGAATTATGCAAAAGACTCTGCTGCTTTTTTAAGAGAAGCACAAATTCAATGCCTTACTAATAAGAATGCGGGGATGGTCGTTGTCTCCGATTTAGTGGATAATGTTACAGATATTCATCCGCAAAATAAACATGATGTGGGTTATCGGTTAGCTAATTTAGCTTTGTTCAAAACCTATAATCAGGCCAATATCGCCTGGAAATGTCCGACATATCAGAAAATGGAAATCAATCAAAACAAACTTATCGTATATTTTGATTCGGATATAATGATAGCCGGTAAAAAAGTTGATGAATTATTTATTGCAGGGGCTGATAAAGTCTTTTATCCTGCCAATGCAACAGTTGAGGGTAATAAGTTGATAGTTTCGGGTAAAAAAGTAAAAGCGCCGGCTTCTGTTCGTTATTCTTTCAGCAACCAAGCCATAGGAAATTTGTTTAGCGTCGAAAAGCTACCTGTTTCACCATTTCGCACCGATAATTGGTCAAAATAGTAATAGAAAGAATATTAATTAGTTGGTTGACAGGAAAATACATTGCCATTTTTAATGTTATAAAACGTGATAAAGCTACTTAAAATAATCTTGTTGTTATTTCCATTTCTTATCTTCTCCTGCTCCCGGGAAGAGGCAAAAATAATAGTGACCAGACTGAAATGTGAGTACCTGACCAATCCAATGGGGATTGATGTGCCTGGACCCCGTTTGAGCTGGCAGCTGGATGCGGTAAAAGACGACTTTTTTAACCAAAAACAAACGGCATATCAAATACTGGTCGCCAGCTCTCCTGAAAAACTGTTGGATGAGGATGCCGATCTTTGGAACAGTGGAAAGGTTGAATCGGATGCAAGCACACAAATTGTTTACGGCGGAAAACCGCCTGGTAGCATGCAGCTTTGTTATTGGAAAGTGAAGGTCTGGATGAACGAAAGTGAAACTGCTTTCTGGAGTGAAACTGCTTTCTGGAGCATGGGGTTACTCGAAGAAACAGACTGGCAGGCAAAATGGATTGGAGCTCAGCCCGACCTGGCACAAAAAGCATATAAACAGTATCTTGATCATTACAATCCGGGAAAGGATGGGGCTTTGAAAAATGTCAGGCCTATTCCTCCTCCTTCCCCGATGTTGCGAAAGAAATTTATGGTAAAGCCCGGGATTAAGAAAGCCTTCCTTTATGCGTCAGCGCTGGGATATTACGAAATGGGACTCAACGGGAATAAGGTCGGAGATCAGGTTTTGACCCCCGAATGGACTAACTATGACAAAAGAGTGCAGTATCAAGTATACGATATCAGCAAGGATCTCATGCAGGGGGAAAATGTACTTTCTACTGTTTTAGGCGATGGATGGTACCTCGGTATGCTGGGCCCCACCAAATGGCATGCCGATTATCCCCGCAGGGGCGTGTACGGAAATGACCGACGACTGATAGCCCAGCTGGACATAGATTACCTGGACGGAACAAATCAGGTTGTGGTTACCGATGGATCATGGAAGATAAATACGCAAGGTTATATTTTATCTGCCGACAATTTTTTAGGTCAGACCATTGATGCGCGGAAAATCCCTTCCGGATGGAAGGATGTTGACTTTGATGATGCTTTGTGGGAAAATGCGTATGTTGATCATACAATCCATAAAAACCTGGAAGCACAGAAGAATGAACCGATTCGTGTTTATAAAACCCTGTCGCCCATAAATATATTTCCACTGGATGAAAAGTTTATCATCGATTTCGGTCAGAACCTCACCGGATGGACGCAACTCAAAATAAAGGGAAAGAAAGGAGATTTCATCAAAATCAGACATGGCGAGATGCTTAATGAGGATGGTTCACTATACACCGAAAATCTAGCAGCTGCAATTCAGGAAGATAACTATATTCTCTCCGGAGGAAATGATATGTTTGAACCTTCTTTTACCTATCACGGATTCCGTTATGTTGAGGTTTCCGGATTAAGGAGTGCTCCCGCCAGGGAGATGATCAAAGCCTGCGTCATCTCTTCCAGTCCGGAAGTTACAGGTTCCTTTGAATGCTCCAATCCAAAACTGAATCAGCTGTGGAGCAATATCTTATGGACCCAGCGTGACAACATGACCAGTGTGCCCACCGATTGCCCGCAGCGCGATGAACGGATGGGATGGATGGGTGATGCACAGGTGTTTTGTCAGACCAGCATGTTTAACATGAATATGGCCGCATTCTATACCAAATGGGTCAAAGATATCAGGGATGCCCAGTCTCAGAGAGGCGCATTTCCGGATATTGCCCCACATGCAAACAAACCGGATATAAGGTTTAGTAACGCACCCGCCTGGGCCGATGCGGGGATTATAGTGCCATGGAGGATGTACCTGAACTACGGAGATACAGAACTCTTGAGCCAGCATTATGATGCCATGAAAAGATACCTGGAGAACATCACCAGGCAAAATCATGATCATTTGTGGCTGAACGATGTGGGAAACCAATATGGTGACTGGCTCAATGCAAATACAATTATTGCCGAAGGATATTCCAACCAGAGGGGAGAGGTTCCCAAAGATGTTTTTGCAACCGCTTTCTATGCTAATTCTGTACGGCTGTTCTCGCAAATGGCTGCCATTTTGGGTTATAAAGAGGATGCGAAGGAATATTCAAAATTGTTTGAGAGCATCAGACAAAAATTCAACGATACATACGTTGATGAGGATGCCCGGATAAAAGGGAATACCCAGTCAGCTTATGCGCTGGCCTTAAATTTCGACTTGTTGCCGGAAGATAAACAGCAAAAGGCGTTTGACCATTTGATTGAGTGTATCGAAGAATACGATTGGCGGATTTCCACTGGATTTATTACTACCCCAATGTTGATGAAGGAACTCACACAGAGGGGGCGAAATGACATAGCTTACCAATTGCTGGAATCAGAGCGTTTTCCGTCATGGCTTTATTCAATTGATCAGGGTGCCACAACGATCTGGGAACGGTGGGATGGATATGTGAAAGGAAGAGGATTTCAGAATCCGGGAATGAATTCATTTTGTCATTATTCAATTGGGTCGGTAGGCGAATGGATGTATAGAGTAATCTTAGGAATCAATCTGGATGAAGCAAAACCAGGGTATAAACATTTTGTTATTCATCCGCAACCCGGGGGGACTATAACATGGGCTAAAGGATCGTATAACACGATGTACGGTTGTATTGTCTCCAGCTGGAAATTGGAGAATGGCCTGTTTTCCCTTAGCATTGAGATACCTGTAAATACCAGTGCATCAGTAGTTATACCCTGTGAGAACCAAGATCGGATCAAATTAAATTCAAAACCGGTTCCATCGGCTATGATTGATAAAAAGCACTGGAATGAAAAAGAAACGGTCCTGCTTTTAGGTTCCGGGAAATATCACATCTTGGTGCCTGTCAGTGTAAATTGAAGTGAGAAAGTACTTTTTTAATATTAAATTACACTTTCAAATGAAATATTTTTTAATTCTTATAGCAACGCTCTTCTTATTAAATATTACCTCAAAAGCACAAGAGCAGACAGATACAACGCGGATAAAGAGGATAATGCCGGGAGATATCGAGGCAGCAAGACGGATACACCGTGCAGAACTGAACGATCCGATACGTCCTGCATGGCATCTTACTATTGCAGAAGGCAAGGGCTTTCCATTCGATCCGAATGGGGCCATTTTCATAGATGGTGTTTATCATCTTTGGCATATCTATCAAGATGAAAACAGTTGTCATTGGCAACATCTTTCAAGTATCGATTTGTTTCATTGGCGCTGGTATTCTAACGACTTACAACCTCTTTCCGGCGACCCTGAACATGACATTTTCAGCGGTAATGCGTTTTTGGCCAACGATGGAAATGTGGTTTTGGCCTATCATGGTTTAGGTACAGATGGGAATTGTGTTGCCTATGGTAATCAGAAAGATATGAATCATTGGACAAAACCGAAAACAAATCCTATCGCAAAGCCAGGTTGGGATCCACACATGTGGGTCGATGGAGATACTTATTATCAGATTTCCGGAGGCGTACCTAGCGCCAAACATCCTAATCCTCCGGTTCTTTATGTTGGAGATTCCTATGACAAACCCATGAAGAAAATTGGAGGATTTATGACCCATAATATGCCGGGGGTAAATGATTTTGAAGATATTTCATGCCCCGATTTTTTTAAGCTCGGCGATAAATGGGTGCTTCTTTGTATCAGTCATGCCCGAGGTGGGCGATATTATATTGGTACATGGGATGGCAAACAGTTTAATCCTGAGTCGCATCACCGTATGAACTGGCCGGGCGGAACTTTTTTTGCTCCCGAAACCCTTCTTGACAATATGGGGAGACGTATTCTGTGGGCCTGGGTACTTGACCGGAAATCAGGGGTTTCAAGCGGAACTATGTCGATGCCCCGGGTGCTGACATTGTCGAAAGACAAACTTTCGTTGAATATTGAGCCGCCGAAGGAAGTAGAGCACTTAAGGTATAACCCAACCGAAGAAAAACCGTTTTCGGTCGCAGCAGGTCAGTCTGTAACGCTAAACAATATTGCCGGAAATAGTATTGAAATGGATATTGTGATTTCCCCTGGAAAAGCAAAACGATTTGGAGTCAAAGTCTTTTGCTCAAAAGACGGGCGTGAGCAAACGCCAATAGTTATTGACCGCGATAAAGATAAATTACAAATCGACATGCGTCAATCAGGGCTGAATAAACCCGATTATACAGAGTTCGCGATGGCATTTGCATCTCCTGATCCAAAAAACAACCCGGTTATTGAAACCGAAGATGCCCCATTTACGGTAAAATCTGGCGAAAAAGTTAGGCTTCGCATTTTTCTCGACAAATCAATGCTTGAAGTCTTTGCCAATGGCCGTCAATGTATTACTCAGGTAATCTATCCAACACTGAAAGATGCAGTCAATGTTCAGGTTTTTGCTGAAGATGCACCCATCAAAGCAGAGGAAATAAAGGCCTGGAAATTATTCCCTGCAATGCAGTGGTAATCAAGATAAAGTGAATATTTTTTCCGAAATTAATGATCATGAAACATTTTTTGCTTTTACTTATGGCCTTCTTATTATTGCATTTATCTGCCTTTTCGCAAAATAATCCGGCACCAGTTCCTGCTCTTGTTAATCCAAATCAAGACATTTCAAAAGAAGTCCTTAAAGCAACCCGGGAATTTAGAGAGCGCCTGTTGGCAGACCCCTATCGACCGGCATATCACTTCTGCTTTCCGGAAGATGATGGGCGACCAGGTGATCCTAATGGCGCCTTTTATCATGATGGACGTTACCATTTGATGTTTCTCTATAACAGTACGGGAAATGGCTTTGCCTGGGGGCACGTATCAAGTACAGATATGTTGCATTGGCGCTTTCATCCCGATGCCATTGGTCCTGGTGATGGTGATGAAGGTTGTTTTAGCGGAGGAGCTTTTGTTGATGATGATGGTTCGGCGGTATTATCCTATTGGATGTTGTGGGGCGATAGAGGTATTGGCCTTGCAAAAAGCGCTGATCATAACTTTAATAAATGGGAGAAATCAGGAAGTAATCCGGTGATTAAATCTACTGAATGGGGTATCACCGAAATGAAGGACGCATCAGGGAAAGAGATACATGTAGGCTCTGCTGACCCATCGAACATCTGGAAAAAAGATGGAAGTTATTACCTGCTAACAGGTAATTTAATGGTATTAAACAAGTATGGTAGAAAAGCTGATTCACCTGCCGATGAACAGGGTGACCGGCTTTATCTATTTAAGTCAAAAAACCTTAAAGACTGGAACTATATTCATCGTTTTTATGAATCAAAACGGGAGTGGACAGATGCTTCGGAGGACAATATGTGTCCCTCTTTTCTTCCTTTACCCTCTTCTCCTGATGGTGGAAGGCCAAGCAATAAGTACCTTTTGCTTTCGATTAGCCACAACAAAGGATGTCAGTATTATATTGGCGATTACAAAAATGATCATTTTTATCCCAATAATCATGGTCGTATGACCTGGAAAGACAATGCCTATTTTGCACCGGAAGCATTGATAGACGGTAAAGGGAGACAAATTATGTGGAGTTGGATATTTGATGATCGTCCGGATTCGATAAAAAAATATTGGGGATGGACAGGGACTTATGGACTTCCCCGTTCGCTGTGGCTTGGTAAGGATGGAACCCTGAGAATTAGACCTGTAAAAGAACTGAAGACGCTGAGGATGAAAGAATCGACAATCACAAATGTGAAAGTAGCCTCCGGCAGTGAATTTAAACTGAATCAATCTGGTCATGAATTAATGGAACTTGAAGTAACAATTCAGCCTAATAATGCCATGCAATATGGGGTAAAAGTTGGTGTATCGGACGATGGTCGTGAAGAAACTTCAATTTATTACGATAAGTCAGATAAGAAACTGAAATTTGACACAAGAAAATCGGGTTTAAAATTTGGTCGTAAAATAATTGAAGAAGCTCCATTGGAAATTAAAAACGGCGAGCCACTGGTTTTGAGAATATTCGTTGATAAATCAATAATAGAAGTATTTGCCAACGACAGGCAAGCCATCGGGCGCATGGTGTATCCTACACTCGGAGGCATGGGAATAAGTTTGTTCTCTGAAGGAGGGAATATAGAAGCAAAAAGTGTAAAAATATGGGAATTAAGCCCTTCTAATCCATATTAATGGGCTGAAATAAGGCTAATGGCTGCATACATGGCGTGTTAATTCTTAATAATTATTTCAATTTATGAAGAACAAAACAAACACAAAAGTTCTAATCTGGTCAGTCATTGTAGCCTTGGGCGGCTTTCTATTTGGCTTTGACACCGCAGTTATTTCAGGAGTTGAAAAACACATCCAGAGCTTATTTCAGCTTGGCCCGTTTTGGCACGGATTTACAATTTCTTCCGCATTAATTGGAACTGTATTAGGGGCATTTATCTCCGGAGAACCGGCCGACCGGTATGGCAGAAAACCCATCCTTTTTATAATTGCGGCATTATACGTCATCACGGCCGTTGGAAGCGCCCTTGCCAGTAATGTGAGTTTGTTTATTCTGTTTCGGTTTCTCGGAGGTATCGGGGTTGGCGCTTCGTCTGTAGTAGCTCCAATGTATATTGCAGAGATTTCGCCGGCAAAAATCAGGGGAAGGATGACAGCGATGTTTCAGATCAATGTTATTTCCGGGATTTTAATCGCTTATGTTTCCAACTTTCTACTGCGCAATGTCGGGGCTGAGCCGTGGCGATGGATGCTTGGCGTTGCCGGTATTCCGGCATTCCTGTTTTTTAGCTTGCTATTTTTAATCCCTGAGAGCCCGAGATTTCTTATTAAAATCGGACAAATAGCAAAAGCAAAAATCATTCTGGAAAAGATTGAGATCGCTTCAATAGACGAAGAGGTTGAAGAGATAAAGGGAAGTATGGCAAAATCATCCAATGGCAATCAACGTTTATTTTCCCGGATCTACTTCAAGCCAATTTCTATTGCATTTTTGGTGGCGATGTTTAATCAGTTTTCAGGGATCAATGCTATTTTATATTACGCACCGCGCATATTCGAACTAAGCGGACTTACCAATGCCGATTCAATGTTTCAATCCATCCTGGTTGGCCTTATGATGGGAATATTTACAATTGTTGGGATGGTACTTATAGACAAAGTTGGGCGAAAGAAACTACTGATCGTCGGCTCCATTGGAATGTCAATATGTTTGGGCCTTGTAGCCAAAATATTTTACATGCAGGATTTCTCAGGATACGGCTTGCTGGTCCTTTTATTGACTTATATTATGTTCTTCGGTTTTTCAACAGGCGCTGTTATTTGGGTATTAATCGCTGAAATATTTCCGAATAGCATTCGTGGGAAAGGGCAATCCCTCGGTAGTTTTACCCATTGGTTTTTTGCTGCATTAATTACATTTTTATTTCCGGTGGTTGCGAAAACATCTCAATTTGGAGTAGGTCATACATTTCTGTTTTTTTCGATCATGATGATTATTCAGGTAATTGTGGTATGGAAATATTTTCCGGAAACTAAAGGGAGAACACTCGAAGATATAGGCGAAAATATTTCACATTAGTTTATAATAGAAGAAGATATGGCAGTTTTAATAATCCTTCATCAAAAAATAAATGAAATGAAAATGAATTTTAAAAAAATTATTTCCCTGATAATCATTTTTGGCATTTCGGGTTATTCCTGTTTTTCGCAGACGGAAACAGGTGTCAATAAAATCAGAATGTATAATTATCCGATGAATCCCCGCCAACATCCTGATGATGCCCGTCGTTTAGTAAAACCGCCGGATGCGGGAACCTTCGGAAATCAAATCCAATTTATGGCATTGCGCAGCTTAGAAGGTGACTATAAAAAATCGCTGGATAATTATACCGTCAAATATGGCCTTGGTAATATTATATGGCCAAAGTATCCCCTGATTTACCGGAAAGACCTACCTGAGATTGTATCTGAATTGAAAAAGAGAGGACTTTATTTATTTGATATTTGGGGTTATGTACCCGGCTCTTCATGCCGCGACTGTTCCGGCCAGGAATTTTCGGTTCCGCAGAACGCACTCAACTTATTTGAAAAAGAACTTGGGCCCCGTTGGCTGGGTATGGACAATGGAGAACAGGACGGCAGGTACATCGGACTGTATGCCAGTCAGATGATATCTCCCGGCGGTAGCCGGGAACAACAATACCTGAATTTTCAAAACCATTTTCAGGGTTTGACCGACAGGCTCGGGAATAAAATGACAATACTTATCTCGCTGAATTTTGGACATTATTTGCTCAAGGAGGGAGTTTCTACCATGATTGGGGCTGAAACTGCCCAAGCGTTACCCAATGGCCAGATATATTACTCTTTTATCAGAGGAGCAGGTAAACAATATGGTGTGCCCTGGTTTGGAAATGCCTCAGTATTTAACCGGTGGGGTTGGAAAAACTATTCTGGCATCACGAGCGATAATGGTGGCGATATGGAAGGAACCAGCCTGAGTTTACTCAAACGATTGATTTATAGCCACATCATGTATAACTGTGTCGCAGTTGGATTCGAGGGCTCATTTTTCAATAAGAATGATCCAGGATGGTATCAGGTTCCTGCCCAATATGAAAAAGAAATCCGGTATAAGTCAAAGGAAGAGTTGAGCCCAATTGGGAAAATCCAGCAATCAGCAAATAAATGGGTAAAAAAATATGGCAATCCGGGCAATCTTTACACTCCGGTTGCAGTAATGGTCGATTTTTTCTCCGGCTGGACGTTCCCCCGACAACAGTATACCAATAATGTTTATCGCGTTTGGGGCAACCTTCCTTACGAAGAAGGTGATTATTTAACTGATGGCATTTTAAATATGCTTTATCCCGGATATCAGGATGCCTCTTATTTTCATGATGAAACAGGGTTTATTGCACCGACTCCGCATGGCGATATAGCAGATTGTATCCTAAGTGATTGCCCGTTATGGTTGCTGAAACAATACCCTGTCCTGGTTATCGCGGACAAACTAAAGGGTGGTTATGAAATAAAGGATAAACTGGAAAAATATGTTGAATCCGGAGGCCATCTGATTATAACAGCTGGAAGTTTGGAAAATATGCCCGATGGATTATCCGGCATAAATACCGGGAAGGATGATATAACCTTTAATAACAATGCATCGGTTTCATACAACAAAACCAAACTGAAGGAAGAATCTGCCTTTCAGATCAAGGATATCCATTTTCCCGGAGAAACGAATACAATTGCCACCTGCAATAATAAACCACTTGTAATTGAACATGCCGTTGGTTTGGGAAAGATAACGGCTTTTGCCTCTTCTTTCGGATTGGGTTCAAATCCCCGGGGTATCCCAAAATCGGCTATTGATTCGACTTTTAAAACTCCATTCCCTTTGCTGAATCATGTTAAGTTAATCCTTGGTGATATCTTCAGCAGAAATGAAATATTCAACTCAGGCGAAGATCTCAGTTTGATAACCTGCCGTAAAAGCAAAGGGGAATTTACAGTAGCGGTTTGCAATAATTCCTGGCTTGAGAAACCCTTGCAAATCACTTCAAATGCCGGCAAAATAATAAAGATTACCGAACTGCCGCTGGATTGTTCAGAACAAAAAGCCATTGGCTTCCTCCCCAGGAATTTTGTCAACAATACCGGAAAGAATACCGGAAAAACAATTAAAGGAGGCGATATCCGTATCTTTAATATTAAAATGGAAGAGAACAACATTGAGGATGTCCCGTTTATTCAACCGGCGCCAAATCCTGTAAACAGGGGGCTAACCCTTAGGAATATTTCATCCATAAAAGATGAAATCCTGCTTCGTCCCACTTTTTTTCAAAATTTCGACAGGATAATAATTGACTGGAAATACCTGCTTGAAAAAGAAAAATCAATTCTTGCCAATGAATCCGGCTGGATAAACCGGCAAGGATTAAAGGTGATCGTGGATTTTTCATCTGGAATTAACCTTTACCCTGATTTGCGGCTGGTAAACAGTGATTCTCTTGAGTATGCCCGAAGCATGGAAGCCATAAAATCGGTTATCGACAAAATGACCGTTTTAGGAGCCAGCGATCTGATCCTAACCACACACCGGAAGGTTGAAATCAATTTCACCATGGAAAAATTCAATGAATCATTGCAAAATACCATAAAAGTGATATGCCAATATGCTGCGAAGCATAAAATCAATGTTAATTTGCGAATGGCTTCAGGCAGAAATCCCGGTAATCTTGAGCAAATCTCAGCCTTGATTAAATCTGTAAATGAGCCAAATCTGTATGTGGCTCCAGTTACAGCACTTATTTTGGGTAATCCGGACGAATTCAACAAAAACCTTGCATTGCTGAAAAATCTGAAATTCCGCATTCTCCTTGTTGGTGCACCTGAAAAGGATAATTACGGCACCCTTTGGAACTATAATAAACCGATAAATGATTTTCCCGATAAACAGGTATTAAAACAATTGCTTTTGTCTAATCCGGAAAGTACCCTGGTACTTGACGGTTTATTCAAAGGATCAGATGAAGAATACAAGGATATAAAAACCATAGAAAACCTGCAAAAAAACTAAAAGGGAAAATGAAAAAATTAAAATTTCTTACAATTGGAATTATAATTTCTATTTCTTTAACACTGAAGGCCCAAAGCGTTATAACATATCGTTCTATTGCTGTGACTGACCCCGCCGAAGCTTTTAGAAATCCTCCTGAAAGTGCAAAACCCGGAGTCTTATGGATGTGGATGGGTTCGAATTTGAGCAAAGTAGGTATTACCAGGGATTTGGAAGCGCTGAAAAAGGCGGGATTTAACAGGACAACCATGTTCAGCCTTGCTGACATAACAACATCTTTAGCAGGCGAGATTGGGAAAAGCCCAACACCTGAGATTATTTCATGGACAGAGCCCTGGTGGAAGCTGGTGCGCTATGCTGCTGAAGAATCAAAACGACTGGGAATGGATTTTGGGATGTTTAACTGTCCGGGTTACGAAACAAGCGGTGGCTCCTGGATTACTCCTGAACTTTCGATGCAGGAAATTTGCTGGTCCAACCAGACTGTCGCGGGTAATTCACATATCAGTTTGAGATTAGAGCGCCCCAAAGTTGATCCACGGGCAAATCATCCGTTCCCTGTGTACAATCGCGAAACAGGCTTGGAAGAGATACCAGAGATACCGGCACGAAAAACGTATTATAAAGATATTGCAGTATTAGCTGTGCCTTCCACTGGTTTTATTGCTCAAAACAGTGTAATAAATTTAACGGGTAAGATGCAATCCGATGGTCAGATAGATTGGGATGCACCAATGGGAGAATGGACCATTTATAGGTTCGGGCATACGACCACGGGAGCGCTTATTTTCCCTGCACAATGGAAGGCAACAGGTTTTGAATGTGATAAAATGAGCCAGGAAGCGGTTGATTTTCATATCGACCATGTTATCTCAGAAATCCAAAAGCATTTGGGCGATTTAATTGGAACTGGATTTTCCCATGTTCATTTTGATAGTTACGAAGCAGGCAATCCTACCTGGACACCCAAAATGCAGGTAGAATTCTTAAAGAGAAGAGGATACGATTTAACTCCCTACCTCGTCACATTTGCTG
Organism: Bacteroidota bacterium; assembly: GCA_030684645.1. Classification (GTDB taxonomy): domain Bacteria; phylum Bacteroidota; class Bacteroidia; order Bacteroidales; family Prolixibacteraceae; genus Aquipluma. The sequence continues at coordinate 48,954 of JAUXUF010000179.1, read as the reverse complement.
GAAGAAAAATCGGAAGCAGGGAAGATTCATTAAAATTCAGAAATGATTTTGAGGCCACAATTAAAGATTTGTATAGGGATGTTTACTTCACTACGATTTCAAAAAAACTACGTGCGGCCAATCTTACTTTTTTGTGCGAACCCTATGGCGGGCCATGGCGGCAAGATGATGTTATGCCTCTTGTGCATAATGTAATGACTGAATTTTGGACCGATAAAGGAGCCTATACACCCTATCAACTGGAACCGACAGTGGCCGCATTAAGAAAATCGGGACAGAATATAATTGAGGCGGAGGCCTTCACCGGCCAACCTCTGTACAGCAGGTGGAGCGAAACCCCTTCGTGGTTTAAGCCCATTGGCGATGGCGCTTTCTGTGCAGGCGTAAATCGGATAATTATACACCGGTTTGTACAGCAATCCTGGGATGATCGCTACAAGCCAGGAGCAACCATGGGTCAATGGGGTTCTCATTTTGACCGGATTCAAACCTGGTGGAATCAATCAGAAGCCATGGTGAAGTACTGGCAGCGCTGCCAGGCTTTGTTACAATGGGGCAGCATATCCACAAAATCCGAAGATGATTTTAGTGCAGTCAATACGGAAGGCGGCCTTCAGATAAAATCGATTCATCGGAAAATGGGCAGCACAAATATCTATTTTGTCGCAAATTTGTCTCATAATATTGGCAGCGCAACCTGTAGTTTCAACATTTCAGGAATGCAGCCGGAGCTTTGGGACCCTGTTACAGGAACCACGCGAAACCTTACAAAATTTGAATGGATCAATGATAAAACTTCCATCCCTTTAAAGTTTGATGATGCACAAAGTTATTTCGTTGTATTCCGTAATAAGGCATTTAAACCTGATCCTGATGGGAAAAGTAATTTTCCTTCAATGAAAGAAGTTTTAACAATCAAGGGACCGTGGCAGGTTACATTTGATCCCGTATGGGGCGGCCCTGCAAAACCGGTAACTTTTACATCTTTGGATGATTGGACAAATTATTCCGAACCGGGCATTAAATACTATAGTGGTACAGCCACTTACAAGACTTCGTTCGATGTGCCCTCCAAACAAATTGCGGATAAACAATCTGTGTTTTATTTGGATTTAGGCGTTGTGAAACATGTGGCCCGGGTAGTGTTCAACAACAAAGATCTTGGCGTTGTATGGACAGCTCCATGGAATGTAAAACTTCCGGCCATGTTGCTTAAAGAGAAAGGCAATCAGATCGAGGTTCAAATCACCAATGTATGGGCTAACCGTCTGATCGGTGACGAACAGGAGCCTGCTGATTGTGAATGGTTACCGGGGTACACTTATTTCAAGGCCGGTAGTTTTTTAAAAGAATTTCCCGATTGGTTTTTGAAAAAAGAGCAACGTCCGTCAAAGGGGCGTTACTGTTTCACAACATGGAATTACTTTACGAAGGACTCACCCTTGATTTCATCAGGACTAATTGGCCCGGTTACAATAGAGTCTATTTACGACAATGTTAAATAAGTTGTATATAAAATTAAAGTAACGACATGAAAAATTTTAATAAATTAGAATACATTGTTTATGTTCTATTACTTGTTGTAATAAGCAGTAATAAATTACAGGCACAAAATGTAACTGCTAATGCAGAAATATCAGGGAATGATGCTGCATCTGCAAAGAGAATCGCTTTTCAGAAAATGCAACTGGGACTTTTCGTACATTATACGTATGTTGGTAAGCCATATCAATGGGGTTCAACATTGTGGGCAGATACCTCAAAAGTAAAAAGCCTTGATGAGTTGGCCGATAACCTTGATGTAAATGATTTAGCTGCTTTGGCGGCATCCATGCGGGCGCAATACGTTGTATTTACTACTTTTCATGCCAATATGAACGTGCTTTTCCCCAGCGAGGTAATGAAACGTCAATTACCGGGTCACTGTTCAAAACGCGATGTTATTAAGGATATGATAAAGGCATTGAAAGCAAAAAATATTCGCTTATTGCTCTATGTTCATCCAAGTGACGGACATGATTTTACCAAAGAAGACCAGGAACGCGTAGGGTGGAATGATGGCGCTCCATTTACCCGATGGAACGATTTTATTAATGAGTTTTTGGGAGAATTGGGAAAAAGGTATGGAAAAGATGTTTCCGGTTATTTTATTGATGGGGGCCTTCCAGAACAAGTCGATGCAGCACGGCTGCGAAAGACTATAATCGACCGTAATCCGGAATCATGGATAATTCAAAACAGCGGTTTTAATCCTTTATGTGCTGACTTTTCAGCCAAAGAAGATAATATGCTCCCCCCCTTTCCGGCAACAAGCTGGGTAAGATGTCAAAGGCTTACCGGAGAATGGTGGGCAAAAGTAAATACGGTTACATTTAATCCTGAATTGGCTTACCGGTATACGATACTTCAGGCGACAGTAAGCAATAGGATTGGAGGAGGAACCTGCTGGTCTTTTGGCCCTCATCCCGGTGGCAGATGGGAACCTGGCGTCCGCTCTTTCTGTAAGGAATTAGGCAGTTTCGTTGATAAAGCCGGTGAGTCACTTTTCGGAACGCGTCCTGGAAGGGCATATATCACAAAAGAAGGTCAACCATTATCAGGGACGCAATATGTAGCGACAGAATCACCTGATGGCAGAAAAACTTACCTGCATGTTTTCTTGCCGCCTAAAGGGCAAAGATTGGAACTTCCTGTACCGGCAGATAAACGTCGTTTTAATTCGGCCCGTTTATTCTCCAGCAATCATACTATTGATTTGCAGCAAACAGACTCTGCTGTATATCTGACACTCAAATCATCAGACCGTTGGGATGACCTTGATACCATTATTATTCTTGAGTAAGGCAATTGAGCCAGCTTAAAAAGTTTATTCTATCTTAAAAAAAATATCACTGACAAATTGGTAAATCAAAATACGATATGGAGCAAGTATTGAAAAGATTGAAGATGTTCTTTACTGTTATTGTAATTTCTTCCAATATATCTCTGTTCTCACAAAGTACACAAGATATTTCCAAATACAATGTAGTATGGAATACTCCAAGTGATAATTCTTATGGCGCAATGCCACTGGGTAATGGCTCTGAAGGTGTAAATATATGGGTAGAACCAAATGGAGATTTACAGTTTTATATCAGCGGTACTGATTTTTTTGGGGATGACCAATTTAATATAAAACAAGGGAAAGTCAGGGTGAAATTCAGCGATAATCCATTTGTCAAGGGTTTACCGTTTAATCAAACACTGGAATTGAAAGAAGGAGCGATAACCATAAAAGCAGGGGAGAATGGTAAGGCCCTAAATATGCGTTTGTGGATGGATGCAAATAATCCTGTAATTCATTTACAGGGAACAAGCGATATTATACGCACAGTAGAAGTTCAATATGAATTATGGAGAAAACTTAAAATTGCGGAATCACCAACATCTCAGGAAGCATTATACGGAGATGTAGTAATAAACAATAAGTCTGATAGCGTAATATGGTACCATCAAAATTCATCGGAAACACAATGGAGTCAAAGATTGGAGAGTGAAGGTTTAGGTTCCGGCATAAAAGAAAAAGTAAAGGACCCGTTACAATTTCTTACTTTTGGTTCATTGATGCAAGGGAAAGGTTTTAAAAGAAGCGGAGCACAATCATTAAAAGCAACCGCTATAAAAAAAATAGATATAGCAATTACCTTATTAACCAAACAGTGTGAAAAGCCTTCAGAATGGGTAAATCTACTGGAATCAAAAACAAAAGAATACGCAAAAATAAACAACGAAAGGGCATTTACTGCACACAAGAAATGGTGGGGTGATTTTTGGAAAAGAAGTTGGATATACCTAACTGGATTTCCTGACGCCTTTATGTTTACTCAAAAATATATATGTCAGCGATATATAAATGGCTGCACAAATCGTGGAGAAACTCCTGTTCCCTTCAATGGCAATATTTATAACGTAGATGCACCAAAAGGGACATGGAATTTTTTAGGGAAATTGAAGGCTTCCGTTGATGCCGATTACCGGGCATGGGGAGACCTTACTTTTATGTGGCAAAATACCCGCCATCCATATTACCCAATGGCAACAAGTGGTGATTTTCAACTGATGAAACCATTGAAAAGTTATATAAATAGCTCTTTTGATGTTGCCAAAGCAAGAGCAAAAAACTGGTTTGGATACGATGATGCGGCCGTACAGGTTGAAGCTGTAAATTTAAAAGGGCTTTCTGTTTTTGGTATAAGATTACCACCACATTTATCATCCCACTTTCTTGCGGGCATCGAGTTAACGGCAATGCTTACAGATTATTACATTTTTAATCCGAATGAAAAATTTCTTGCAGATACCTTACTTCCTTGTGCCGATGCTTACATCGAATTTTTTAATCTTCAGTTTCCAAAAAAGGATGTTAATGGAAAGCGTATAATAGGCCCGACCGGAGCGGTAGAAACCTATCAGGGGGTAATTAACTCAGTAACTGAGTTGACTGGTCTAAAATATTTGCTTGGGAGGTTAATAAGCATAGATAAAAATAGGATAGGCGAAATCCGTTACCAAAAGTGGAGTTCCTTCTTAAAAGAACTTCCAGAAGTTTCTACGCGAACAGTACATGGCCAAACACTGATAGCCGTAGGCGATAGGTATGTAGGACGTGAAATAGTAGAGTCCCCTGAATTTTATTCCGTATTTCCATTTCGTCAGATTACCCATTATAAAAATAATATGCTCGATGCTGCAAGGCTTTCTTTTGCTTTACGTATGATCAGTCTCGATGGGGTTAACGATAGGCAATGGGTCAGGACAGGAGGATGGTCGCAGATGCCTTCTGTTAGCGCATACTTAGGATTGCCAAAGGAAACCGCCTTTTTGCTGGGCATAAATTTTCATGACAGGGCACCCTATGCTGATTCCTTTCAAGCATCCGAATCTTTGGAGGGATTTGTGCCCAAACGCTTCCCCGCATTTTGGAATGCACATTTTGATTGGACACCCGACCAATGCCATGGAGGTGTTACCATAAATGCATTACAATCCATGTTGATACAATATGATGACAGGAAAATATATCTGCTGCCTGGTTTTCCGGAAGATTGGAATGTTGATTTTAAACTTTACGCCCCTTATAATACGGTAATAACATGTAGCTATAAAGATGGGAAGATTGCTTCGTTAAAAGTCACACCTGAAAGCCGCAAAGCAGATATTGTCAATCTTGCTACTTTAGAACACCGTATTCAAACAATAGTTAGGGTAGCCGGAACAGATTACAGCTACCTGTATGGAGTTGACCCTTTACTTGATGGTATAATAGTCCCCGAAAATATTGAAAAACAGAAAATTAGCGGGGAATGGCTATCGAACTACGGGGAAAGTTTATACGATACAAAAGCCGGGCCGTTCAAAGCGGGAGATTGGGGAGTTAGTGTGTTCAAAGACAACACCATTTATCTGCACATAACCAATCCTGAAACAAAAGAAATAACACTGCCACCAATACCGCTTTCAATTTTAAAAACAGAGGTATTGACCGATGGAAAAATAAAAGTAAATAGCGATACCCAACGAATAAAAGTAACATGTGAAGACTATCCGAAAAATAGTGCAGATGTTATTGTAAAATTAGAAATGAGTGGAGAAATATTGCCCATCGTAGAGAAACAGAGTTTTGAAAACTCATTAAGCAAAACGGCAACAGCATCAGCCTCAAGTGAACAACCGGGTTTTCCGGCAAAAAATGCAACAGACAGTGACGATAAAACGGAGTGGAAAGCACAACCAGCCGATTCAACCAATAATTACTTGCAACTAACCTTTCCAAAGCAGCAATCAATCAGCAGAGCTGAAATTCATTTTACATTACCTGTTGCAACCAGAGGGAAAGGTTATCCTTTTGAAATTCAATACATAGATAGCTCAGGTAAATGGATTACCTTATATAATGAAATGACTTATGGTAAAATCTGGGCAAAACCTTTCGACAAAATACTTACAGATAAATTAAGGGTGAAATCAAGAAATGCAGGTATAAGTCAATTTGATGTTTATAATACTGAAAAGTAATGGATATATTTTTCGTAATCTGCCATTTTGTTTTTAAAAAGTCCCACTTGTTAATGAAGTACATGAATGTGGATTGATGAATACTTCTTTGATAGTTGAAGTGTTTGTATAAAATGATCCGGCACAATAAATTTTTGATTAATAAATTTAGAAACAGATAACCATGAACAAAATTATTGTCATTATTTCAGTATTCATGCTGTTTGGTTGCAATCAGGTGGCCAACAAACAAGGAGGATCTGCAAAACCATCCGGTTCAAAGAATACAAAAGTTGAGAAGGCCTTCATTTCTTTCCGGATCGGAGTTCCGATTTGGATGTCTGAAACTCGCTGTAATGAGCTTTTCGATTTGTTTGACAAGTACAAAAGCGTCACTGACGAGATCACTTTTTTTACTTCGGAAACACATGCCCCGCTTCCTCCTGATGTTATCAGGCAGCGGACCGTAATTTTAAAGGAACGTATGGAACAGGCCCGGAAAAGGGGGTTCAAAACCGGGATCAACATTTTGACTACCATTGGCCATCACAATGAAAATCTGGACAACTCGCTGAAAGGCAATTATACCTTCATGACCAACATTGACGGGGAGGTATGTCATGGTTCTTTTTGCCCGAATGATGAAAATATGCGGGAATATATCCGGAATATTTATCAATTAACCGCACAGGCAAATCCTGACTATATCTGGATTGATGATGATATCCGTTTCGGCCACATGCCCATCGGGCTTGGCTGTTTTTGCGATAATTGCCTGAAGATTTTTGAGAAAGAAGCAGGCATGAAATACTCACGTGAAAGTCTGAAAAAAGCGCTGGATGAAAGCCCCGTGGAAGAAAAGCTGATACTTCGGGAAGCATGGCTCCAACACAACCGGAATACCATTTCCCGTCTTTTTGAACTGATTGAAAAAACAGTGCACGGAATTAATCAGGCCATGCCTCTTGGTTTTATGACCGGCGACCGGTTTTATGAAGGTTACGATTTTGACAACTGGGCAAAAATACTTGCCGGCCCCAACCATATCCCGGTGATGTGGAGACCAGGAGGTGGCTATTATAACGACAACAATACCAATGAATTGGTTGGAAAGTCGCACGATATTGGCAGGCAGGTTTCTGTATTGCCTGAAGAGGTGATTTCCATCCAGTCAGAGATTGAATGCTTTCCTTATCAACGGTTGAAAAAAGCAGCCAATATGGTAGTGCTCGAAGCCTGTTCGCATATTGCGGCAGGCTGTACCGGGGCTGCCTTTAATGTGCTTTCCATGTACGATGAGCCACTTGATGAATACGAGCCGCTTGTGGCCCGGTTGCAGGAATCCAGACCATTTTTTGACCTGCTGGCCAAATCCTTGGGGCGTACTGAAATTTCAGGAATCCAAACTTTCTGGAATAAAAACAGTTTTATTACCGGGAAATTGGCGGAGGGCAACTGGCTAAGTTCAGGAAATCCGCTGGTTAGCCACGATCTTTACAACATTGGGTTGCCAACTTGTTATTCAGGTAAAAACGCACAGGTTACGATCATTGGCAAGGATAATGTTTTTGCCCTTTCGAAGGAGGAGATCAAAACCCTGCTTTCCGGCGGAGTTTATATGGATGCCGAAACATTACAGCAATTGAACGATATGGGATTTGGCGACCTAACCGGCTTCGAAGTGGTGGGTTCAGAAAAAATTGACCGGATTGAGAAATTCACCAGCCATCCACTAAACGGCCAATTTGCCGGCAGGAAACGTGATAACCGGCAATCGTTTTGGAAATCACCTGCCTTTACACTCCGGAAAACCGGCGAAAAAGCTCAGGCGCTTTCCGGTTTAGTTGACTACACTGGCAGAGAAGTTTCGGCCTGTACGTCAGGAATATTTGAAAATAAATTGGGTGGGCGTATTTGCGTGGCAGGATATTATCCCTGGATTTTCATGGAAAACCTCTCTAAAAGTTCGCAAATGAAAGCCGTTTTTCGCTGGCTTTCTAAAGATAAACTGTCGGGTTATATTGCTTCCTTCCAGAAGATCAACCTGTGGATACGTGAACCGCAAAACGGAAAGATAGCCCTGGCTTTCACCAATTCTTCATTCGATCCCGCTAAAAACGTAATACTGATGTTACGGACAGAAAATAAGACCATTAAACTCTACGATATGGCATGCCGGGAAACCGTCATCCGGTCGATGGGGTCAGACGGACCGTATCAGAAATTTATCATTCCGGAGGTTGGTCCCTGGCAGGTTAGATTAATCGTAAACGAGTAAGAATTTATTTTATAAAAAGCAGAGAGATGGCAAAACCTTTTTTTCTTAATTTTTTATTGGTATTTGCATGCTTATTTTCATGCTGTACCAACAGACATGAACAAGAACCCAAACAAAAATTAGTTCAAAGTTTTGACTGTACGAAAAATTATCCTGCGGATGTTTATTTTTCACATGGAGATGTAAAGGTAGTATCTTCTCCTATAGGGTCTTATCGTGAAGCGGAAGCAGTTCCATTGTCACGCTTTGGATATCGGTTTACACTTGAACACGTTGGAAAACCACACTTAGCGGTAGTACGCTATCCTGATGACAAGCGTAGATTTATGTGTATGATGGATGGCACGACATACGACATGACGGAAGGCAATTTTACCGGGGTCAATCAGCCGCTAACGCATAATATGGTAGAAATAAGGAAGATTTTTTGGCCACGCTGGAAGGATTGTAGTATTGTGTTCATGACCTGGGGCAATGGAGAGTCGGCAGCAGTATCGGATGTTAAGATATATGAGCTGGATACTTTGCCTGCATTGTCCATTGCTAAAAATACGGATAATATCCCACGCCGGAATATTGGTATTCAGTTTGAAGATCCTTGCGGCAAAGCTTACAGCATTGGGGCAAGTAATGATAAGGAGTGGTTGGACAGGACAGTTTCCTACTTGCACTACACCGGACAAAATACACTTACTTATCCGGTTATCTGGTACCACGGGCCACTTTATCCTTCGAGTCGCGAACCAATGAGTTATGTTGATATTGCTACCGGAAAGGATCGTAAGTTATATTGGCGTTGGACATCTCATCCCGGTGATTGGGTGGCCGATTTGCTAAAGAGATTTGAGAAAGAAGACTTAAAATTTAACGCATCGATGACACTGTTACGCCTGGGCAGTTTGATGAAAGACATGAATATAGACCTTGCGGCAATAAAATCGGGCAAAGAAACCTACAATAATATGTTGTATAACAATTGCGTCCAATCGTCTACCAATGACTGGACAATGCTTTACAATGCACTTAACTTTGAAAAGGAATCACATGGTACACTAAACGGACAATGGGCTTATGGAGAAAAAGGGGGAAATTTCCCTGAGGGACCAATGTTTAATCCGCTTCATCCGAGAGTCCAGCAAGCGATTCTTGGAGTAGTTAAGGAAATCGTTGATAAGTATGGAAAGTCTCCGGCGTTCAAAGGGATATCATTAAATATGTGGCATGCAACGATAGCGTGGTTTGCCCACTTACGTTCCGGCTATGATGATTATACAATAAACTTATTTGAGAAAGAAACCGGAATAAAGATACCTGTTAGTCAGGGAGCGCCTGACAGGTTCTCGAAACGCTACGAGTATTTAACAAAAAATCATTTGGAAACATGGGTAAAATGGCGTTGTGAGAAAGTAAAAGAATTATTTTTGAAGATGCGCGATGTAGTTGTTGCCACTCGTCCCGACCTTAAATTGACGGTCACCATGTGGACGGAAACGACTATACGTGTGTTAGGTCTTCCACATGATCCTTCGTTCCAGATATTTAATAGGGATTCGTGGTATAAAATTTATCGCGATGGAGGATTTGATGTAAATCTTTTCAAGAACGAGCCGGGAATAGAAATAGATTATTCCCTATGTCCATCGCGAGACAGAGACGGTTGGGGAACCTCCGGGGACCAAACTCCTTTGGAAAAAACCTGTACTTTCATGGATCATGATTATTTAGACAAAGAAACGCTAACTGCTGTTAGTCGTAATGAGCATTCGGGAGCCTATATTTTTGATTCATGGGTTGAAGCGTGGGGGAAATTTAAATATTTTCCTTGTGATCCTAACGATCAGCAGGGAAAAGACCTGGCAGAAATAAACGGAAAGCCGGTCGAATGTATTTGTCGATTAAATTCTGAATATCCAAAAGATAGTTTTTGGTGGGATTCACAACTTCGTATTACGGCCCACTTTCAGGGAGGAATACATTATCTCGAACCCTTTGCACACGCAATAGCGGAGCTTGATGCCTGTAAGATTACACGGGGAGGATTATATTTAGATACGGGCCATGACAAAATGATCAAGGGTTTTGCGAAGGCATTCAGAACATTGCCGGAGCAAAAATTTGAAACGGCGGGCACAACAACAGATCCTGTAGCGGTGCGTACTTTGGTCGTAAACGGGAAGCGATATCTATACATGGTAAACCGGGAATATTACCCGGTAAAAGTCAGCATCAACTTCAATAACACGCCCTCACAATTTACAGATTTAGCAACTTCACAAAAACTTAATGCTTCACGAAAGTGGGAAATAACGCTTGGTTCGTATGAATTACGTTCTCTTGGGATGTTGCCGGGAACGAAAGTTGTGGATTTTACCACCTCGGTGCCAACAGAGATAGCTAACGAACTGACGCAAAAGGCGGAAACAGCCGCAATGGCTGCTAATACTCTGAAAAACAAGAAAATTGAATTGCCTGTCGGGACGGAGAAACTGCTTGCCGATATAAATACGGCATTGAAAGAAGGACGTTATGCATGGGCCCGACGTGCGCTTACCAGCTATCCTATACGTAAAACGGAACAATTAGTGAATCTGAATAAAAACTAAAAATCAATTGATTGTGAAGACAAACAAATTATTTATGACCATCTTAGTTGCATTGTTCAGCGGATGTGCAGGTAATCCAACTATTCCCGAAAAATCTATTAAAGCCTTCAATATTGATTATAACTGGGGACCCGGAGGCGCTCATGGTTTTGCAAAGCCCGGCTTATGGGCAGATGCAAATCCAGAGATATTGATGAAGTGGTACGAGGATTTGGGTTGTAATGTGGTTCATTCATTTGGTGTTTCATGCAATGGATATGCGTGGTACAAAAATGGGATTATTCCCGAACAACCGGGGTTGAAATACGATTTTCTTACAGAAATGGTAAAGATTGGTCACAAAAAGAAGATAAAGGTATTTGGCTATTTTTGTGTCGGAGCGAATAATAAATGGGAGGAAGACCATCCGGATTTGTGCTACCGGATGGATGGCCAGCAGATTCCATTTACAACTCAATATATAGATTACTTGTGTACATCCATTGAAGATGCCATAAAGAAAACCGACGTGGATGGTATTATGTTAGACTGGTTCTATAATCCAGGAGGTGGGAGAGACCCTCTTCCTTCACTAAGATGGTTACCCTGCGAGCAAGTAATGTACCACGAATTAATGAATCAACCTTTCCCGGGCAAAGATAAAATTACACCTGAAATTGAATTGGATTATCGACGTAAAGCTATTGACAGGGCATGGAAACACATAAGGGAAATATCGAAGAAAACAAAATCGGATTGCATCATCTGGTTAACATGTTATGATCTTAACAGTAAGGAGATTGCCGGATCGCATATGTTAAAAGAAGTAGATTGGTTAATGAATGAAGCTGGAGATATTGCAAGTACAGAGGCTGTGAGAAGCTTGGTAGGAAGTCAAACTAAACTGATTACCTGTTTGGCAAACTGGAATAAACAAGATCCGGAAGAAATTGTGCCTGCGACTATCAAAGCGAACATCGGGCTTTATGGCTTTACAAAACCAATTGTCGGAGCTTTAATGCCCCCTGTTGATATGTATCTTTCCCAACCGGTTAGCGATTTCAGTGGAGATGGAAAGAATATTGCCATTTTAGCGCGAACCTACAAAGGCTTGCCATACGATTACCTTAAGACCAATAGACTGAAATGATAAACAATAGGATCGCTTTAATTCTTCTGAATTTAGTTTTCGTTATTTCATTGAGTGGACAAACTAAAACTCAAAGCAACAATTTACTATCCGAAAATGATTTGGAATATCTCAAAGAATTAACAAAAGACGTACTGGAAAGCTCTCGCATCTATCCGGATCAAAAAATTTCTGATGAATTTGGGAGCAATAATACGGGTGGCATGTTAATAAGGCCAGGAGGAAGAAGCTGTTATCCGGCATTTTGGATCAGAGATTATGCAATGTCATTAGAAAGTGGTTTTGTAACGAATGAAGAGCAAAAACACATGTTGCAATTGGCGGCATCCACGCAATGCGACCAACCATGGATTACAAATGCCGGAAGTATGATCCCTTTGGGAGCAGTTGCTGACCATATTAGAATTGACGATAGTAAACCAATTTATTATCCCGGAACGTATGACTATATTATTCAGGGAGGAAAAAAATGGGGGATGGCGCCTCCGTATTGCGACCAGTTTTTTTTCATCCACATGGCATATTATTATATAAAATCTACTTCCGATCTCCAATTCTTGTTCAATGAAATAAACGGGGTGAGATTGATTGACCGTTTGGAGATGGCATTCAAAGTACCCCCAACACGGCAAAATGGTGTAATAGTTTACACAACAGATGACTTCAGGGGAGTTGACTTTGGTTTCAGAGATGCTGTTTATATAACTGGCGATCTTTGCTATCCATCTTTGCTTAAATATAAAACGTCAGTGGAATTGGCTGAATTGTTTGATATGACGAACCTCAAGGATAAAGCTGATGCTTACAGAACTCTTGCAATGCGACTGAAAGATGAAATTCCCCGAGTTTTTTCCGATAAGAGGGGAATGCTTTTAGCTTCAACTGGAAAGAGCAAACAGGCGGATGTGTGGAGTACCGCATTAGCCATATATTTGGGTGTTTTAGAGGGTGATGCTATGAAAAAAACCTGTCAATTTCTTCGGGATGCATACAAAAATGGAACTTTAGCAAGCCGGGGTAATATCCGGCACGTGCTAACATGCGATGATTTTAGTGAATCAACGGCATGGGAGAGTAGTATTGCAGAAAAAAACTCCTATCAAAACGGAGCATATTGGGGTACTCCAACCGGATGGATTTGTGATGCGATTGCCAAAGTTGATGTCATAACTGCCAAACAACTTGCCAAAGAATACATTGACGATTTACGTGCAGGTGATTATCGAAAGGGTCCTGAATTTGGTGCTCCCTGGGAATGTTATAATGCAGGCTCTGCTCAAAATGCAGTATATCTCACAACGGTATCCTGCCCTTATATCGTATTTAAACAGAAATGAAGATTATTATAAAATAAGAAGGATAATCATGAACAAATTAATTGTCATTATTTTGGTATTTATCGTATTTAGTTGCAATCTGGTAGCCGAAAGTCAACCAATTTCTGGTATCCCGTCAAGTAATGCTGATGCACATCAATGGGTCGAACAACACTTTGCAAAGGGGAAAGTTCCTCCGTTTTCGTTTTCGTACGGAGGGAAAAGCTCCAACAGCTTTATCAAAAACTGGCAATTCAGCGCCGAAAAGCTGAATTCAACGGAGCCGGATGCGGAAGAAACTGTTTATACTTATTCCGATAAAAAGAGCGGCCTTATCGTAAAATGTTTGGTTACCTGTTTTAATGATTTCCAGGCCGTTGAATGGGTGCTGAATTTTTCAAACACCTCGGCTTCGAATACTCCGATTTTAGAAAAAGTAGCTGCTGTTGATTATTCTTTTAGTTCCGGAAGTAAAGGAACTTTTGTGCTTCATCATGCGAAGGGAAGCAACGCCGAGAGAACAGACTTTCAACCCATCGACGAAAATATGCAGATCGGCAAAAGTACTTATATGACCCCGGCCGGCGGACGTTCGTCTGACAATACCGCGTTCCCGTTTTTCAATATCGAGATGCCTGGAGGGCAGGGAATCATGGTGGCCATTGGTTGGACAGGCAAGTGGTATGCCGATGTTAGCCAGACTGATGAAAAATCAGTTTCACTGAAATCGGGCATGGAAAAACTGAAGCTAAGGCTGTATCCGAAAGAAGAAATCCGCACCCCGAAAATCTGTCTGCTTTTCTGGAAAGGAGACGACCGGATGATTGGTCATAATCAGTTCAGGCAGTTTGTTTTAGCCCATCATACACGCAAAATAAATGGAAAGCATGTGGAATTGCCATTTTCGGTTTTTCTTGCCCGCGAAGGTCCACGTCCCTGTAATGAACATACTTGTGCAACAGAATCTTTTGCTGTTGCAATGATTAATCGTCACAAGCAATTTAATATCGTTCCCGAAGTGTTTTGGCTTGACGCCGGTTGGTATTCGTGTAACGGGAGCTGGCCTAATGTTGGTAACTGGACACCTAATATAGAAAACTTTCCCAATGGTTTAAAACCTGTTACGGATGCAGCTCATCAGGTTGGGGCTAAATTTCTATTATGGTTTGAACCTGAACGGGTGACAAAAGGGACTCTGTTTGCCAATCAAAATCCCGATTGGTTACTGAAACTTTCCGGCAGCGGTAATTCATTATTTAATCTTGGTGATGACGAAGCACGATTATGGCTAACCAACTATATTTCAGGCTTTATTAAAAAAGAAGGAATAGACTATTATCGCCAGGATTTCAATTTTGATCCAATGCCTTATTGGGAAGCAAATGACAAACCTGATCGTACCGGGATTTCTGAGATCAGGCATATTGAAGGTTTATATGCTTTTTGGGACAGCTTGCTGGTGCGTTTCCCTAATCTGATTATCGATAATTGCGCAAGTGGCGGCCGGCGTATTGACCTGGAGACGATATCGCGTAGTTCACCGCTGTGGAGGACTGATTACCAGTATGGTGAACCGGAAGGTTCTCAATGTCATACCTATGGACTTAATTTTTATCTTCCGCTGCATGGCACAGGCAATTTCACAGTATCGCCTTATAATTTTCGTTCAAATATGAGCGCTTCGATGGTGATCAATTGGGATATAAACAGTAAGGAACATTCGGTGCCGGAACTTCAAAAATATTTTTCGGATTTTAAACGTTTACGCCCGTATTATTACAGCGATTACTATCCCCTGACTACGACAGAGAAAATGACTAAAGACGATGTGTGGTTAGCTTATCAGTTATTTAAGCCTGATAAGGGCGATGGTATCATCGTAGCTTTCCGCAGGATTAACTGTCCGGACGAATCGATTACTGTAAAACTGCGGGGGCTGGATATAAATGCTGACTATGAATTGTTTGATGAAGACTCAGGTAAAAAAGTAATTCAAAAAGGGGAAGAACTTAGCAGTGGGATTAAACTTTCTCTGCCTGAAAAACAAAAGTCCTTGTTGATTAGTTATCAACAGGTTAAAAATTAATCCGGATAAAATAAAGAACCTATTAGCTTTGGAATGCCGGAATGTAATTTTTTCCAGCATAACGAATTCAAACTTTAAACAGATTCAAATGAAATTAATATTAAAGTACCTGATCTATACGATTTTATCGTTGCTTATAATCTCATTATTAGTTGCTTCCGGCATATACATCAAGTATCATCTTGCTGTTGATGTAAAGCCAGGGCAGTTGAACGTTTCTG
This sequence comes from Bacteroidota bacterium, assembly GCA_030684645.1. Lineage (GTDB taxonomy): Bacteria > Bacteroidota > Bacteroidia > Bacteroidales > Prolixibacteraceae > Aquipluma. The sequence continues at coordinate 33,288 of JAUXUF010000179.1, read as the reverse complement.
AACGGCCGGGCGAATTTGGTCAATGGGTCAATCCATTTATCGGCACGGGTGGTTTTCCTACTTACACGAGCGGTGACGATATTCCGGGCGCTACGGTTCCTTTTGGTATGGTTCGCCTGAGTCCGGATACCGAATTTTTTCTGGGAGCCAATTTTTTCGATGAAAATACCGTCAGTACAGCCGGATATTATTATGGCGACCATAAAATAATGGGTTTTAGTCATACCCGTATGATTGGCACTGGTGCATACGAAGGCGGGCATTTTAGGGTAATTCCAACTACCGGTGAAAACGGACAGAAGAACTATAGGGAAGGGCATTTCAGTAAGTTTTCGCACAGGGACGAAGTTGCTTTTCCTGGGTATTACGCAGTGAAATTTCCCAAACAGGGAATTCTTGCCGAACTGACTGCTACCGAAAGGGTAGGCGTGCATCGTTATACATTCTCAGGAAAAGAAATGCCGCATATCTTAATCGATATTTCAAGTGCCCTTGGCAAGCGAAATTCGACAGAAGGTGAAGTCCAAATTTATCCTGAAAAGCAGGAAGCTACTGGAGCTATCCGCACTTTTGGTTCGTTTGCTTCACGTTATGGAGGTGAAAAAGTTTATTTCTGCGCCAGATTTAGCCAGGCTTTTTCGGAATACAGTATTTGGTCTGGCAAAAATATCCTGAAAAATCAGGCTTCAGCTAAAGGTGATGATCTTGGAGCTGATTTTAGTTTCAGTAAAAATTCTCCTGAACAGGTGGTGGAACTTAAACTGGGTATTTCGTATGTGAGTATCGAAAATGCACGGTCTAATCTCGATGCTGAAGTTGGCAATCAGGAATTTAATGAAATTCAGAATAAAGACCAACAGGTATGGGAAGATAAGCTCTCACTCATCAAAATTGAGGGTGGAACCAAGGACCAACAAAAGATATTTTACTCGGCGCTGTATCGTTCCCTGCAAATGCCCACGCTGTTTAATGATGTGAACGGCGACTACATGGGCTTCGATAAAAAGGTTCATCAAACTACCGACTTCCGCTATTTTACCGATTTATCATTGTGGGATACTTTCCGGACTATTCACCCGCTATTTACACTAATTGTTCCCAAAGATCAGCGCGATATGATGGTTTCGCTGGTAAAAATGTGCGGGCAGGGTGGAGTTCTTCCACGCTGGCCTTCAGGATACGGTTATACCGGTTCCATGCTGGGTGCTTCATCCGATATTGTAATTTCTGAATCTTTTCAGAAAGGAATCCGGAATTTTGACGTGGAGACCGCATATCAGGCCATGCGAAAGGCTGCTTTGGGAATCGATATCCCAAAGGAAGGTTTTAAACCACGGGAAGGAATGACTGATTGCCTTAAATACCAATATTGCCCGGCTGACTTGATGGATGAAGCTGTAAGCAAAACACTTGAATACGCCTATGCTGACGATGCCATTTCAAAACTGGCAAAGGCACTTGGGGAAGAAGAAGATGTCCTGTTATTTGCCGAACATTCCCGGTTTTACAGGAATATCTGGAATACGGAAACCCAGTATTTCCAACCGCGAAATTCTTCAGGAAAGTTCGAAGAAAAATTTAAACCACTCAAATTAACTTACTTCGATTTCAAAGGAGAATATACAAAGGCATACGTTGAGGGAAGTGCGCTGCAATGGCGGTGGCCCCTGTTTTTTGATTCGGAAGGCCTGATCTCGCTCTTTAAAAGCAAGGAATATTTTGTGAAAGAACTGAATGATTTTTTTGCACTTTCCGACTCGACTCGTGGCACCTGGAGTCCGGGTTCGTATTACTGGCACGGTAATGAACCTGATTTGCACGCTGCATACCTGTTCAACGCAGCGGGTCGGCCCGATCTGACACAGAAATGGGTACGCTGGATTCTGGATAATAAATACGGTGCCGGATACGATGGCATTGATGGCGACGATGATGCGGGAACCTTGTCGTCGTGGTATGTCTTCAGCGCCTTGGGCTTTTATCCGGTTGCCGGATCGGATATTTACCAGATCGGAGCACCACTCTTTAAAAAGGCTGAAATGAAAATAGGTGACAAACTGCTCACCATTGTAGCGGATAATTATGCACCTGAAAATAAATATGTTCGTAAGGTTTGGTTAAACGGCATTTTGTTGGATCGATATTGGTTTAAGCATTCGGAGATTGCCCAGGGAGGTGAATTGTGTTTTGAAATGAGTGGGAAGCCTGAACGTAAATAATTTAACCACAGAGTTCGCAGAGAGAAGCAGAGCACACAGAGTTTAATGAACCGTTCTAATTTCTGTTTCTTCTGTTTAACTCATTTTCTCTGTGGTTTATTAAAAATTATAAAGTTATTGAGCATGAAAAAACTGTTATTCTTCCTGATTGCTATTGCTTTTTTATCCAATTCAATTGAAGCACAAAATGGCAAACTTCTCCGGAAAGTTGTTGAAAAACGTCTTGATCGTGATTCCGTTCCCAATACCGGACCCGCACCTGATTACAGCGATCTTCAGAATTGGGCAGCTTCTCCTTTCAAGGATGATACCAGCGACAGCATTCCTGCATTTCTGAAAAATGAAACCAGTAAAAAACGTGCTGATGTATTCTTTATCCATCCGACATCCTATTTTGGAGAGGAAGATACCTCGCCCTGGAATGCCGATTTGCGCGATACCGCAGTCAATAACAATACTGATAACTTGTCAATATTATTGCAGACAACCGTTTTTAACGGAAGTTGCCGGGTTTTTGCACCCCGCTACCGTCAGGGGAATATGGAGGCTTTTTATGTCTTCGATACACCTGAAGCCAAGGCGGCTTTTGATTTGGCTTACAGCGATGTGAAGAAGGCATTTCTTTATTTTCTGAAACATTACAACAAAAAGCGTCCGATTATTATTGCATCCCATAGCCAGGGAAGCTTGCATGCAATCCGGTTACTGCAGGAATTTTTTGACGGAAAACCTTTGCAAAAACAACTGGTTTGTGCCTATATTGTTGGTTATCAAATTAAGAAAGATGCATTCAGAAAACTACCGGTAGGAGAGCGTCCCGATCAGACCGGATGTTTTGTCGGATGGCGTACCTATGCGAAAGGCGAGATTCCCAAAGGTATTGCTGAAGAAAACGGAAATTCGGTTTGTGTCAATCCATTGACATGGACAACCTCTGAACAGTCGGCATCACCGGAGCTTCACCTGGGGATAATGAGTAATTTTGAAACAATAGTTCCGCACACGGTTGGCGCCGGGATTGAGCCTTCTTCCAAAATCCTGTGGATCAATACGCAGGTGGTTCTTGACGAAAAAAAGAAAGCGATTAAAAATTATCATGTTTGGGATTACAACCTGTTCTGGATGAATATCAGGCAAAATGTAAAAGAACGCATCGACGCTTATCTCAAATAGGAACCCCAACCTGATCATTTTTAAAACACACTTCTCATATTGGATCAGGGTTAATATTTAATGCGCTTTCTCCAAAATAAAAGAAATATCTGACAACAGATAGATATACTTTTAACTGGTTGCAATATTGTCTGGCTTTATACATGTAGAATACATTAACTGTAAAATCCAAAAATCATCAAAGTGAATGTATTGCTGCATGCAGGATTGAAATCTGCAAAACCAAAATCATAATTCATATTCCATGAGACGAAAATCCTTGCTTTTTTTGATCCTGATACTACCTGTGCTCATGTTTGCACAGCCTATGGAAAGGCGGGCTAAATACGATATTTCAAAAGACAGGGTGCTATATACCGTAGGATACACTCATTTGGATTCGGAGTACGAGTGGGACTACAAAACTACGGTAAGCGAGTATCTCAAAAACACCATGGAGGAAAATTTCCGACTGTTTGATAAGTATCCCGATTATGTTTTCAACTTTACCGGTGCACGCCGATATCGTTTAATGAAGGAGTATTATCCGGAGTTATATAAAAAAATCAAAGGATATGTCGAAAAAGAACGCTGGAATGTGGCAGGTTCTTCGATGGAAGAAGGTGAAGTGAATGCTTCCTCTCCGGAGTCCGTGATCCGGCAAGTCCTGTATGGTAATAATTATTTTCACAAAGAATTCGGAAAGGTAAGTTCAGATTACATGTTGCCCGACTGTTTTGGTTTTGTAGCCAGTCTTCCAACTGTTTTGCATCATACCGGGCTTATTGGTTTTTCAACACAAAAGTTAACCATCGGGAACCTTCCAACAGCCGTGCCATTACCTTTCAATGTTGGTATCTGGAACGGTCCAGATGGAAAAGGACTGGTTGCCTGCCTGGATGCAACTGATTACGACGGCGATTTATTGCCGCGTCTGGACATCGATAAATACTGGGATAACCGCTTAGCCGAGGACTATAAAAAGTACGGGATCTCATTTGATTACCGGTACTATGGTTGCGGTGATATGGGCGGTGGTTTGCGCGACAGGGATGTGATCAATGCCCAGGGTAGTTTAAACAATCAGGATAGTAAAATTAAAGTTGTACTGACATCATCCGACCAGATGTTCAAGGACATCACTCCTGAAATAAAGAAAAAATTACCTGTATTTTCCGGCGATTTACTACTGGTTGAACATAGCGCAGGCTCCATGACTTCGCAATCGTACATGAAACGGCTGAACCGAAAAAACGAAATTCTTGCGCAGTCTTCAGAATTAATGGCATCCATGGCTAATTACCTCACGAATACTGTCTATCCGCATGAAAAACTGAATAACTCGTGGGAACTGGTATTGGGAAGCCAGATGCATGACGTGCTGCCTGGAACTGCCATTCCCAGTGCCTTCGAACTGGCATGGAATGATGAATTTGTTGCACAAAACGGATTCTCGGAGGTTTTGAAAAATTCACTGGGAGAAGTTTCATCTCAGCTCAATACGCAAACAAAAGGCAGGGCTGTTGCGGTTTATAACCCGGTAGCTATTGAGCGGGAAGATGTTTGCACTGCTGAAATGGAATATGCTGCAATGCCCGCACACATCAGGGTATTTGATGCCAAAGGGAAGGAAGTTCCTTCGCAAATCACTGTCAGGAGCGAAAATAAAATAAAATTCATATTTATTGCCCGGATTCCGTCGTTGGGAGTTGCTGTTTACGATGTGAGAGAATCTTCATCGTCGTCAAAACTGACGACAGCTTCTCTTGTCATTAAGCCAAACATTCTGGAAAATGAATATTACAAACTCACCATCAATAACAACGGAGATATTGCAAGTATTCTGGATAAAAAGCAGAACCGGGAGATATTAAAAAATCCCGCCCGTCTGGAATTTCAACACGAAATCCCAAAAAAGGAGCCTTCATGGAACATGTTTTGGTACGACCGCAAAAATCCGCCATTTGCTTTTATGAATGAGGAAGTATCCATTAAAATGATCGAAAACGGACCGGTTCGGGTTGCTTTAGAAGTTTCGAAGAAAGGACAAAATTCAGGCATAAAACAAATCGTCAGCCTGTCGGCAGGAGATGCCGGGAAACGGATTGAAGTTGACAATATCCTTGACTGGCAGTCAACCGGAGTGAGCTTAAAAGCCTCGTTTCCATTTGTTGCTGAGAATGAAAATGCTACCTACAACCTGGGCGTTGGAACTATTCAGCGAAATACGAATCACGAAACTAAATTTGAGGTGCCTTCCAAGAAATGGTTCGATCTGACTGATCAATCGGGGGAATTTGGCGTTTCCGTTCTGGAAGATTGCAGGTATGGTTCGGATAAACCCGATGCGAATACTTTACGCCTGACCCTGGAATACACGCCTTCAGCAAAACTTTGTCCGACTTGGTTGTATCAGGCATCTCAGGATTGGGGAATTCAAAATGTGAAATATGGTTTGTACAGCCACAGCGGCGACTGGTCGCAAAGCGAAACACAGTGGCAGGCTGAGTTCCTGAATCAACCATTGCTTGCCTTTGAGTCACCAAAACATGCAGGGATTGCAGGCTCAGAATTTTCGTTTATGAGTATTAGCTCGCCAAAGGTAGGGCTGATGGCATTGAAAAAAGCAGAGCAAGGTGACTACTTTATAGTTCGGGTAAATGAACTCTCCGGAAATGATTTAACGGGTATATACCTTAAATTCCCGGGTAAAATTATGGATGCTTATGAAGTCAACGGACAGGAGCAGAAGATCGGAGAAGCCAGCATTGCAGGGAACTCTATGAATTTCGACCTTTCGCACTACACCATACGCAGCTTCGCATTCAAACTGGCGCCTCATTCTCAGCCTGCATTCGTACAATCAAATGTTGATTTGGGATACGATCAGGATGTGATGAGCTTTGATGACAACCGAACGGATGGAAATATGACACGAAATTACGACCCGACTGACCATGGAAATGTCAGAAATTATCCGGCAGAAATGATCCCCTCCGAATTGGTTAGCGAAGGCGTGAAGTTTAAAATGGGTAGCACGGCCGACTTACAGAAGAATGTGGTTACCTGCCAGGGGCAGACGATAAAATTACCTGCCGGTGACTATAATAAACTCTACATTTTGGCAGCTGCAACCGACGAAACTTCAGGAACATTTACAGTGAACGGAAAACCTGTGAATTTAGCTGTTGCAAAATGGACTGGATTTATAGGGCAGCACTATGACCGTCAGTTTGACCTGGACGGACACACCGTACTTAGTGTGAAAGAACCATTCATAAAACATGGCAATATTGCCTGGTTTGCCTCACATTATCATTTTGGATATCCGACCCAGAACGTGCCCTATACTTATTCCTACATTTTCAAGTATGAAATTAATCTGCCTCAAAATGCAGGAGAGATTACTTTGCCGGATAATTTCAAAATAAAAATATTTGCCATAACAGTTGCGAAAAAGGATGCGGATGATGTACAAATCCTGCAACCACTTTCAGATGACTTTAAGGAAAACGGTCCTTTTGTCTTAAAAAATGTAAGTAAGTAGGTACATCTTTAGGCGATTGTCTTTACTGTAGTTGGGTAAATCCGGTGTCATATTCATTCGGATAAACGACTGACGAAATGCTTTCCCGCATATTTGAACATTTTTGAAAATTAATTTTCATCCCCTGGATAGGGGATCACGAACCTTTAATCCTGTCAGTAATGAAGCGAATTATTCTTTTTAGCTGTGTGTTTACAATGCTCCTTTCAACCGGAATAAGTGCACAATCTTTCAAACAAAAACTCTTGGTTTCAGGCGAATGGATCACTGACTGGTTGCTTTGCGGCCCCTTTGACCTCGTGCAAAAGAAAGATGTCTTTGCCCATTGCACCGGTTTTGAAACCGATTACCTGAAGAAAAGTGGTGGCGAGCAATCGTTAAAAGTCAAGGCAGGCGATGTAGTAAAGTTCAAAGGGGGCTCGAATAAATGGAATTTCTATACTTCTCCCGAGAATATTCTGAATTTAGATCGTGCAGTTTCTACGAAGGAACCGGCGTTTGCCTATGCTTATACTGAGGTCTATGCGGAGGAACCCGGGTTCTGGAAAATGGCATTTGGAAGCAACGACGGAGGTCGGTTGTGGGTGAATGGACAGCAGTTATGGGATTATGCGCCAAATCGTGGTATTTACACTGATCAGGACGTTTTCCCGGTTCTGCTGAACAAAGGGAAGAACACCATCTTATTTAAGATTGAAGAAAAGGGTGGTATGTGGCGCCTCGCTTTGCGGTTCTTTCCTATTGATGGTTCGAAAATGGAGGAAAAAAATACACTGCTAAACCTTAACTATCAAAAGGATGGCACGATTGGTCTGACTTCGCTGTACTCGCCGGACCAGTTAACATCGGCTATTAACCAGATCCACCTTCAGGTTTCAGAAAAAGGAATAATGATCGTGGACGAGGAGCTTCAGGGCGATTTCTTAAAAAGAATAAAGTTGAAATCTGCTTTTTACCGGCCACTTGATGCGGTAATCGATGTAACTCTCAGGAACGGAATTAAGTTGCATGCTGAACAGAAACTCTTTGTTGGTGAGCGTATAGTCTATCCGTTATTTAAAAACGGCGCCTCCGCTTATGCGATTGTACTGGGATCCAACGCTTCGGAATCGGAACAATTTGCGGCCAAAGAACTTCAGGACTGCATCAAACAGGGTAGTGGCGTCCTGCTTCCGATCAAATCGACTCAGGAGGTGCATGATGGGGGACGTATCATTCTGGGATTTAACGAAGCCGCTCAGTCATTAGGTATAACAGCAGCCCCCTCTGCATACGATGAATCTTTTGTTTACGCCAGTGTTGGGGGCGACATCCTGATCTATGGCGGAAGTCAGAGGGGAACGATGTACGGAGTCTTTTCTTTCCTGGAGCGGGAGCTGGGGGTTCGGTGGTACACCTCACGGGTGACGGATATTCCGCAACGTTCCTCCTATCAGTTTGATGAACTTTACCACACCGAAAAACCCGGCATACGTGTTCGTAATGATTTTTATTTCGATGCGTTTAATCCCCTCTATGCGGCACACAACCGGATCAATGGGGCGATGGGCAACCGGGATCAGCATGGAGGTGTTGAAGGCTATTGGGGTGTGCACACCTTTTATGGATTGGTGCCTCCTGACACCTATTTTGAGACTCACCCTGAATATTATAGCTTAATCGATGGAAAACGCACGCACGATCATGCACAGTTGTGCCTGACAAATCCCGACGTACTGCGCATTGCCATAGAAAATATTAAAGAAATAATCAGGAGCAATCCACAATACCTGATTTACGATGTCTCCCAAAACGACTGCCTGGGATACTGTACCTGTGATCAATGTAAGGCCATATCAGAAGCAGAAGGGAGCGAATCGGGCTTAATGATTTGGTTTGTCAACCAGGTAGCAGCTGCGATTGAGAAGGAGTTTCCGGATAAGTACATCGGAACTTTAGCGTATGTCTATACCCGTAAACCGCCTAAAACCATACATCCCCGAAAAAATGTGGTCGTAAGATTGTGCAGCATTGAATGTTGCTTTTCACATGACCTTCATTCATGTCCCCAAAATGCGTCATTTATCAAAGATCTGGAAGAGTGGGGATCTATTGCTCCGAATATGTACATTTGGGACTATGCAGTGAGTTTCGCTGATTATCTTTCCCCGTTCCCTAACTTCAACGTCCTGCAGCCAAATATTAAAGACTTTCAAAAAAACAATGCCATTGGAATAATGGAAGAGGCGGATTTTCAGTCGGATGGTGGTGAATTTGCTGAACTTCGGGCTTATGTGTTTGCCAAATTATTGTGGAATCCGGATCTCAATTATGAAGAGTTGCTGAACGATTTTATGTACGGTTATTATGGTCATTCCGGCATGTATATCAGGCAATACTTTGATTTGGTTCAGGGCCTGGTAACCAAAGATGTTCATGTGACCATCAATATGTCAGTGGAAAACACCTTGTTTACCAATGATTTTTTAAATAAAGCCCTCGATTTGTTTGAAAAGGCTGAGAAGGTGGCAAACAGCGATGAACTGATCCGCAGGGTTGAGCTCGCCTCCATTGGAATTCTGTATATGAAATGTATTCGCACACCGGTTCTGGCCCGTGAGGATGGGACCTATGAAAAGTTCAGTCGTATTGTTGAGCGGGAGAAGGTGATTAATTGGATGGATACGGATTTTCTGGAGAAAACAGATGCATTTCACCGGATGATTAAAAATGCGCATTGAGCAAACGTTTCAAATAAACGAGCATTCAATAGAAAATAATCTATCAACTTTATTTCATACAATAACCAGAAAAACAACCAGATGATGCATACACCAGAGTACGATAAGAAAAACGGGTTACTCAAGTCCAACAGCGCGAGTACCCTTACAAGGCGAATGATTCCCTATTCAGTCTGCCTCGGGATCTTAGTCTTGGTCATTGGATTACAGTTGGTTGGCTATTCCCAGAAATCCCCGGAACATTCGGAGCCAGCCGCATCAAAACTTACACATTATTATGGACATGACGCTGTTTTAGATCGCTATGGAGTGATTGCCCCCTGGTATCATCAACCGAATGGACAATGCGATTATCGCATCCGGATTGCCGCAGAAACATTGAAGCGATATCCTTGGACGACCCTTGAAAACGCGGTGATTTTGGCTCCGGATTATTTGTTTACAAGCAATTGGGAGATTTCATCCGAGGGCAAAATCACACCAAAAGGCCCTGCTGATTGGGGCAACGGCGATCTTGGGCAACGTTCCACGAGTGTGCTCAGAGGTATGGTTGATTATTACCGTTACTCCGGCGACCCCGCAGCTATTGCTCACTTCACTTATATGGGAAACTATCTGCTCGATTATTGTTTGACACCTGCAGATCATTCCTGGCCAAACTTCCCCATTAGTGTACCAACAAAAGGTAAGGCATACGGAAGAGCTAATCCGGACGGAATGATTCAACTTGACATTTCTGCCGGAATGGGTGAAGCGCTCCTTCGGGGATATCAGGTCAATAAAAATCAACGATGGTTGGACGCTGCCAAACATTGGGGCGACTTATTTGCTGAAAAATGCAACCTGAATCCGGACTCGGCCCCGTGGCACCGTTATGCCGTTTCTGTGGGTGCCCGCTACAAAGGCGATCCAAGGAGCAATCTGCAAACAGGAGGTGTTACGATGATCTTGTCCTTCCTGGATGAATTAATCCGGCTGGGATACTCTGGCAAAAACCAGGAAATTGTTACAGCACGCGATGCAGGTATCCGGTATCTGCGTGATCAATTGCTTCCACGATGGACGGTCGATAATACATGGGCCCATTTTTTCTGGGATTGGCTAAATGAGACGCAAAATTGCTCGACAACTGCCGATGTAGCCAGTTATCTCATCAAGAACAAAGAGCGGTTTCCAAACTGGCGCAATGATGCCCGTAATATTCTGACGCTATTTCTCAATCACAGCAGTGCTTTTACAGTATCCGGCGGAGATGTGTTCAGCGGAGCATGGGCTTACCCGGAATCGAGTAGCTGTTGTGGCCGTTCGTTATGGTATGCGCCATTGATGGATGGAGCAGTAATGGCACAATACGGCGAAGTGGCAGATGATGCCTGGATGCGGGAACTTGCTTATCGTCAGATGATTTTACAAACCTACGACGTGCATGAAACCGGAGTAAGTGAAGATAATATTGATGGTGGTGTTCTCGTCAATTCGGGGTGGTTAAATATTGCGCACCCCTGGCCATTGCTGTGGGTGCAGCAAGCAATCGGGTGGTTACCCGAAGAATTAGGCGCAAGCCGCGAAAATCATCTTGTCCGAACCAATGCAGTGGTTGATTCAATCGTTTATGGTAATGGTATTATTACTTACTCTACCTTCAGCTCGCCTCCCGAAACAGTTGATGTCTTACGTCTTTCTTATGTGCCAGCGAAAATCTCCGCCGATGGAGGGAAGCTATCTCTTCGGCGTAACTTAAAAAGCAATGGTTATGTCGTCAAAAAACTTCCTAATGGCGATGCCATTGTCCGGATACGTCACGATGGCCGCAAAAAAATAATTGTGTCCGGACCTGATCCGCAAACAACGCTTAAGAATAGTGATTTGCACTATGAAGGTGCGTGGACGCAGGAAAAAGAAGCTTCTTCCATGTCGGGCTCTATCCATTTGACAGACACCAAAGATGCATCGGTTACCGCCGTATTTCAGGGCAATCAAATTCGGGTAATTGGCCGTGCTGATCAATTTGGCGGACAGGCAGATGTATTTATTGACGGTATGAAGCAAATTGTATATATTGATTTCTGGAACCCTTCTTCACGCGGACAGCAAATACTTTATTACAAAAATGGCCTTGAACCTGGAGAACATACGTTGAAGATTGTTGCGCGGGGGGCTTGCAATCCCTATGCACAAGGTAGCCGGATTAATATAGATGCCATCCATTTTTCATCAGCGTCTGATAGTTATAATTTTCCATCAGGAACGGGCCCCACCGGACCGCAACGTATGATTTTTGGTTACACAAAACAGCAGGATTACAAGGATACTCATGGCCATCTGTGGAGACCGGGCACGGAAGTGGTTACGCGTCTCACCTCGGTAAGGGGAGACAATGTTGCGGAATGTTGGATGAAGGAAACCCCAAATATGATTACAGGCGCTTCCGATCCGGAGTTGTATCGCTACGGGTATCATGCCCGTGATTTTTGGGTGAATGTCACCGTAGGACCTGGGGAATATGGAGTACGACTGAAGTTTGCCGCTACCCGGGATACCATTCAATACCCGAATGGCTTTGATATTAGTATCAATGAAGATACCGTTGTGCATAACTTTGATGTAATTGCTACGGCAAAAGGTAAGAACAAAGCAGTAGATCTGGTCTTTAAAAATATTGTTCCGCGCAACGGTATCATTCAAATTCGCTTCAAAGGCTTGCCTTTCTCTAAAGGAAATTCAACAGAGAATAGTGAAGCCTTTGTTCAGGCAGTGGAAGTTGTCCGGAACCTGAAAGGCAAAGGGGCATCGCCTGTTTCATTTAGTCACTAACAATAATACAGAAATATGAAAATTCCCGGCAGTAATTATTTGCGCAGCTTTTTTATGATTGCGTCTATGCTGTTTGTACGGCAAAATGAATTAATTGCCCAACCCGATTATCATTATATGCCCGCAAAAATCGGCTGGCACGATGCCGTTTATGATGACAATAGAAAGGATCCAAAGCTGGTGCCCTGGACTACCTGGAACAATGCCCTTGAAAGGGAAATGAACTGGTATTTACGAGCTCCGGTAAATGAACATGGCTATCCATCGTATGTGTATATCACTTTTATGGACGAGAAATACCAGGCCTACCGGAACGATTTTATTCCGGCAACCCAAAATGGAATGGGTATTATTTCGTACCTGAAATACTGGGAATATCAAGGAAAATCAAATCCGAAAGTTATGGAGGTTGCCAAAAAGATGGGCGACTACCTGGTAAAAGAAGCCAATACTCCGGATTCTGGGGTTTATCCGAATTTTACCCGGTCAACAGGCATCAATACAGATTTTCCATTGAAACAAAGCTCCCAGGGCGATGCCAATTACGGGAAGGATGTAATAGAACCGGATAAAGGTGGTTTGGCCGGATTTGCACTTCTGGAATTGTATAAAGTGACCAAAGAAAAAAGCTACTTCGATCAGGCCATTCACAATGCACGGATCTTGGTCAGGAATATGCGAAAGGGGGATGCCTTGCATTCTCCATGGCCGTTTCGGGTGGATGCCAGTACCGGTAAATACTGGGGCGAACGCAGTGGAAACATGGTTTATAATCTGCGCCTGTTCGATGGATTGATTGCGATGGGTTATCCTGAATTTAAAAAATCGCGTGAAGCGTTGTGGAGCTGGATCACCGGGTTCCAGTTTAAGGCTCCTGATGACAAGGATAAATGCCTGTGGATTCAGTTTTTTGAAGATATGCCAAAGGAGGATAACCGAAACGCCTGGGCACCGTTGAACATGGCCCGTTACCTGATCGAAAAGCGGGATACGATAGATCCACAATGGAAAGAGCATGCGGAGCAGTGCATCCAGTTCGCAGTCCGCAATTTTGGAATGGAACGTCCGGGTGGAGTCACCTGTGTTGGCGAACAAGATACCGACCGGCGGGCATGGGGTGGCATCAATTCTACCTTTGGAGCGGTTGCTGCCATGTTTTATGCTGCTGGCGGTGGAGACCAATATCGTGAAATGGCCTTCCGGAACTTAAGCTGGATGACCTATTTTATCCGGGAAGATGGCATCGTCTGCGATCAGACCGGCGAATGGTCGTGGCTCCGCGAAGGCGGGTGGCAGGAAGATTGTCATACCGATGTGATCCATAATTTCATGGATGCCCTTAAAGCTGTTCCTGAATGGGCCAATTCAAAAACACCCGATGGAAAAGTCCGGATGGAAGCAAAAGACTTTTTCCCCAAACCAAGAAACGGCAAAATGTATGTTATTGCACACCGTGGCGCACATGTTGGAATTCCGGAAAACTCACTGCCGGCCATTCAAAAAGCAATTGATCTGGGTTGCGACTTCGTGGAGATTGATACCCGGTTAACCAAAGATGGACGAATAGTCAGCGTGCACAATGCGACTATCGATCAATATGTTATCGGGAAAACAGGTAAGGTAAGCGATTATACCTTGGCTGAATTGAAACAAATGAGTATTGGTGAGAAACTTGGTCCGGATTGGAAGAATACCCAAATTCCTACTATTGAGGAAATATTACAATTGTGCCGCGGCCAGATTGGAATTTACCTCGACCTCAAAGAACCTTTAGTTCCTGAATTGCTCCAAATCATTCATAAATACGACATGGAAAGGGATATTATCTGGTACATTCCGGCATCCCACATGGAGATTATAAAACAGCTCAAAAGCCTTTGCTACAAATGTGTGCCAATGCCCGATCCGGGGCAGGAAAAGAATATTGGTGAGGTGGTAAACCAGGTACATCCGCAAGTACTGGCCAGTGATATGGGACAATTGAATGAAAGTTTTGTGAAAACAGCCCATGCAATTCAGGCAAAGGTTTTTGTCGATGAAAATAAAGGAACTCCGGAAGAATGGCAGCAGATTATCAATTGGGGAACAGATGGAATCCAGACTGATGATCCTGCTGCCCTAATTGAGTTTTTAAAAAACAGGAAAGAATAATCAGTATTTAAAATTATGAGTATGAAGCTTACATTGAAATTGTTGACCGTAGCACTTGTTCTATTTGCAATCACCAGCAAGTCCTTTGCTCAAAACCTGGATAAGGCGACTCTTCCGGAGCAGAATAATTCCAAAATACAATGGTGGCAAGAGGCCAGGTTCGGAATGTTTATCCATTGGGGCGTCTATTCTATTCCAGGGCGTGGCGGATGGGAGATGTACCAGGAACATATCCCGTTTTCGGAATATGCTGCCTTTGCCGATCAATTTAATCCGAAAGCGTATAATCCGAAAGAGTGGGTGACGAAAGCCAAAGAAGCGGGTATGAAATATATTGTTCTGACCACCAGGCATCACGATGGTTTTTGTCTGTTCGATAGCAAAGTCTCCGATTTTACAGCGCCAAAAACCGGGGCCAAACGCGATCTGATTGCAGAATTTGCCGATGCCTGCCACGAAGCCGGAATGCGTATGGGTTTTTATTACTCTTTACAGGACTGGCATTTCCCGGGGATCTTGCCACAAGGAGGCCCGGTTTCGCCTTCAAACATGAAGTTGCTTAGGGAACAGGCCCACGCGCAGGTCCGTGAGTTGCTTACCAATTATGGGGTAGTTGATATTCTATGGTTCGATGCACCAGCCCCGGATGATCCTGAAAGCTGGCGTTCAAAAGAACTTTTCGAAATGGCCCGAAAACTACAACCCAATATCATCATCAACGATCGGGCTGGATTGCCTGGTGATTTTGCCACTCCTGAAAATGTAGTTTCGGCACAAGCCAGACCATGGGAGTCCTGCTTTACCATGAACCGGACCTGGGGTTATGCACGTTATGACCGTAATTACAAGCCTGTTCATGAGATTGTGCGCTTGTTGGCTTCCTGCGCTTCACAAAGCGGCAATTTCTTATTGAACGTTAGTCCTGATGGAGAAGGGGCTATTCCTATTGAACAAGTCGAAATAATGAATGCTATGGGAAAATGGATGCAGGTGAACGGAAAGGCTATTTATGGAGCAGGTCCGTCACCTGTGGTTGCACCGAACCTGGGAATGACTAGCAGAGTTAAGGATAAAGTTTATCTTCTGATCCAGCGGTGGCCGGGTTCGACCGTACCGTTTGCCTGGTGTGGCAGCAAAGTAAAATCAGCTTGTTTGCTGGCAACCGGTCAGTATGCCCGGATCGAACAAAAAGGCGACCGGATGTGGCTTCACGATTTGCCTCAATATCCGTCCGATCCTTATTTAAACGTCATTGAGTTGACTTTTGAAGGTGAACCGAAGGCATCCGAACCGGCTTATCAATAATATATGAAAACACCCCAGTCAATTCAGGCAAAGGGATAAAAAGGAAACAAAAGAGCATCTTTAAATGAGGCATAAATGCCCGGATTTATATAATTCAAGAAAAATAATCAGTCTTTAAAACTATGAGTATGAAGCTTACATTGAAATTGTTGACACTGACATTTGTTCTATTTGCATTTACCAGCAAGTCGTTTGCTCAAAACCTGGATAAGGCGACTCTTCCGGAGCAAAATAATTCCAAAATACAGTGGTGGCAAGAGGCCAAATTCGGGATGTTTATCCATTGGGGCGTCTATTCTGCTCCCGGACGTGGCGAATGGCTGATGTATCAGGAACACATTCCATTTTCGGAATATGCTTTGCTGGCAGATCAGTTCAATCCTCAGAAATACAATCCAAAAGAATGGGTGGCAAAAGCTAAAGAAGCAGGAATGAGATACGTTGTACTGACCACCAGGCATCACGATGGTTTTTGCCTGTTTGACAGTAAAGTATCCGATTTTACTGCACCCAAAACCGGGGCCAAACGCGATTTGATCAAAGAATTCGCAGATGCCTGTCATGCAGCCGGAATGCGGATGGGATTTTATTATTCATTGCAGGACTGGCATTTTCCCGGAGTCTTACCTCAGGGTTCGCCCGTTGGTGCTTCACTCCAAAAAATGCTTGCGGATCAGGCGCATGAACAAATTCGTGAATTGCTATCAAACTATGGAGCGGTTGATATTTTGTGGTTCGACGGACTGACAGTGGATGGCCCGGAAGCATGGCGCTCGAAGGAACTTTTGGAAATGGCCCGGAAGCTTCAACCCAATATCATCATTAACGACAGGTCTGGCTTACCCGGTGATTTTGCAACGCCTGAAAATGCAGTTACCGCTCAGTCAAGGCCATGGGAATCTTGCTTTTGCATGAACCGTACCTGGGGATATGCACCAAATGACCGCAATTACAAGCCTGTTGCGGAAATTTTAAGATTGCTTGCTTCATGTGCTTCGCAAAGCGGCAACTTTTTACTGAATGTCAGTCCGGATGGAGATGGAACAATACCTCCGGAACAAGCCGAAATACTCAAAAATATTGGGAAATGGATGAAGCTTAATGGCAAGGCGATATATGGTGCAGGTCCTTCTCCGGTGGTTGCTCCAAACCTGGGAATGACAAGTAGGGTTGGAAATAAAGTTTATCTTCTGATCCAGCGTTGGCCAGGTACAACTGTTCCGTTTGCCTGGTGTGGCAGCAAAGTAAAATCTGCACGCATGTTGACAACCGGCCAATATGCCCGTATCGAACAAAAAGGCGACAGGGTGTGGCTTCACGATTTGCCGCAAACTCCACCAGATCCCTGGTTGAATGTTATTGAATTGACTTTTGATGGTGAGCCAAAGGCATCCGAACCTGCATACCGGTAAATTGCGGAAGCGTTTTTGAATAAAGGCTGCCAGGAATTTTGTCCCGACAGCCTTTTTATATATAGTACAACTTTCTCGGGCCTAATCGAAGCCCTACTAAATTGTCCAGGTATTCATGCAATCCTTTTTTCAGAAGGATTACTTTTAATTATTAGGGAAGAATTGAAATATTGAAATTCAATTCGATGTTGGCATTAGCTGAAACCGATATACTATTCATTAGCAATCCAGATATCATACTGTTTGCATTTGCCATTCCATTGAAGGTCAACTTACCGCTAGCGGCATCTTTACTATAAGAGGCCACATGGATTTCATAGTCCCCTTCGTTCAAAAATGAAAGTTGGTAAGTTCCGTCAGTATTTACTTTTGAACTGGTAACAGCCTTGGCGAAAGTGACACTGCTGCTTCCCTGTCCCTGGGTTTCTGTGCTTGCATTATATTGACCTTTGTGATAAGCATAAACAATCAAATCACTATTGCTCGAATAGTTACTTGCTTTACCCTTAATGTCGCCACACTTTTCCTGACTTTCCACGCGCAGTGAACTTTTTAATTCGGCTTCAGTAACAAACTTGTATTTCTGAGATTCAGTCGAATTTGCATTGTAAACAATCGATTTTCTTAGGTCAAAATCAATAATCAAATTGCTGGAACCACTGGCTGTAACCAGGAAACTTTTATCAAGCTTAATTTCGCCCGTTGTTGAAGATGAAGCGTTTAAGTTGTGTTTGGCATTTGCTTTATCCAAAACATAACAGCCGGGTGCATTTCCTGATGCATCTTTCTCGTAATCCATAACCAGCGAAATATTGCTGTAAGTATTAGCCTGAACGTCGCCTGAAAATAATACCTGGGTTTTTCCGGATTGAAGGTCAGAAATTCTAACAGTCTGTTTTTGAAAGCCTTTCATGGATTGTCCATCAACTTTCACATCAGCAATTGTGACAAAAGTGGCCTGAATATTGGCGTCATCCGAAGGGGCATCCGTGATTTTAACCGAGAGTTGTCCATTGTTTGGGTTTTGTGTTCCTTCATCTTTTGAACATTGAACTGACACTAACGATACAAATACGGTTAATGTAAAAAGAAAAATTTTTGTTTTCATGTTTGTAATTTTAAATTTATAAATTTGGATTTGGTAATATGTTTCATTGATGTATAAACAAATGCGATCGTACAAGGTTCTATTATTTTACCTGAATGACGGCATATTTCGAAATTCTCCAGAATTCTTCCGGGTTTTCGATTTGCAGGTAAGCTATCTGTCCGTTTTCTTCAACCAACTTATAGGAGCTGCTTGGATGTTCTGAAATCACAACGGCTTTTCTTGCATTTAAAGGGATTGTTTTTGTTTTGCGAATGTCAAGTTCAGTAAAATATTTCGGATCAAAATTTCCCTGAATTGCTTTATCTCCGCCAATTCCAAGGATTGCACCTTCGCGGTTAAGTATGCCTTCTTTTTTTAGCTCCTTGAAGGTTCCAAGTGCATAATGAGCTGTGTTTAGCTTATCCGTTTTATCCACAATCTGTTTTTGCTTGTAACTGATGGTATCAGACTGTCTTTGCATATCAGAATTCAGGTTTTGGATCCTGGAGTCCAACTCTGCCAGAGTGATATTTTTGTTTTCAATCATCGTTTTCAATTCGGCAATTTCAGTATTCTGGCTTTCGATAGTTGCAGTTAAACTCTGAAGTCTTTTTTCATAAGATTTCATGTTCAATCCTGATTTTCTTAGTTTCTGCTCCAGGTCGGCAATTTTTCTATTGTTTTCATCCATCAAATTGTCCAGCATTTTAATGTCGTCAATAATTACCTGTTTTCTGTTTTTGCCACCTTCTGATGGTACCATGGCGATTTGATTTCTTTTTTCTTTTATGGTCTTCAGATTGCTTTCGATTTCATTAAAAGTGCTTTCCATGTCATACATGATCGAATCTTTCTGTTGGATCATTTGGTTTGTGTTAGTCTTTTCAACCATCAAGGATTTGATTTCTGCTTCCTTTTGGTTATAAACATACACTCCGCCAACGATTCCGACAATCAAAATTAAACCTGCAATAATGATTGTCACTAACTGTGTTTTGTTTTTGTTTTCCATGTCATATTCTATTAAGTAAATGAATTTTTAATTGTTTTAAAGATCAAACAGTCACTTTAGCACTTCTTTCTTGTAATAATCCGGTTCACACACTTTAGCGCTGTTTGATTTCGCAATAAGGGATAGCAATGCCTGTGCCAATTGAATGAAAATGTGTTAAAGTGTTGTTTGTTAATTCATTGTGTGAAAAGTGAAAGAATCAAATTTTATCAAAATGATAAAGATTAATCCTGAATTGATAAATTTGAATAAGGGACCCTCAGTATATCAAGAATACAGCCCATAAACGATTAACTTTGGCGCATTGGGGGTTCAGCCCAGTATGGGCGATCCGTCGGCTGTGGGATTTGTAGCCCGGGGCAAACGATCCCGGGAATTCGGGAAGTGGCGCCCCGGGTAGGAAAGAATCAAAAAAAACCGTCCGTGCAAAATTTAAAAAGGCTGCCCGGAAATAACCGTAGCAGCCTTACAGGTAACACCGGGTTGAATTGGTGGTTTCTGTTCCTGAATTAATGATGTTTCAGATTTTTTATCTGAAATCGTATTTACAAATGGAAATCGAGTTTGTTCCTGCTTCTGTTCTTTCCATTTTATTCCTTCTGTTATGCCTTTTAATTCATCATTTTATTTCCAATCTCATCAATCGGGCTTCGTCTTTTTTCTTTCAATTGTTTAAAATGTGAAGGTGTAAGACCTGCCATTTTCTTAAATTGGTTGGATAGGTGTGCTACACTGCTGTAATTCATCTTCCATGCAATTTCGGTAATGTTTAGTTCTCCGTAAATAATCAATTCTTTAATTTTTTCAATTTTGTGAGAGATGATGAATTGCTCAATTGTAATTCCCTGCACTTCCGAAAATAAATTGGCCAGATAAGTATAATCGTAGTTTAATTTTTCGCTTAAAAAAATGGAAAAATTTGTTTTGATTATTTCGTTCGAATGATGGATCATTTCAATAATTGTATTTTTTATTCTTTCAATCAACACCGAACGTTTATCGTCCATTAATTCAAATCCGATGCTAAATAAAGCAGCCTTTACATGCTCCCGTGCTTTATCCGAGAGATTTTCCATGATCTCTACTTCTCCCAGAT
Organism: Bacteroidota bacterium; assembly: GCA_030684645.1. Taxonomy (GTDB): domain Bacteria; phylum Bacteroidota; class Bacteroidia; order Bacteroidales; family Prolixibacteraceae; genus Aquipluma. Next base: position 12,770 of record JAUXUF010000179.1, on the reverse strand, counting down.
CAACCAGTATATAGTGCAGCCCTAGTTTTTTCAACTCATCTTTAACTGCTACTTTGCATCGGTTGCTAACCATGTATTTAATGTATAGTTTCAAATGATTTCAATTTTAGGTTAATATTTAGTTCAATGGTTCGTTAAATTTTTTTATGGTTTCCTTCTACCAGGTTGTTCAACAGATTGATGTCGTCAATAATTGCCTGTTTTCTGTTTTTGCCACCTTCTGATTGAACCATCGAGATTTGGTTCCTTTTTTCTTTTATTAATTTCAAATTGTTTTCGATTTCAAAAATTAAGAGTTAAAATAATTATTTGTTTTAAGGATCAGCACTTTATGGGTGCTGTTCGATTTCAGAAAAAGGCAAAGCAATGCCTGTGCCATTATGAAGACATTGCGTTAAAGTCCTGTTAATTAAAGTTATATATGGATTTTGATGAAGTCTTGTTTTATCAAAATGATAAAAAAATAATCCTTAATTGATAAATTTCATAAACTGAAGATGTTCTATTCTTTATTGTCTTCCTTCAACATCCGGTAGATGGTTGCCACTCCAAGATCCAATTTTTCGGCCACCAGTTTGATGTTGTTATCATATTTGTCGAGAAACTTTCTGACGATCCGGATATCATATTCCCGGAGGCTGAGTTCCTGGCTGAATAAGTCATCGAGTAAATCCGGCCCTCTGCCCAAAACAATATACTCGGCGGATATTTCATCCTGATCGGCCAGTGTGACTGCCAGTTCGATCACCGACTTTAATTCGCGGATATTTCCGGGAAATGAATAGGTGAGCAAACGGGTTGAGGCCTCGGGGGTTAAAGTTTTTGGGGCCATTTTGTTCTCCTTGCAGAATACGTTTATAAAGTGCCTGGCCAATATAATCACATCATTTTCACGTTCGCGCAAAGGTGGTAATTCGATGGGAAGGCCATATAACCGGTAATAGAGGTCCTGCCTGAAATTTCCTTTCTTGATTTCTTCCAGCAAATCTTTATTGGTTGCAATGATGATCCGGCAATCAAATTTTACGGGTGTGTTGCTACCTATCCGGATAATTTCTCTTTCCTGAAGGGCGCGCAGCAATTTTGCCTGAAGGGAAATCTCCATTTCGGCTATTTCGTCGAGAAATAATGTACCACCGTTGGCTTCTTCGAACTTACCAATCCGGCGGAAAGCTGCCCCTGTGAAAGCGCCTTTTTCGTGCCCGAAAAGTTCACTTTCAATCAACTCTCTGGGAATTGCTGCAACATTAACGGGGATAAACGGTTGTTTCGAACGGTTTGAATTATAATGTATCGCTTTGGCCACCAGTTCTTTACCGGTACCGGTTTCTCCGGTAATGGTTACTGTGATGTTGGTTCGGGTAGCTTTCTCAATCAGTTCATATACTTTCCGCGTAGCAGCGCTGTTGCCGATGATGGTGCCTTGGTCAGTATATTTCTTTTTGACCTCCTGCCTCAAGGTCACAATTTCCTTTTTCAGGTTGCTACCCTGCCTGATGTTGCTAACCGTATTCAGCAACCGTTCCCGGATGTCTTTCGACTTAACAATGTAATCAAAGGCGCCGAGTCTTAATAACGAGACCACCACCTCAATATCATCTTGTTCCGAAATAAGAATGATCTGGATGTCTTCGTTAATTTCCTTGATCTGTTTCAATACTTCCAACCCTTTCATGTCGGGAAGCCGGTAATCCAGGGTAATTACATCCGGTTCCTGGTATAAATTGGCCAGGCAGTCTTTTCCGGTGGTAAAGGATTGTATTTCGTAATCGGGATTGAGGGACAAGGTATGAACGAGCAGGCGGTTGTACCATTCATCATCCTCAACGACAAATATTTTGAAGGCTTTTTCGGGCATTTTTACGACGGTTTGTTATTTTGAATTTCAATCTGTACCGGCAAGTTAGTAAGTTTTTAGCTGAAATGGACGATCATATTCTCATTTTGAGAAAATATTTGATTTGAAATTATCCTTCTTCTAGTTTTTGTTTCAGGATGGAATTGATGCGATTGATTTCCAGTTCGATTACCCCGATCAGTTTCTTCAGCTCTTCCAGATTACTGTTTTCAGTGGTGTTTTCAAGTTTCTTTAAATGATGGTAAAGCGTGGTTGCTTGTAAATGTTTCGCCGGGGCTGCAAGTTTATGGGCCGTTTCAGTGATGGCACTCCAGTCTGCGCTTTGAAAATTTTGCTGGAATCTGACTAATGTTTCTTCGCTCGAACGGATAAAAATTCTCAGCATCTCATTGAAAAAAGCGGTGTCGCCTCCTGAAATCCGTTCCAGTTCATCCAGATCGATCGTTGTTTCCTTTTCAATTGTTTCCTGATTGGATTTCTCGTTTTTCTCCGGAAGTAGTTTCAGGATGGTATTGAGCAAGGCTGATTCAGCAAATGGCTTCAGTAAATAGGCGTGTATTCCGGTCATCTCTATCTTTTGAATATCTGCTGGCTTAGAGGTGGCAGTCAAGGCAATAATTTTGGACGATGGACAATGCTGCAAAATCAGTCTGGTTGCCTCAAATCCATCCATTACCGGCATCTGGATGTCCATAAGAACCAAGTCATACGAATTTTTCACCACGAGTTCAACGGCTTCCTGTCCGTTATTCGCCTCGGTAAACGACACTCCCCATTTTTTTAGGATGTTTTTGATCAGATAAAGGTTGAATTCTTCGTCATCAACAATCAGAAAATGGAGTTTCCGGAACCAGGATGGGATTTGCAGCTGTTCAACCGATTGTTTTTTCATATTGTCCGGATTTCCTTTTTGATAAGGTATTTGTAATGTAAAACGAGTTCCTTTTCCGAAGGAACTATCGACATCAATTTTCCCATTTTGGAGAAGAACCAGTTTTTTTACGATGGACAGTCCCAGTCCGGCGCCGCGCTGTTTTTGGGTGAGATCGGTATTCAATTGTACAAACTCATCAAAAATCAGGTGCAGGTCTTCTTTTGAAATGCCAATACCGGTGTCCGAAACTTCAATGTGTAACAGGTAATTTTGTTCCGAAGTTTCCTCTCCGGAAACTATCAGTGTGATTTGCCCCTGGTTGGTGAATTTAATGGCGTTGGTAATCAGATTGATCAGGATTTGTTTCAGCCTGATCGGATCTCCCTGGAGAACCAGATTTTTATCAGTATTGTTGTTGAAAATCAATTCAAGGCCCTTTTTTTGTGCCGAATCTTTATGCAGGGTATGAACCTCAGTAATAATTTCATCAGGTAAAAAATCTATTTGCTCAATTTTTAATTTCTGAGATTCGATTTTCGAGAAATCAAGGGTGTCGTTTACCAGCGCAATCAGGTGTTCTGCAGATTTTTGCACAACTTTCAGATCGGCAGTCGTTTCATCCGAATTTGTTTTCTGAAGCATCTGTTCGGTCAGCCCGTAGATGGCGTTTACCGGCGTTCTCATTTCGTGGCTGACCGTTGCCACAAACATTTCTTTGGCTTTGGCCAGGTTTTCGGCTTCAGCTTTTGCTTTTCTCAGCACTTGCTGGTAAGTTCTGTTTTTCCGGAGGTTCCGGAAGAACAGGATCAGAATAATGATCAACAGGATTACGGCTGCAATGGTAAAAATGGCCATTCGCCGGTAGGTTTGTGCTGCCAAAGAATCAGCTTCCTGTGTTTTCGTTTCCAGACGTTTTTGTTCGCTGTTTTCAAGACTTGTAATATGTTGGTTCAGAGTTTTGGTTAACTGAATGTTCTGTTCGAGCAAAACCATTTCTTTGGTTTGCAATCGTTTGGTTTGATTGGTGATTTGCTGTTCAATGCCGGCAATTTCTTTTTTGAGGATTTCCTTTTCTTTGGCTTTATTGATGATAACAGGTTGCCTCGTTGTTGTATCTTTTTTGCTGAAAATCCGTTTGAAGAATCCTTTTTGCTCTTCCGGTTTAAACCTGATTGTGTCGGGTTGAATGATGACAGTATCAATTCTGGAATAGAGACTTGAAAACGTATTGTGCGCATTAGTTTTCGAGTGATGAAGTGCCCTGATTTCATCCCAGATCAGCAGTTTCCGATTGGCAAGTAACGCAATGGAATCAATATGAATAATTTCACTTGAACCGGGAATAGCATAACCGGTCAGTGTGTTTAGCTTTCCCTGAATGGCGGCATCAAGTTGCCGGTACGGATGAAGGAACGATGTGTCTCCGGTCAGACTGTAAAGGCGGATTGTATTTTCGACTTCATTTAAATCGGATGCAATATCCTTAATCAGGAGTAATTTGAGATCGGGACGTGCTTCCTTGTGGATGGTTTCAACAATTTCAGAAAGGCTTTGATAAGCCAGATACCCTGAAACAATCACTGCAACCGCGATGCAGAATGTTAAAAGGATAACCTGTATTTCAATCTTTAATTTCTTCATCAAATGATATATCGCTAATAATATTTGCTTTCCTTCAGAGTCTCATAAATGGTGGTCACCATCAGAAGCATCAGGAATAAATAGCCAAAATCTTCGACAGGAAAGTTCAATATCTTGATGTTCAGTATCTGGGTTTTGTTACAGACAAAAACATCCAGCGAATTGAGCAATCCGTTAACCAACGCAAACGGTACGATCGAAATGAAATAGGCGAAGTAGAATTTGGTCATGTGTGGTTTGAACCTGTTCCGGAAGACTGTGTAGGTGAGAAAAACCGCTGAAAAGAGGAAAGTCAGAAATGTGTATGCCTGGTGCCTGAAAAAATAGCTGATCATAGCAAATGCGACAATCAGAAGCAAGCTGAAAGCCACAAAAACATTCGGGTATTCGTATTTTTTTAAATAGACTTTGGTCACTTCATAAATGAATATACACGCATAAGGGATGACAATGAAGAAGAGCCATTCTTCCAGCGGCAAACCTTTATAAACGATCCCGATTGTATTTTCGAAATTAAAACTCCAGATATTTGCTTCTGTAAACCGGATGTCCCAAATCAGGAAAAAGGCTGCGGTAATCAGAATAGCCGGAAGGATATATTTCAGCTTCCGGTAATACTGAATCTGCTTTTCGAAACTCATGACCAAAGGCCCGGCGATTGTAAAAAGCAACAAGAGCAGGTAGGTGTAATTTTTAAGTTCCATTATCTAAATTTTGGTATCCAGGGAATTTATTCAGGCAACAAAGATAGATCAATCTTCAGCGCTATACAATCGAAGTTGGAATATATAGAGGATGTTTTCCGGCAAACAAAAAAGGTGCTTATTGCGATCAATAAGCACCTTTTGAATGTGTAGTCAATTTCACTGAAGAATGTAATTTAAGATGTATTACTTCTATTCAGCGTTTTTGCCTTTTTACTTTTTACTTGAATCTAGAAAATCTTGTAGCCAAGTCCAAAAGCAAAGGTGAACGTGTCTTTTCCGTAGGTTTCGGAATAGGTGCCAAATGGGGCTGGTTCAGTAAAGGATTTGTTTGCGTCTTTATAGGTTGTCAACATCATACCTGCATCCAGCACTAATTTTTTATTCAGGTTCCATTGAAATCCTAGTCCAGCAGTATAAGAATCGTTGCTGTAACTGAAATCGCTCTGGTATTGCTCGCTGACGCCGGTATTTGAATTCAGGTAGCCAGCGCTGATGGCAAACTTGTCATTTAAATTGTACTCCAATCCCAAAGCCAGTTCCACATAGTTTTTGTCGATGGTCCGGTTCTGCAAATAAATATTTTTACCCCAGTTTACATTTTTATCCAGGTAAATATCGAATGAACCTGAAATTTTTAAGTTACTGAGGATTTTATAGTCGGCTCCACCGGCAATTATGGCCGGAAGATCACTGTTTGAGGTGCCTTTGTGGGGGAACAGTCCGGTATCGTCAACGGTGGTGGCATTGGTCAGTTTCAGCGTAGTTTTATGTTCGTATTTCAGACCAATGTTCAGCTTGTCAAGCTTGATGTCAAATCCGATAATTGGAGTAATTCCGGTTCCTGTTTGTTTGGTATCAACATTCTTATCGGCCAGACCTGCACTGTTGGCATTCAGTTGACTTGCTGTAGCAGAAAGAGTAGCAGAAGCAGTTGAATAGGTTGATTGGGCTGCAGTAATAGGCATTACATTAATTTGTGTTTGTGTCACCCCGAGCTGTAGTAATCCTCCTTCAATTTGTGCCCTCTGTGCGGCAGTAATATAACCGGCGCCTTCTACCTGAGCGAGGGTATAACCTCCGGCTCCGGCTGCTACAAGTGGTTGTAAGCTGGCAGCTCCGGCAGCAGTTGCCTGTGCTTTGGCTGTTGCAACAGTTGCAGCGCCCATCAGGTAGGTTTTGCCATTTACCAATGCTCCTTTTGGTCCAAGTTGAATGTTTTTAATGTAGCCATTGTATGTATTTGTGGAAGGCATATAACGTGCACCACCATAAACCGATAAAATGTCGTTGATTTTGTAGGTTGCACCAAGCTGTATTCCCCAGAATACGGATGTACCTTCGAACGAAATATCTACTCCATAATCAGCAACAGGATATCCCAGAGCTGATAATCCAGACAAAGCAGGTACAAGACGTGCTATTTGTTTTTCGAAAGAAGGAAGCCCCTTGTCATATTTGGCGCTACCACCACCACCATTGGGTCCGAACCCGGCTGAGAAAGCCCAGTTGTCGAGTTTGTAAACAGCAAAGGCAGTCGGAAAAACCGGTGCGCTTACTTTTCCAATATATTCGCTGTATTTAAGCGGGAATTCACTGCTAATCGTTTTCGTTTGGGAGATCGTTTGGTTGTGGAGTCCAAAATAAAATCCGTTTTCCAGTTGAGTCAATCCGGCAGGGTTAAAATACACTGCATCCAGATCGGTGGAAGCATTACGAGAGAGGATCCGTGCAAATTGCGCACTTTGGTTGGTATTTGTTAAAATTCCACCTGCAAAGGCAGTGTTCATCAACAAAAAAGTCCCGGTAATTAAGACAGCAATTTTCTTCATAGTGGTTTTTTAAAGATTTAACTGTAACAAAAATATAAATATTTATGACTTCCAAAAATAATATACTTGAAAATCAACAAAATGAAAATAAATGAACAAATGGCCTTAATGTTCTAATAAAACAAAACCCGGTTGATTACAACCGGGTTAATGTGATAAAAGGTGAAAATATAATCTTTTGTATCTGCATATCTTGTTAAAGATGAATGACTTCGTCGTAGGCAGCTGCCGCCGCTTCCATAATAGCTTCGCTCATAGTTGGGTGCGGATGGATGGATTTGATCAGTTCATGACCTGTAATTTCCAGTTTTTTGGCTACAACCAGTTCGGCAATCATCTCGGTCACATTTGCTCCAATCAGGTGGGCTCCGAGTAATTCTCCGTATTTGGCATCGAAAATAAGTTTTACAAAACCTTCTTTCTGGCCCGAAGCGCTTGCTTTCCCACTAGCCGAGAATGGGAATTTGCCTACCTTAATTTCGTAACCGGCTTCTCTGGCTTTTTGTTCGGTCAGTCCAACCGAAGAAATTTCAGGATTGGTATAGGTGCAGCCCGGTATGGTTGAATAATCAATCGGATGCGGATTTAAACCTGCAATTTTTTCAACACACAGAATTCCTTCAGCCGATGCAACATGAGCCAGTGCAGGTCCGGCAATGATATCGCCAATGGCAAAAACAGAATCCACATTGGTTTGGTAAAACTCGTTCACCTTTACTTTTCCTCCTTCAAGAACAATCCCCAAATCTTCCAGACCGATGTTTTCGATGTTCGGGGCAATTCCTACGGCTGACAGAACAATTTCAGCCTCAATAATTTCTTCGCCTTTTTTAGTTTTAACCGTAACCTTGCAAAATGGGCCTGAGGTATCAACCGATTCGACCGAAGCATTGGTGAAAACCTTCATTTTCATTTTTTTGAACGAACGTTCGAGCACTTTTGAGACTTCCTCGTCCTCGTTTGGAACCACGTTGGGCAAATATTCCACCAGGGTTACATCAGTGCCGATACTTTGGTAGAAATAGGCGAATTCGCTCCCGATTGCACCCGAACCAACCACCACCATTGATTTCGGCTGTTTGGGAAGAGTCATTGCCTCGCGGTAGCCGATTATTTTTTCGCCGTCCTGCTCCAGATTGGGCAACTCGCGCGATCGGGCGCCTGTGGCCAAGATGATGTTTTTGGCTGGATGCAAAGCTCTATTTCCGGTTTCATCAGTCACTTCGACGGTATTTTTATCAATTAACCGTCCGAAGCCATTAATCACCTCTATTTTATTTTTGGTAAAGAGAAACTGAATTCCCTTGCTCATTCCTTCAGCTACACCTCTGCTTCGTTTGACCATGGCTTCAAAATCGGGTTTAATTTCTCCGGAAATTGAAACGCCATAATCGGCAGCATGTTTGGCATATTCCAGGGCCTGTGCACTTTTCAGGAGCGATTTTGTTGGGATACAACCCCAGTTGAGGCAGATGCCACCCAGGTTTTCTTTTTCAACAACCCCGACATTCAGGCCTAACTGAGCGGCCCTGATGGCAGCTACATATCCTCCCGGACCACTGCCTACTACTAATAAATCGTAACTCATTATATTCGGTTTTTTAGTTTTTATTCAAACAGCATAATAACACTCCGGAAGGATGAAAAGTTTTACATGAAACAATATTTCAAGACTTAACAGAATAGCAAAAGCCGCTTTTAAGCGACTTTTGCCGATAAAAAATATTGAACTTCGAGGTATTGTCCATTTCTATTCCGTCCGATACAAAGAGTTCTTTTTAAACACCGTTTTCTCACGGACGGTTTTCGCACTCATGCTACTCATGCTCTCAGCACAAATGATAGTCATAGGACTCCATTTCATTTTGTCCTATGCTTTTACATTTCGGGGCTTTGCCCCTTGTCCCGATAACCTGCAAGCTTTTATTGTCAAAGTCCTGAAGGGACGGCCTGTAACAGCAAAGGGTGTAGCGAAGTACAACCCTTTGATATGAATATTCAAATTTACTTTTGCCTTGTTCTAATTCGGGAACAATTCCGCCAGTTTTTTCGTCAGTTGTTCGCCCCTCAAGCCTTTTGCTATAATTTTCCCATCCTTATCGAGCAGGAAAGATTGAGGAATAGAATTTACGCCATACAAGCGGGCAACTGCATTCTGAAAGTATTGCAGATCTGAAACTTGTGTCCAGGTAAGATGATCATCCTGAATAGCTTTGACCCAGTCTTCTTTGGCCCGGTCGAGCGAAACGCCAATGATTTCAAATCCTTTACTGTGGAATTGCTGGTAGGCTTTTACGACATTTGGATTTTCCTGACGGCAAGGTGCGCACCAGGCGGCCCAAAAATCGATCAGTACAACCTTACCGCGGAAGGATGATAATTGTACCGGCTTTCCTTCGGGGTCATTCATCGTAAAATCAGGAGCAACAGTACCAACAGATGTCCTATTTTGTTCCTCCACAATTTCTTTTAATTTGACCACATATTCTGACTTGCTGATTTCAGGGGCAAATTTGCTGGCAATCGAATCCAACTCGGCGCCATCAAGTTGGTTGGATAGCTGAACTAAAGCTATATAGGCTGCGACTACTGAATTGGAATGTTCTTTAACAAAATTCTTTGCGTAAACCTTGTTATTATCAAGCATAGCCTTATAGTCAATTTCAGCTTTATCTGCCTCACTGGTATTTCCGGTTGACATGGCAGTTCGATATTTTCCCTGAAGCGATATGATCTCTTTGTTCAACTTTTCCATTTCGCTGATGTAAATCTGAAAAACATCCTGCGTAGGTGAACCGGTAATTTTGGTGCTGCGAAGGCTGTCTTTATTGGCTTTCACGTTAATGTTGGCATTGTCGAGAAAGAACTGGGCAAAATAGTCTTGCTCATTCAGGCGGAGATACCTGATATCCGGGATTTCCATTTTGCCCTTAAACGAAAATTTGCCACCAATAACATCGGCGGTATCCAAACTTTGTGGTTGTCCGTCAACCAGCTTTTGAAGATAAACTTTGCCGGTTTCAACACCGGCAATTGATCCTTTGATGGAAAAATCATTTTTTGCCGGTTGACACGAAACGATAGCCAGGGCAAGTACTAAAATTGCAATAAATTTTTTCATTACTGTGATTTTTTTATTTTGGTTAATTGTTTTTCCTGATTTGGTCATACAAGTCGAGTATTTTTTTCGCTGCTACAAACGATGAAATTTCTTCTTTCATCACTTTTCTCTCCGATTCTACCATCAGCTTTTTGATCTGTTCGTTCTGATAAAAGTTATTCCGGAGATGCTCGTTTATGGTTTCGTACATCCAGAATTTCGATTGCTCATTTCTCCGATGCTGAAAATAGGCATTGCTTTTTACAAGAACAAGGTATTCATTAATGGTATCCCAGATTTCGCTGATCCCGGTTTTCAGGTAGGCTGAACAAGTAAGTACTTTAGGTTTCCATCCCGATTCGGTTGCGGGAAACAAGTGCAACGCGTTCAGATATTGAATACGGGCTAATGCGGCCTTCTCCATGTTGTTCCCATCGGCTTTGTTAATGGTTATCGCATCGGCCATTTCCATAATTCCCCTTTTAATTCCCTGCAATTCGTCACCGGCGCCTGAAAGCATCAGCAAAAGGAAAAAATCAACCATCGAATGTACTGCTGTTTCGCTTTGTCCAACACCAACGGTTTCAATAAAGATGTGGTTAAAACCTGCAGCTTCGCACAAGATAATGGTTTCTCGTGTTTTACGGGCAACTCCACCCAACGAACCTGCTGCCGGGGAAGGGCGGATATAAGCATTCGGATCGGTTGAAAGATCCTCCATTCGGGTTTTGTCTCCCAAAATACTTCCTTTGGTGCGCTCGCTGCTCGGATCAATAGCTAGAACAGCCAGCTTTTTCCCTTGCGAGGTTATGTGTTTTCCCATAGCCTCTATAAAGGTGCTTTTGCCTACTCCGGGAACGCCTGTAATACCAATCCGAACTGAATTTCCGCTGAATGGCAGGCATTTGACAATGATGTCCTGGGCAATCTCCTGATGTTCGGGTTTTGAACTTTCGACTAAAGTAACGGCCTGACTTAACAGGGTAATATCACCATTCAGGATTCCATCGACATATTGCTGAATGGATAATGAACGATTTTTCTTGTTCTTCAAAAACCGTTTTACCGAATCAGCATTAACCGATGGCAACGGTTCAATGCCCTGATTGACATTTAACCCCGAGTATTCGGGGTCATTTTCGATGTGGTAATGGGATTGATCTCCAATCATGTTCCTAATTTAATGCGAATGTAAGAATCAACCGGGGATATTGAGTGTTACCTGACAAAAATATTTTGAAGATAGCTGAGTCCGGATTAAAAAATAAGCCGCATCAGAAATTTGAAGCGGCTTATTTTCAATCCATTAAAATTAAGGTTATTGGGCCAAAATATTGGATGCGATTCTTAAAATATTGGTCGGATTTTTAGGATCGTTGGTGATCACAGTAATTGTTTTGTTTTGGCGTCCACTTTTACCAGTTGAATCAAACACTACTTTCAACGGAACACTTTCTCCTGATGAAACAACATTTTTTGATGGAGAAACAGCGGTACAACCACAGGAGCTTTTTACGTCCCGGATAATTAAATCCATTTTACCGGTATTTTTCAAGCTAAAGGTGTGCTCATTTTTCGTGTTTGGTTTAATGTCGCCAAAATCAAAAGATTCCATATCATAGGTTACGATCGGTGCATTCTTTAACTGGTCAGCTGTCAGCTTCGAGAAATCTTCTTCGAGTGTTGTACTCACTGCTATCGAATTTTTGTAGTCATCCTGACCATCAATGTTCAAATACATGCGGTGCATTACAAAACCATAGGCTTTGATTTTTGAAGCATCAAAAGTTACCACGATGTATCCTTTTTGTTTTGGGGCAAGCTTGGCTGGTTTAATGGTAGCAGTCAGGTGAGGAGGAGGCGTCTTAAAACTTAACTGAACGGGCTGGTCAGAATTGTTGATAATTTCGACGCTGTCTTTTTTTACCTCATTTTCCTTAATCTGAGGAAAAGCTACATGGTTTGTTTTAGCACGCAGGGGACCTATTTCGTTGGGATAATCTTCTTCGATGGTCCTGGCTCTGGGAGTTACTTCGCCTAAAATAGTTAGTATTACATCAGCGTTTTCGGCATTTGAGCTAACACGGATGGTTTTGTTGAATACTCCGGGACGGTTTCTGGGATCGTAGCTGACTTTGATCACTCCTTTAGCTCCGGGAGCTACGGGTTCGCGTGTCCATTCGGGGGTAGTACAACCACACGAAGCCTGCACATTGTTCAGGATTAACGGAACTGCTCCGTTGTTTTTGAAACTGAATGAAACGCTTTGAGCTCCAAGTTCTTCTTTAAAAGTCCCAAAATTGTGTTGCAGTTTTTCAAACGCAATTCGCGATTTTGCAGCCTGCGCAAAGTTTACAACGGGTAAACATAGAACAATGGCCAACAATAATAAAATACTTTTTTTCATACTTGTATGTTATTTTAAGTGGTAACTATTTCAAGGGTGATGAAATACAGGATTCAAATTTAATTAATCAGGCTATACTATAATCGCAAAACTAAAAAACCTTTTTTTGAATTGCTGTTAATGCCAGCAAACTTTTGTTAATGAGATGTTAATGAATCAGACAGATGTGTTTTTTTGAGTAGTTTCGTGAGGCAATTCAATGTAATAAATTTCAATATGAAACCCTCATGACCGACTTCGTTCGCCAAAGATGATGAAAATGGAGCTACCTTTGCTGAAGGTATTCACTCTAAAGATCATTAACTATGGCATCAGAAGTTTACTTTGAGCAAGTCGTAGCCAAGGGTTGCGGAC
>JAUXUF010000067.1 GCA_030684645.1 Bacteroidota bacterium | reverse complement strand
AGCTCAACAACCGTTGCAAAACCCACGTTTATTGCTCCTGAAGTTACGGTAAATACGAGTTATACTTTTACGCTGGTGGTTAACAACGGCACGGTGGATTCACCTGCTGACATGGTTGTTATCACTGTTGCGAATGTAGATAAGGCCCCCTATGTAAAAGATCCAATAAAAGATGTGCTGGTTGACAAAGGCGCTCCCGTTCTGCTGATTGATCTGAAAACGGTATTTGCTGATGATGATGTCAGCGATGTGTTAAGCTATTCGGTAAGTTCAAATTCAAATGTTCAGGTCGTAACAGCAATAATTACAAATTCCATTCTGACATTAAGCTTTTCAACTCTAAACACTGGGATTGCTGAAATTACAATTATCGCAAGTTCAAATGGAAAAGAAGTCCAGTCAACATTTGGAGTTGAGGTTAAACTGCCAACCGGAATTAACCTGCTCAGTGATGATACTGATGTTCAGGTTTACCCGAATCCAACCAGTGGAAATGTTCAGTTGAAATTCAGCAATACTCCTGAAGCCGGAACCTGGATAACCGTTTATAATATCTTAGGGAAAATAATCAGTAAATCGATAGCGGATAATAAGGTTGAGTATCTGAATCTCAAAGGCAATCCTGCCGGATCATATTTCATCAGGATTGATCGGAAGTCGCCCAAAACCTACAAACTGGTTTTAGAGTAATTCGATCAAGCTTAGGGGGGAAGGCCGCGGGCGGACTTCCCTGCCTGCCGGCGAGGCAGGGGGGTGAGTTTAGGATTCTATTTTCCCGGAAATAAAAACCTCAATTCAATCGTAATTTTAAAATGATAAACGCTCGTAATTTTTCACCCACAGTATCCGTCATAGAGCCAATCATTTTCGGATTGATTCACTTTTTTTTACAAAAAATAAGTTTTGGAATGCTGGGAGCAATCTCAGCATTCTTCATTGGATCACCTGTTCAATTTATTAACAAAGTTATTTTCTCATGAGATTTTACTATTTACTTCCTGTGCTTTTGATGTTTCTCTTGTTATCAGAACAAAAAGCGTTTGGCCAAAGCACCGTTAACCCTGCAACCGTAAATGTGAATAGCCTGAGCGATTCACAGATACAACGGATTATGCAGGAAATTCAGTCTCGCGGACTGACCCGGGAGCAGGCCATAGCCCTGGCAAAGGCAAAGGGGGTCACTCAGACCCAGATCGACCAGTTAATGAACAGGCTTCAGCAACAGCAGATGAACCCCACGAACAACTTCTCCGGCAATAATGCTGATGTTCTGCCACCTGATATTACAAACCAGACTTTCAACTCTCCCAAAGCACGCGTTTTTGTCTCTGAAAAAACACAAAAAATATTCGGATACCAGCTCTTTAATTCCCGGGACCTTTCTTTCGAACCATCGGTTAATATCCCCATACCACCAAACTATACCCTCGGTATCGGCGATCAACTTTCCATTAATGTGTGGGGCGCCTCGCAATCGAAATATCAGTTTACTATTGATATGAGCGGGTCGATTATCATTCCTAATGTAGGCCCCATTTATCTAGCAGGCCTTTCTTTCGAAAAAGGACAGTCACTGATAAAAAGCAGGCTGATGGCCGTATATAGCGGCATGGCTGGTACATATCCAAACACCTGGGCCGAGGTGAGCCTCGAGGGCGTCCGTTCAATCAAAATCAATGTCATCGGTGAAATCAATGCCCCGGGAACCTATACCCTCCCAGCAACAGCTTCTGCTTTTAATGCCTTTTACCTCTCCGGTGGTCCCAACGAAAACGGATCGTTCCGCGAAATAAAGCTGATCCGCGACGGGGTAATCGTTAAAACAATTGACGTCTATGATTTTTTAATCAATGCCGACCCTGCAGCCAACGTGCAACTCCGTGAACAGGATATTCTCTTTGTTCCCAACTATACCACACGCGTCGAGATTGACGGGGAGATCAAACGAAAAGGGATTTTTGAAATCAAAAAGGGTGAAACGATCAGTGACCTGATTAGGTTTGCCGGTGGTTTTGGTGATAAAGCCTACACCCATACCTTATCTGTTTTACGAAATAACGACAGGGAGCGCGAAGTGCGTGCCGTCGTTGAGGCCGATTTTGTCAGGTTTCCATTACAAAATGGCGATTTTGTCAAAGTTGATAGTATTCTGAACCGTTTCAGCAACAGGGTGGCCATTGCCGGGGCCGTTTTCCATCCCGGAAACTTTGAACTCACTCCCGGAATGAAACTCTCGGACCTGATTAAAAAAGCCGACGGTTTGCGCGAAGATGCCTTTATGAACCGTGGACTGATCAGTAGGATCAAAGAGGACAACTCGCCTGAAAACATCTCGTTCGATCTGAACCAGGTACTGTCGGGCAGCACCGATATGGCGCTTCGCAAAGAAGACAAGGTATTGATCCGTTCCATCTTCGAGATGCGGGAAGAACGGAAAGTGAATATCATAGGTGAGGTGATGGAACCGAAGAAAGTTGAATACGAGGAGAACATGACCCTGGGTGATCTGATCTTCAAAGCAGGAGGATTCCGCGAAGAAGCCGATCTTTCGGTGGTAGAGGTGACCCGCAGGTTAAGCTACGATCAGGCCGCTAAAGTGAACGATAAAATGAATGAGATCTTTCAGTTTTCCCTAACACGGGATTTGAAACTCTCTCCGGCTGATGCTGCCTTTAAACTCCAGCCATTCGATGATGTTTATGTCCGCAGGGCGCCGGGATATCGCGATCAGGGAACTTTTACCATTACCGGAGAAGTGATTTATGCCGGTACTTATTCCATATCCAATAAAAATGAAAAGATATCCGATGCCATCAAAAGGGCAGGAGGGTTGATCCCCGGAGCATTTACCAGCGGGGCCACTCTGAGCCGGACCTACAAACGCTCAAGTGCTGAGATCGAAAAGAGGAAACAGTTGCAAAAAATGGATTCCACATTAATTGATACCTTTTACACCAATAAAAAATCGTTTCCGGTCGGGATTGAACTGAATAAAATTCTCGCCACTCCCGGAAGCAGTATTGACCTCTTGCTGCAATCAGACGATGTGATCCATATTCCCCGCGAATTACAGACTGTTAATGTATCGGGCAGCGTGATGAACCCACTTGCTTTGACGTACGAAAAGAAGCATTCTTTGAGACAATATATAAATATGGCCGGTGGATATAACAGTATGGCCAGAAAATCCAAAACTTATGTGATCTATCCAAACGGAAATACGGCTACAACAACCGGATTTATCTTTCGGAAAAACCCCGTAATAAGCCCGGGAGCCGAGATTATCGTTCCGGAAAAACCGGAAAAGAAAAATACCGATAATACCATGAAATGGATCTCTATTGCATCAGGCATGAGCTCCCTTACCATTGGTGTGGTTACCTTGATGAATCTTTTAAAATAACAAATGTCAATAATAATTTATTTGAATGACACCTGAAAAGATAAACACTTCTACTACTGTTGCCGACGATGAAATAGACTTGCTGGCTCTTGCCTTAACCTTGTGGGAAGGCAGACGAATTATAATTTTATCGATCCTGATTTGCGGTATTCTGGGTATTCTCAAGGCAATATACTCGCCCGATGAATTTGTTGCCTCTGCGATTGTTGTTCCTTCAGAAACATACGGAACGGTGGGTCTTGGAGATCTCAGCGGGCTCAAAGGATTGGCAGAGATGGCAGGATTCAGTGGCGGAGATGAATCGAAAGGCGAGGTATCACCGATTCTCTATCCAAAGATTTTATCGAGCCTGCCTTTTCAATTAGAGCTGATAAAAACGCCACTCAACTTTGATCAATTTAGTGAACCGATCACCTTCATAGACTACTATACAAAAAACAAAAAACCAAATCTGTTACTGAAATATACGTTGGGCCTTCCCGGAGTCATCATGCAAGTTTTTAAAAAGAAAGAACCAGCGAAGATAGTTGTCAGGGATAAAAATGAACCGCTTGAACTGACTGCAAAACAACTGGCTGCCATCCAGACACTGTCCGGATTACTTTCGCTTGAGGTTAACGTTAAGGAGGGTTTTTTGACCCTCTCGGCCAAAATGCCCGAGGCCCGGGCGGCAGCACAATTAGGACAACGGGCACAGGAGTTATTACAGCAATTTATCACCGATTTCAAAAGTATAAAAGCCAAGTCCAATCTCAAGTATATTCAGAACAGATACAATGAAAAAGCGCAATCCTTTCTGGAAATTCAAAAACAATTAGCCACATTCCGCGACCGCAATATAAATGTTTCGTCAGCTACTGCCAAAACAGAAGAGGAGCGGTTAACAGCTCTGTTTAATCTGAGTTACGGAATCAACTTCGAACTGGCCAAACAGGTTGAACAGGCTAAAATAAAAGTAGAGCAGAATACCCCGGTTTTCACCGTTATTGAACCTATTTCAGTTCCTACGAAAAGATCGAATCCGAACCGGCCTATGATCCTGTTTGTCTCGCTTTTCCTTGGAGGGATAATCGGCACCGGAATTGTATTTGGCAAAGAATTCGTTAATTCAATCAAAAAAAGGTGGAGCGAAGAGAGAGAAAAGAAAACCTCAGTAGTGCCGCTAAATTGTCAACGGGAATTGACTGTAAATTTGAACTAACTGATGCAGGCCGGAACATACATAAAGAATTAGTTCATCATTAATACATAATTTGTTATGGACATTCAAACTAAAACGGATAGAAAACTTCAAAAAGAGATAAACGAATTACGGGAAGAGTTGTATTTCTTAAAAGCGATAAAAGATATTGACAACCACAAGCGCAAGCAACTTGAACACGAGTTGGAGATTGCAAAAGAAAAAATCACCACAATTGGAAAGATAGAAAAGGCTCAGGAGAGTGACAAACTAAAATCTGCATTTCTTTCCAATATCTCGCACGAAATACGGACTCCAATGAATGGTATATTAGGTTTTGCCAATCTATTGAAAGAACCAGGTCTTACAGGAGAGCAGCAACAGGAATATATTCGTTTGCTAAATGAAAGTGGTGAACGCATGCTCAATCTGATCAACGATTTGGTTGATATTTCAAAAATAGAAGCTGGACTTATGGCAGTTGAAATTGTGGAATTGGATATAAATGAGCAAATCGAATACGTCTATTCCTCCTTCAAACCAGAGGTCGAACAAAAAGGCTTACAATTTACCTTTAAAACCATCATTTCAGTAAAAGAAGCCATGCTTAAAACTGACAGGGATAAAGTAATTACTATTCTTACAAACCTCATCAAAAATGCTATTAAATATACCAATCTGGGTGCGATAGAATTTGGGTACACAATTGTTTCTTCAGGTACCTTGGAATTTTTCGTGAAAGACACAGGTATTGGAATTCCGAAAAGCAGGCAGGAAGCCATATTTGAACGATTTTTTCATTCAGATATTTTCAATAAAAAGGCTTATCAGGGGGTCGGATTAGGTTTGTCAATTACAAAGGTTTATGTGGAAATGCTTGGCGGTAAAATCTGGGTTGAAAGTGAAGAAGGAAAAGGTTCAATATTTTATTTCTCACTTCCATACGTGGCTTAAAAACGATAGGTGACATTACTGTATCAAGTGTAGCAAACAAAAGGAGAATTACAATGGTAGCAATTCCTTATATTAAAAAAAAGATTGGAAGTTTTTATTTGGTATGGTTTCAAAACAGCAACCTGTACATTCAATTAGAGGAACCTGCCTGGTTTGTTTTCATAAAAACTACAAAGCGGTACAAACCTGAAACTATTGCTAAAGAATTTTCGGCCCGATATGATGTTACAGGCGAAGAGAGTCTCTCGTTTGTTATGGATATCCGCCTGCAAATTCTGGCAATGAATCAAACAGAACCTTCTAAGGATAAAGTAAATGAAGCTTCATCCGATCTGAATAAGCTAACA
>JAUXUF010000167.1 GCA_030684645.1 Bacteroidota bacterium | reverse complement strand
CCCTGCCCCATATAGTTCTTTGTTAAAGAATTTAATCGTTCCGCAGGAACAACCGATAGTTCAGCTGGCTGCTTTAAAAACCCTGAGCAAAATACCGGGAACTGTGGTTAGTGATTACGTTTTACAGAAATGGGCGGTTTTAACCCCTGAAATAAGGGATGCTGCTATCGGTACATTTCTGGGTAATAATGACAGGATCAATCTGCTTTTAAATGCAATTGAAAAAAATCAGGTTCAGGCAAGCAGTGTTAGTTTCGGAAGAAGTGTTCAGCTCATGCAAAATAAAGATGACCTCTTGCGGAACAGAGCCAGAACACTGTTTACCAAAAATGAAGAAGATGGTAAAAAGGTTAATAAAGCTTATCAGGAAGCGCTTGAACTAAAGGGAGATGCTACAAAAGGGCAGAATGTTTATGTACAGAACTGTGCTATTTGTCACCAGGTGAGAGGGAAAATGGGGGTTGAACTTGGACCTGATCTTGGAACCATTCATAACTGGACTGCCGAAATCATCATGGCTAATATTCTTGATCCAAATATTTCAATATCAAGTGGTTATGACCTATGGAATGTTGAACTAAAAAATGGAGAATCACATCAGGGAATTATTTTAAGTGAAACAAATGCCGCAATAACGATCAGAAACAATGGGAAACTTGAAAAAACAATCAACCGGCAGGATATTAAAGAAATAAAAAGCATGGAAATTTCTGCAATGCCTTCCGGATTGGAAAAAAAGATCAACAAGCAGGAAATGGCAGATCTGTTGGCATTTTTGCGCAAACTTTAAGCAAAAAATCGCTCATTAAACTAAAATATTATAAAATTATGCCCTTCAAAGGATTTAAACTTCTGCTCTTATGTCTGACAATAATTACTGTTAAGGCATCTTTCGGACAAGGATCTGAAAAAGGATTTAGGGCATCTGTTGTCAAAATTGATATAACACCTGGAGAACCAAAAATGTTACTGGGTTATGCGGCGAGGAAATCAACCGGGATTC
>JAUXUF010000162.1 GCA_030684645.1 Bacteroidota bacterium | reverse complement strand
GCAAAAAGCTTTCGCTGTTAACGAAAGAACCTTAACTTTGCAAACGAAAACCATGACTGTATGCTTTCAAAATTAATTATTGAACAGGTAATTGACTCCCAAAAAGAACGGTTAACTCTGATGGATTCAGGCTTGCCGCGTACTTTCACGGATTTTGGCGACCTAACTACACACACATTGATTGTATCGGGCATTCGTCGTTGTGGTAAAAGTACATTGTTGCAACAAATTAATAAGACATTTAACGGTCGTTCCATATACCTTAATTTTGAAGACCCCCGGTTGGCTGGTTTCGATCTGGGCGATTTCAACCGCCTGCACGAAATAGCCGTTAAAGAGAAAACTTTGGCCTATTTTTTTGATGAGGTGCAGAATATTGTCAATTGGGAAAGCTTTGTCAGGTTCAGGCTTGATGAAGGGTATCGTATTTTTATTACCGGATCGAATGCTTCGATGCTCAGCAAGGAATTGGGTACAAAATTAACCGGAAGGCATATAACAAAAGAACTTTTCCCTTTTTCCTTTAGCGAATACCTGGCATTTACCGGTAATGTCAGTAGTGCGGTTTCATCCGGCAAATACATGAAAAGTGGCGGCTTTCCGGAATACCTGAAAACAGGTTTGCCCGAAGTACTGATGCACGCTTTCAATGATATAATCGTACGTGATATTGCCATACGGTACAGTTTGAAAAACATATCTATTTTGCAGCAACTTGCGGTATGGCTGGTCTCTAATACTGGAAAACCCATGACTGGAAACAGTTTGAGAAAAATATTTCAGATAGGCTCTTCTTCAAGCATGATGGATTATTTATCCTACTTTGTTGATTCATATCTCTTTTTCTTTATCCCAAAATTCAGTTACCCGCATAAGGTTCAACTGGTTAATCCTAAAAAAGTGTATTGCATTGATAACGGCTTAATTGAAATTAATTCCGTTTCGTTCAACGAAGATAATGGCAGGCTTCTTGAAAATATGGTTTTCATGCAACTACGACGCCAAACTGCTGACATTTACTACTTTTCGGATAAAAAGGAATGCGATTTCGTAGTATTTCTACAGGGCAAATTACATGGGCTCTACCAGGTATGTTGGCAATTAGACCAGAATAATATGGACAGGGAACTTTCGGGACTGTTGCAAGCCATGAATTTTTTTGGAATGAAAAATGCAATCATTATTACACACGATCAAAATGACACCTTTATTATAGATGAAAAAACAATAATTGTACAACCTTTTCATGAATGGGCCCTCCGGAAGGATGAGATTCAGGAAAATCAATTCTAATTTTAATTTTATGTTTAAAAACAAAACTCTCCTTATCACCGGCGGCACCGGCTCTTTCGGTAACGCCGTATTGAACAGGTTTTTAGATACCAAGATTAAGGAAATCCGCGAATAGCAATAATAAATGGGTTGCCCCAATCGGCTATAGAGCAAGAAAACTTCAAAAAGAAAAAACAACATGATAGCAATTTTGCCCAAAAACAGACATTTGGCGAAATATAAATCTGTTTATTTCGCCAAAACATATACTATTTAGGTACATTTGGCGAAATATAAATCATTTTCGAATGGAAAATATTATTGGAAGAGAGGATGAATTAGCACTGTTATCAAAAATAGAAAAATCAGAAGAGGCTGAACTTCTTGCTGTATATGGTCGCCGAAGAGTTGGCAAAACTTTCCTTATACGCAATGCTTTTCAGAAACAATTGGTATTCGAATTTTCCGGTATTCATCATGCGTCACTCATTCAGCAATTGGAAAACTTCAGCGATACATTATCCAGAGCATCGGGAAGTTTGCCTTTGGCAAAGCCTGCATCCTGGATACATGCTTTTAAAATGCTGACAGATTATCTAACGCCCATTATTAAGAAACAAAAAAAGGTGGTATTCTTTGACGAATTCCCATGGATTAACACCCCACGTTCAGGCTTTTTGCCGGCCTTTGAAAACTTCTGGAATATCTGGGCTTCAAAACAGAAAAACCTTGTCGTTGTTATTTGTGGATCGGCTGCTTCATGGATGATACAGAAAGTAATCAATAACAGGGGTGGATTGCACAATAGAGTGACACGAAAAATAAGGCTCTTACCATTTACCGTTGGCGAAACAGCCGTTTTTTTAAGCTCCCGGAAAATAAAACTTGACAAATTCCAGGTACTCCAACTCTATATGGTGATGGGTGGTATTCCCCAATATCTAAAAGAGATTGAAAAAGGAGAAAGTGCCACGCAGGCTATTGACAGGATATGTTTTACAAAAGACGGTCTTTTATACGAGGAATTCAAAAACCTGTACCATTCCTTATTTGATAATGCCCGATATCACATCGATGTTATCAGGGTATTGGCTAGGAACAAAACAGGCCTTACAAGGGGTGAGATCATTGAAAAATGCAAGCTGACCTCTGGCGGTGGCGCGACTCAATTGCTTGAAGAGCTTACGGAATCAGGCTTTATTACACCTTATATTCCTTTTGACAGAACTGTAAAGGAAAGCATCTATAAAATGACGGACGAATATTCTCTTTTTTATATAAAATTCATCGAAAACAGCAAGTCAACAGGATCAGGATCATGGATCCGGTTTTCTGCTGGAGTATCATGGAAAAGCTGGAGTGGTTATGCTTTTGAAAGCATTTGCATGAAACATACACTCCAACTTAAGAAAGTATTGGGAATTGAAAATGTGTATTCAGAAACTTCCATTTGGCACCACAAACCAAAAAAGGAGGAACAGGGAGCTCAAATAGATTTATTAATTGACAGACAGGATCAATGTATCAATATTTGTGAAATGAAATTCTCTGTCAATGAGTTTGAAATTACTAAAGGTTATGCAAAAGAACTGGAAAGTAAATTGAATGTTTTCCGTGATCGTACGAAAACCCGAAAAACATTATTCCTGACTTTGGTAACAACACATGGCATAAAAAATAGCAAGAGCTACACCGGACTCGTCCAAAATGAGGTAACAATGGATGCACTATTTAGTAATCATTAAATTTTTACAATGTTTAAAAACAAAACACTTTTAATTACCGGCGGTACAGGTTCATTCGGTAACGCCGTACTCAACCGTTTTTTAGATACCGACATCAAAGAAATCCGTATCTTTTCGCGAGACGAGAAAAAACAGGACGATATGCGCCACCGTTTAAACAACCCAAAGGTAAAGTTCTACATTGGGAATGTTCGAGACAAACGAAGTGTGGATTATGCCATGCGTGGCGTGGACTTTATCTTTCATGCTGCTGCACTTAAACAAGTGCCTTCCTGTGAGTTTTTTCCGATTGAAGCAGTGAATACCAATGTACTGGGAACGCAGAATGTGTTGGATTCAGCGTTTGAACATGGGGTAAAACGCATGATTGTGCTTAGCACCGACAAAGCGGTTTATCCCATCAATGCTATGGGTATCTCTAAAGCCATGATGGAAAAAGTTATGCAGGCCAAAGCCCGTTCGATGGGCGAAGATACCAATACTGTTTACTGTGGCACACGATACGGAAATGTGATGGCATCACGCGGTTCGGTAATTCCTTTGTTTGTGGAACAAATAAAGGCAGGCAAAGATTTGACCATAACTGATCCCAACATGACCCGGTTTATGATGACATTGGAAGATGCCGTTGACCTGGTTGTTTATGCCTTCCAGCATGGTGAAAACGGTGATATGTTTATACAAAATCTCCGGCTTCAACCATTGGCGATTTAGCTAAGGCCTTGATCGAATTGTATCAATCGAGCAGCAAAGTACGCGTGATTGGAACCCGCCATGGTGAGAAGCTTTATGAAACATTGGTGAACAGGGAAGAGATGGCCAAAGCACACGACATGGGCAACTATTATCGTGTACCTGCCGATAATCGTGATCTAAACTATGCCAGCTATTTTACCGAAGGAGAAGAAAAAGTTTCTGTCATTGAGGATTACCATTCACACAACACCCGCCGGTTGGATGTTGAAGGTACAAAAGAGTTGTTAATGAAATTACCGATGATACGCAGGGATATATTGGGCGAAGACATCAAACAATATCCCGACTAGAACCCCAGGAACACTGATGACACAGATGCTACGGATGAACACTGATTTTTAATTTAAAAACAGGAATATTGATAACACAGTTAATAAACTTGACCGATACAGGCGGGGATAAACACTTATTTTTTAAATTCTAAATTTTTTATCTGTGTAAATCCGTCTAATCTGTGTCATCTGTGTGCTAATAACATACTTTTATGCAATATCTTCATCAAGACAAAACAGAAAAAATAATTCAGGCTTACTTTAAAGTGTATAATACGCTTGGATATGGGTTTCTCGAAAAAGTCTATCACAATGCAATGCTGATCGAGCTTCACAGAATGGGTTTTGAATGTATGAGTCAGTATCCCATTAGAGTATTCTATGAAGCATATCCGGTAGGTGATTATTTTGCTGACATCATTGTTGACGACTGTATAATCATCGAAAACAAAGCTGCAGAAGCATTAGTAGAAGATAATGAATTCCAATTAATCAATTACCTGAAAGCAACAAACATCGAAGTTGGACTACTATTAAACTTTGGCAAAAAGCCTGAATTTAAAAGGAAGATCTTTACTAACGACAGAAAAAAAGAACACCAATAATATATACAACCCACCTGCCCGCAGCAGGCGGGGATGACACAGATGTTTCGCCTGCCTGCCGGAGAGCAGGGATGAATACTGATTTTTCAATTCGTGTAATTCTTAATTTATGATTAAAATTGGAATAACTGGTCAGCCAGGTTTTGTTGGCACACATTTATTTAATACTCTCGGTCTCTATCCGGATAGGTTTACAAGAATTCCTTTCGAAGACAATTATTTCCAAAGCAAGGATAAACTTGAAGTTTTTGTTAAGGATTGTGATGCCATCGTTCATCTCGCCGCCATGAACCGCCACAACGATCCGGAAGTTCTTTATCAAACCAATATTGGATTGGTAAAGCAACTCATTGCTATATGTGAAGAAACCAATTCTACACCGCACATCCTGTTTTCATCGAGCACCCAGGAAGAACGAGACAACCTGTATGGAAAATCGAAAAAAGAAGGGCGGGAATTGCTTGAAAAATGGGCAGATAAAAATTCCGCGCAATTTACCGGCTTCATTATCCCAAATGTATTTGGCCCTTTTGGGAATCCATATTATAACTCTGTTATAGCAACTTTCTGTCATCAGTTAACCCACGAAGAGAAACCCCGGATTGATGTAGATGGCGAAATCAAACTCATATATGTAGCACATTTGGTAAAGCATTTTATCGAAAGGATTGAACTCATTCAAAGTAAGCACGCTAACGATTGTGTCATTGAAGAAGTCAAGGTTAATCACACAATAGCACTGAAAGTTTCCAGCTTACTGAATTTATTGGAATCATTCAAAGTGGATTATTTCGACAAAGGAGAAATCCCGTCTTTAGATACTCAATTTAAAAGAGATCTCTTTACTACTTTTTTAACTTACATCGACCATGCCTCTTTTTTTCCGTTTAAACTCAAACTGAATACTGATGAAAGGGGATCATTTGTTGAAACTGTCAAATTAAACAGTGGAGGCCAGGTTTCATTTTCCACCACTGTTCCGGGAGTTACTCGCGGGAATCATTTCCATACCCGGAAAGCTGAACGGTTTGCAGTAATTAAGGGAAAAGCTCGGATTGAACTCCGCCGTATTGGAACAGATAAAGTACTTTCCTTTGAACTGGATGGGAAAGAACCTTCATTTGTCGATATGCCCGTTTGGTACACCCACAACATCACCAATATCGGAGAAGAAGAACTGTACACCATTTTCTGGATCAACGAACATTTTGATGCGAATGATCCGGATACTTATTTTGAAAAAGTTTAAAAGCCAAGGAACACTGATGACACAGATGTTACAGATGACCACAGATTTAAAATTTTATCCGTGCAAATCCGTTTAATCAGTGTTATCAGTGTTCAAAAATACTATATATGAAAAGACTTAAAGTATTAACCGTTGTGGGCACGCGCCCTGAGATTATTCGCTTATCGGAAGTAATCAAAAGACTAGACGAAACAGCCAGTATCGAGCACATACTTGTCCACACCGGTCAGAACTACGATTACGAATTAAACGAAGTATTCTTCAAAGACCTCGGACTACGTAAACCAGATCATTTCCTGAATGCTGCCGGAGGCAATGCAACAACCACAATTGGCCAGATCATCATTAACATTGACCCGGTGCTCGAAAAAGAACAGCCCGATGCTTTTTTAGTATTGGGAGATACCAACAGTTGTCTATGCGCTATACCAGCCAAAAAGCGACATATTCCTATTTTCCACATGGAAGCCGGGAACCGCTGCTTCGATCAGCGCGTTCCCGAAGAAACCAATCGAAAGATTGTTGATCATATCTCTGATATCAACTTAACCTACAGCGATATTGCCCGGGAATATCTTCTTAGGGAAGGATTACCTGCCGACCGGATCATTAAAACAGGAAGTCCAATGTTTGAGGTATTGAATGCTAACATGGAGCAAATTGACAATTCTAATGTTTTAAGTAAATTATCTTTGAAAAAGGAAAAGTATTTTGTGGTGTCGGCCCACAGGGAAGAAAACATTAATTCCGATAACTTTGATAAGTTAGTTTCTTCACTTAACCTGATTGCTGAGAAATATCAATTACCTATTATTGTTTCCACCCATCCACGCACACGAAACAAGATCAACGAAAAAGGGATTCAATTTCATCCGCTAATTCAATTGATGAAGCCCCTTGGGTTCCATGACTACAACCATCTACAGAAAAATTCCAAAGCCGTTTTGTCTGATAGCGGAACCATCTCTGAAGAATCATCCATCATGAATTTTCCTGCCCTTAACATTCGTGATGCCCACGAACGTCCCGAGGCAATGGAAGAAGCTTCAGTAATGATGGTTGCTTTAAACCAGGAACGGATACTGCAAGGATTGGTATTATTAGAGAATCAAAAACGGGGAACTCAGCGCACCTTGCGCCAGGTTACCGATTATTCAAAGCCAAATGTTTCGGAAAAAGTGATAAGGATTATTTTAAGCTATACGGATTACATTAACAGAATTGTCTGGCATGAGTAAGATACTTATTCATACCATCGCCTTC
>JAUXUF010000064.1 GCA_030684645.1 Bacteroidota bacterium | reverse complement strand
ATATTATAGTTGACGACTGTATAATCATTGAGAATAAAGTAGCGGAAGCATTGGTGGAACAAAATGAATTCCAATTGATCAATTACTTAAAAGCGACAAATATCGAAGTCGGGTTATTGCTTAATTTTGGGAAGAAGCCAGTTTAAAAGGAAGATATTTACGAATGACAGGAAAAATACAGAAAAATAGAACACGGATGACACGGATGGGACTGATACACAGATAATTTTTTTTTAATCAGTGTAAATCAGTTTGATCAGTGTCATCAGTGTTCAAAAGAAGCAACCAGCTAGCGGGAGAGAAAGGCGCTGGGGAGTAAAGGCAAAAGATGAATGCGAATTTTATTCTTTTTCTTTCTTCCTCAAATTCATTTCATGCTCCTTCCGATACACTTCACCACGGGAAAGCAGAAGTTCAAATAGGACAACCTGATCAACAACCCTAAAAATAAAAATCAATCGGTAATCGCCCATCTTTATGCGATAAGAGTTTTGGAAACCAACCATCTTTACACAGTTGGTAATGTCTGCCAAATCTTTTACCAATATGATTTCAGAAATTATTCGTTGCAGAGATATTTTATATTTGCCTGTAAGTTTATAGGCTGCTTTTACGAATTGTTTAGAATATTCAACGTTCATTTGTCAACGATTGGGTCTTAAAAGTCAAATACCTGCCTTTAGGATGACAAGAAATTGACATGGTTTAGAAAAGTTCAACTAAAAATGATCGATGATTGCCAAATCATGTCAATTTCATACTCCCAGCCATGCTTCAAATGTTGCCTTTTCATCAGAAGAAACAATTTCCTGGCTTTCTGGATCCTTCAGAAATTCACGATAGATCGTTTCTTCATTAAGCATTTTGGCTTCATCATTTAAAATGGATTCAATATAAGCTTTAAGATTCTTCCCATTGGCAGAAGCTAAAACAGACAGTGCACGGAAAGTATCCTCCGTCAAGTCAATGTTCTTTCTCTTCTTGTTAGATAATGTTATTGTACTCATATTTTTTTCAGTAAATATACATCATGTATATGAGGCATACAATTAAAAAGTTTTAAATTTTGTAAATTTCCTTTTAACCTGACTCTATGTTAACTAATTTCAATCTCGACAACTTCATTACAACCTTCGTCACCAAACGCCCAAAAAGTTTATTGGCAGACGACTTTATAAAATACAACACCGAACTCAATAACCGCATCAAAGGCAAAAAGGTTTTGGTCATTGGTGGTGCCGGAACTATAGGATCTTCTTATATAAAAGCCATTTTAAAGTTTAACATTGCCAAACTGGTGGTCGTTGATATCAACGAAAATGGCTTAACTGAACTGGTGCGCGATTTACGGAGTTCTACCGAATATAATATTCCGGATGATTTTATCACTTATCCGGTCAACTTCGGAGATCGTGTATTTGAAAAGATCTTCAGTGAACATGGCCCATTTGAGATTGTAGCTAATTTTGCCGCCCATAAACATGTGCGTAGTGAAAAAGACATTTACTCCATCGAGGCTATGATCGAAAACAATGTGCTTCGTGCCCGCAAATTGCTTGATATATTACTTCAGTTTCCACCCGAACATTTTTTCTGTGTTTCAACCGACAAGGCTGCTAATCCGGTAAACATTATGGGAGCCAGCAAAAAGCTGATGGAAGAGATGATTATGGCATACTCCGATAAACTTCCAATTAAAACCGCACGGTTTGCCAACGTGGCCTTCTCCAATGGAAGTTTACCATTGGGTTTTCTGGAACGGTTGAATAAACAGCAACCCTGGTCATGTCCTTTGGGTATTCGCAGGTTCTTCGTTTCTCCCCAGGAATCAGGTGAGTTGTGTCTGATGGCTTCCATTATGGGCGAATCAGGAGACATTTTCTTTCCCAAGCTCGATGAAAACCGGGATATGATTCCCTTTGATCAGATTGCTCTAGATTTATTAAAAACACTCGGTTTAACACCCGATATTTGCCAGTCGGAAGACGAAGCCAAACAAAAAGCGTTGTTATTACAGAATCCGTCATTGCGAGGAGTTGGAGTGCAACGGAAACAGACGAAGCAATCCCCTGAAGGAAACAGATTGCTTCACTACGTTCGCAATGACGATCATAGCAGCGTCATTGCGAGTGACGAAGGAACGAAGCAATCCACAAAATATCCCATTTATTTCTTTGGATCAGATACTTCAGGAGAAAAAGCTTTTGAAGAATTTTTTACCGCAAAAGAAGTGTTGGACAACGATTCATTCATCAATTTAGGAGTGGTAAAAAACTCAAAGAAGAGAACCATTCAGGAAATTGATGTTATTTTTGATCAGTTGCATACGTTGTTCGAATCACAAAATATTACAAAATCCGCCATTGTCGATATTCTTAAAGTTTACCTACCCAACTTTGAACACATCGAAACAGGGAAAGGGCTGGATTCGAAGATGTAATCAGGTGTGGCGATTTTCAATCGCCATTTTTATAAAAAGCGATTAGAAATCGCTTCGCCCAATCCCATACAATTATCAAATTTGTTCATTTTTAAATTTTCAAATTGATTTCTATGTACAAACATTTCCTCAAACGTCTTTTCGACTTCCTCCTTGCACTTGTTGCATTGATTATACTTTCACCTATCCTAATTCCTGTTATTATTGGTTTATATTAACCGGAGAGCATTACGTATTCTACTTTCAAAAACGCATAGGTTACAAAAACAAACCATTCGATATCTGGAAGTTTGCAACCATGTTAAAAGCAAGTCCAAATCTGGCAGGAGGATTGCATACTACAAAAAAAGACCCGCGATTAATGCCGATGGGTGGGTTTTTAAGAAAAACAAAGATTAATGAACTACCGCAAATCATAAATATCTTAAAAGGAGATATGAGTATTATTGGTCCGCGTCCATTGGTTGATAAAACATTTGATCCTTATCCGGAACATGTAAAAGCTAACATTTACAATGTTAAACCAGGGCTTACAGGTATAGGATCTATTGTGTTTCGTGATGAAGAAAGATTGCTATCAGAAACATCATTGCCAGCCTCGGAATTCTATGCCATACACATTTCACCATACAAAGGAGAATTGGAATTGTGGTATCAAAAACATCTTTTGTTTTATACAGATTTCATGCTTATCTTTTTAACTGCCTGGGTGATTATTTTCCCAAAGAGCGATTTGGTTTATCGGGTATTTAAAGATTTACCGGAAAGACCAGATATATTGAAATAATCTGAATTAGAAGGGTTTCACTTGAAATGAAGCCCTTACTTGCCAATTAACCAAATGCAATTCCTGTCACAGCAAAGTGGGAGCGCGACTTTAAGTCGCACCCCCACTAATTTGGGAAAGTCTCCTTTATCCTTCCCGGATTTAAGTACACAACGAAATCATATTGGCAATAAGTGTCGTTCAATCATTTTGAGCAAGCAGATTCTTTTGATCGCAGGCTTGTGCTGATTTGTAATAATGCAAGTGAACTCAGTGAGATTAGAAATATAATTTTGGAAAATATTGAACTTTTTAAAACAAAATGGAATGAGCATTTTACAAATTACTAAATCAACCAATGCAGTAAATATTTGGTTCGACGATATAAAAATGTACCTTCTTTTGGATGACGGACGGGAACTTTCTGTTCCAATAAACTGGTTTCCTTCACTACGGGATGCAACCCCTAAACAAAGAAACAACTGGAGGTTTATTGGCGATGGTGAAGGAATCCATTGGGAAGATTTGGATGAAGATATTTTAGTGGAAGGACTTTTATAACGAAAAACACATCGTTTTGAAAATCATTCTGGCGATATGCCTGAAGGTACACTAAAAGCCATTTTAACCCAGGCGAATATTTCAGTTTCTGATTTTCCGGACCAATTGTAATTCCAATCGTTCCTGTTTTCCACCTTAATTTCTGGTTCCTTTTAAAATAAATATGTACTCTATTTCGGTGCGCTGCACCTCTTGTTTAAATTGCAACCTATAAACTACAAATAACAACAGTGCGCTGCACCTAAAAGGATTGCTTAATATTACCCATACAAAACATTATAGAACCAAAATTTCTGTCATCACCGCTACCTATTATTGCCAATACTTAACACTAATAAAAATAATCAGTGAATATCCCCGCCTGCGTCGGGCAGGTGTTTAATCAGTGTCATCAGTGTTCCAGCTTTTTTTTGTATTTTCGTACTAAATTCATAAAATATGAAAACGCTTGTATCTATCAGTTTGTTATTGCTCACCTTGCATTGTCTCCCGGCATTGGCACAGGAGCAGCAGGTTGTAGTGCCTTATACCCTGGCCGACCGCGACCGCGCCATACTTACCGAAGCCAAAATAAGTGCACTCGAAACCAATATGGAATTAAAGTTT
>JAUXUF010000161.1 GCA_030684645.1 Bacteroidota bacterium | reverse complement strand
ACAATGTATAACAACACTTTGATGCTCGAACGATTTATGTGCATGTTTGCTATAAACCCAAACACACCAAAAAATCAAAAAATTGTCAAAGAACTATTGGATTACGGCAAAATTGCCGCTTAAAATTTACCGAACCATTGTATCGAAAATTCAATTAGTAAATGCGAATTTTTAATATGATAGATTCTGTGAATGCTGATGATTATATGTTATTGAAATTGGGGAATAATTTTCTTAGCGCTAAGAAAGTTATTCCCCAATTCAATAAGCAAGCAGGCGTTCGTATAACAAAAGCGACAAAAGTAGAATAGGAAGCCCGAAAGCTTCCTATGGTAAGGTTAAACCAATACTTTTGATTTGCGATGAAAAATAAACAGTTAACCTCGACACAAGGCATCAAATCGAGGTATTATTAAAAACAAATACACCGAAAAAAAGTAACTCAACTTCTGGATACGAACAAAAGCACCATTTATCGGGAGATCAACCGCCACAAGAAATAGCAGTCATATTCGGCCAGCTTTGCACAGAGCGAAAAGTACGGTTCAGATGAGCTCGTAAGTTTACCGATCCGGCCAAAAAGTTCGTTATTGAAAAACTGGTAAAGGAGCAATGGTCTCCAAAACAAATTGTTGGGTTTGCAGGACTTAACAACATCCCAATGGTATCGCACTAGCGGATCTACCAGTTTATCAGGCAAGACAAAAAGGAAGGAGGCATGCTCTGGATTCACATCCAGCATAAGCTAAAGCACCGCAAACGTCCGGTAACTGGCAAGCAGGTGAATATCAAGAATAAAGTTTCTAAAGAACTCCGTCCGGGCATTGTTGATGCACAGTAGCGTTATGGAGACTGGGAAATTGACACGATAATTGGAGAAAACCAAAAAGGTGCCATCCTGACCATTACCGAACGAAAAACAGGATTTCTGCTAATGGAAAAGATGGAATTTGGCAAACAGGCAGAGAGCCTTGCTAAAGCTGCCATAAGAATGCTGTTTGCCTATAAAAACACGGTCCACACCATTACATCAGACAATGGTTCTGAGTTCGCGTAGCATGAATTAATTGCAAAAAAACTGAATGCAGATTTTGATTTTGCACATCCATATTCTTCATGGGAAAGGGGGCTAAATGAATATACGAACAAGCTGATCATGAACTTGCAACAAAAAACCGGAATCTTCGACAAGCGATTCAAGAGGCGTTATTTTCTGATGTCAGGTATAGAATTATTAGCGGTAGCGACGATACCGAGGTTTCTGAAACAGTCTGCATAAAACATGATCCGGCGATAAGCAGCAGTTGAACAGAAATAACTTAACAGCTTGTGTTTTATCTAATCTAATTTATATCTACAAATTTTTTCTTATAATTCAGAGGAGATAAACCTGTTATTCCTCTGAATTGTCTTATGAAATATGAGACGTTGGTGTATCCGCAGATGTAACAAACTTCTGCAATAGGGAAATCTTCTTCTGCCATTAAGCGGCAAGCATGAGAGATCCTTATTTCGTTTAAGAGCAGAATAAATGTTTTATTGGTCCTTTTTTTGAAATAGCGGCAAAATGCAGGTATTGAAAGGCATGCTATTGAAGCTGCTTTCTCAAGGGTAATTTCTTGCTGAAAATTATTAATCACATACGTATAAACTTTGTTGAGGCGTTCTGAGTCGCTCTCATTGATTATGTTTTGAACAGTTGGACTGGCCAGAAACTGATATCCTTTTTGTGAGGCTATTATTCCAAGAATAGAAAGGAGGAGGGTAATACGGTTAAATCCGACCGAACTACTAATGGATCTCATTAATAAATTCACCTCATCACGGGTTTTCCCGATCAGTTTTATCCCCCTCTGGGAAAGTTGAATTAATTTAAGGATACTTTTTGATTCAGGTAATTGCCAGAATTGCTCTCCGAAGATTTCCATTTTGAAGAGGATGAATATGACTTCGGAATTGAGATTGTTGTTTTCAAATGTGTATTTTTCATCGCTGAACCATACATGAGGGACATTCTGCCCAATCATTACCAGGTCGCCTGGGCCAAAGCTACTTATTGAATCTCCGACAAACAGTGTGCCTGTACCATCAATAACAAGCAGAATCTCAATCTCAGGATGAAACTGAAGCGGATTAGAGAAGTATGGAAATTTCACTTGCTCCACATAGAATGAAAGGTTGATATTTGCTTCTATTTTTTGAAAGACAGGCTGCATGTTAAAATTGTGTTATTTTCAGATAAAATATTTCTACACACATAAATCACATATAAGTAACATTGATCTGTATTTAATAAACGTAAATCTATATGCTTGTAAAAATAACAAATAAATAACCAAAACAGAAAATTAATGTAGTAACCTAAATTCTATGAATATGAAAAGATGATTTTGTTCAAGTATAAGAAGACCGATGGATACGACTACATCCACCGGCCTTAAAAAGATTAAATCGAATTAACAATTTTAATCAGTATAAATTTATGAAAAAAAAACGTCTAAAAGGAGGTGGCATTACAAGTCACTTCAAAAGGTTATTATTAATCATGAAACTAACTATTTTCTTGATTTTTTCGGGATTGTTGACTGTTTCGGCATCCATTTATTCCCAAGCGACTAAACTAACGTTGGATTTGAACAGTGTTTCAATCCTATCTGTTCCTTCGAAGGCGGCTGAACCTTTGCAGGAAAATTCAGAACAACAACAAAAAAAAGCCCTTTCAGGTACAGTGAAAGACGATAACGGGCTTCCTTTGCCGGGAGTAAGTGTATTGGTAAAAGGTACCACTATCGGAACAATCACCAATGCCAACGGGCAATTTACACTATCTGTTCCTACCGATGCCAAAATACTGCTATTTTCATTCATAGGAATGAATGCACAGGAAATCCCGGTTTCCGGGAAAAGTACTTTCAATGTAGTTTTGAAAGAACTGACAGTCGGTGTTGAAGAGGTTGTTGTTGTGGGTTATGGTGTACAAAAGAAAGAGAGTATAGTAGGATCTATTGTACAAACCTCAAATGAACAACTTAAACGTTCAGGAGGTGTTACCGATTTGAAGCAAGCTTTAGCAGGTAATCTTCCCGGTGTTACAACCATCACCTCTTCCGGAGAACCCGGTGGAACAAGAAGAGGTGAAAGTGCAACAGCCATCTTTATTCGCGGACAGAATACCTGGAATGGTGGCCAGCCATTAATTCTGGTCGATGGTGTAGAAAGGGAGATGGACAACATTGATGTCAACGAGGTTGAAAGTATTTCGGTATTAAAGGATGCTTCTGCAACTGCGGTATTCGGTGTTAAAGGGGCAAACGGTGTTATCCTGATCACAACCAAACGTGGGACGGCGGGTAAACCCAAGCTCTCTTTTTCTTATAACTCCACCGGGAAAATGCTCTCAAAATTACCTCAAAAGATGGATTCATATAACGCCATTCTGACCAGGAACGAAGCAATTGAGCGTGAAGTAGTACTTAATGAACCTTCGTGGCCGGACTACATACCTAATGAATTAGTTACACGGTACAAGTTACCTCAGACTCCTGAATATGCTATGATATATCCAAATGTTAACTGGGAGAAGGCAATGTTTAAGGATTTAGGGTTATCGCACCGGGCAACTATGAACGTTCAGGGGGGAACAAACTTTGTTAAATATTTCGGATCATTGTCATACTTAGATGAAGGAGATATGTTCAAGGAGTATGACAATGGTAAAGGCTACAAGCCAAATTACGATTTTACCCGGTTTAATTTCAGAAGTAATCTTGACTTCAAACTGACTAAAACGACCAACCTAAAGGTAAATTTATCAGGATATTATAGTCAAAAAAACACTAACAATAGTTATGCTAACTACACCGCTGGCATTAACCCCAAGATATGGAGTGCAGTATATGCTATGCCACCTGATGCATATCTTCCTCAATACCCTGATGGACGCTGGGGATGGGCCTATAACATAAATACAAATCCTGTGGCTTACGTCAATAATCTCGGGATTAGAGAAACACGCACAACTGAACTGAACTCCGATTTCGCACTGGAGCAAAACCTTGATTTTATAACTAAAGGATTAAGCGCTAAAGCATCGTTATATTACGATAACAGTATATTATCTGAAGGCGGTCTTGATAATGTCAGTAACGATATTCATCCAAACTCGACAACAAGTAATACACCGTTTAAAGTTATAAATCCCGATTTATATACAGGGCCAGATCAGGATCCCAGCGAATATACTACGAATTTACCTGTCCTTGGAAGGAATGGATTTGATTGGCGTCTCATACCCTGGACAATCAGCCAGGAAGTAATATCGCCTGCAATGTGGTCCAAATACATTCCGATTACCCGAAGAATGATGTACCAGTTTCAGATTAATTATGCCCGTAAATTCAATTTACATAACCTCGGAGCAATGGGGGTGGTTAAACGGGAAGAATATGCACAAGGAAGTATGTTCAAAAATTACCGGGAAGACTGGGTTTTTCGTGCTACCTATGATTACGATTCAAAATATTTATTTGAAATGAACGGGGCCTATAACGGATCTGAACAGTTTGGCCCTGGCTATCGGTTCGATTTCTTCCCTTCTTTAGCGCTTGGCTGGGTTGTTTCGAATGAAAAATTCTTTAAAGTTGAGTGGATCAATAAATTGAAGCTTCGTTTCAGTACAGGTATCGTCGGTGATGACAAAGGGAGCGGTGGAAGATGGTTATATGCTTCACAATTGTCGTATGGCGGTAAAACCGTACTAAATGAAGACCCTAACGGATTCAGCCCATATACCTGGTATAAAGAAGCTACAATTGGTAATCCTGATATCCACTGGGAAAAAGCCCGTAAGGATAACTTCGGACTTGAAATCGGTTTATTTAACAATTTAATTTCAGCCAATTACGATTATTTCACCGAAGACAGGACTGATATTTTGCTTGCAGGAAGTTCCCGTAGTATCCCTCCTTTCTTTGGAGGCACACCACCAAGCGCGAACATCGGACACGTGAAATCAAGCGGACATGAAATTGAATTGAAGTTTGATAAGAGAACAAACAATGGATTACATTATTGGGCAACTTTAGCTTTAGCTCATGTTGAAAATAAGATATTGGATAAAGATGACCCGTTACTGCTGGCTTCATACGCGAAAGCAGAAGGTTATTCAATTGGTCAGACACGATCACAAATCAGAGCAGGTTTTTATAATAATTGGGACCAGGTATATGCCAGTGTTCCGATGGAGACCAACGATATGTCTAAACTTCCGGGTTTTTACAATATTCTTGATTTTAATGCTGACGGTGTAATTAAGGCAACCGATGATCGTGCACCTTATGGTTACTCTCAAGTTCCTCAGAATACCTTTAATACTTCATTAGGCGCCGATTATAAAGGGTTTAGTGTCATGGTTCAGTTTTATGGCGTTAATAATGTATCCCGTTATGTTCCCCTCCAGAATTTCTCTGGACGAACCGATGTTGTATTTGATCATGTGGCAGATTATTGGTCCAAAGATAACCAGGATGCAAGCTCTTTCCTTCCCAGGTGGAAAACTGCAGGACAAAATATAGGGGATTATTTTATTTATGATGGATCATACATCAGGCTTAAAACAGCCGAGATTGCCTATACTTTTCAGGGCAGGGGGATTAAAAAAGCAGGGTTGTCAGGCCTTAGGATATTCCTTAACGGGAACAATCTTCTATTCTGGTCCAAGCTTCCTGATGACAGGGAAGCATCGTTCTCGGGCGGGAGTGACAGTGAGGGAGCCTACCCTACAGTTAAACGTATTAACCTCGGTTTTGACTTAACATTTTAATAGATGGAAATTATGAAAAACAGAAATAAAAAATATAAACTAAGTTTTATTGCCGGCGTCATAATATTGGCGCTGACTTTAGGATCGTGCGAAAGCTACCTCGATAAGGCGCCGGAATCCAGTATTACAGAGAAAGATGCATTCGGAAATTTTGTTAGCTTTCAGGGATTTGT
Organism: Bacteroidota bacterium; assembly: GCA_030684645.1. GTDB lineage: Bacteria > Bacteroidota > Bacteroidia > Bacteroidales > Prolixibacteraceae > Aquipluma. Next base: position 4,648 of record JAUXUF010000161.1, on the reverse strand, counting down.
TGAGGAGATGTACAATTGCATTACCGATTATAGCGAAACTCAGAGCTGGTTTCTTTTTGCCGATGAGGTTCTTACTAATCAACCTTTTGCCTTTGATCAGGGAGATTACTGGGCTCAGAGCGGTCTGTTATATGGAACCACAGCCAGTACTGATCTCAATAATTTTAATAAGAGAGTCTGGCCCCTCTGCTGGTATGGCATTAGAAAGGCAAACCTTGCCTTAAGTAAATTAGATTTATTGGTTGATGCTACCCAGGAAGAGAAAGACCTGATAAAAGGACAAGCTTTATTTTTCAGAGGTTGGTTTTATTTTGAGTTGATGCGATACTGGGGCGGATTGCCTTATATTGATACCGTATTGTCATCAACAGACGAATTGGCGATACCCAGGCTGAACTACAGGGAGACAGCTTTAAAAGCAGCCAAAGATTTGAAAGATGCTGCAGCTTTGTTGCCTGTGAAATGGGATGACACCGAGGCTGGTAAAAGGACTTTAGGAAATAACCGGCAACGTATTTCGAAAGTAATGGCATTGGCTTACCTTGGTAAAGACTTATTGTTCGCAGCAAGCCCCATGATGAATGAAGAGTCGACAGGGAAGGCTTCTTTTGATGCCGACCTATGCAAACAGTCAGCAGAAGCCTTTGCGGATGCGATTAAGATTTGTGATGAAACGGGAGCTTATAGACTACAATCCTGGGACACCTGGACAGATAATTTCTGGGTTTGGACACCCGGTTGGCACAACAAGATGCCCGGAGGAACTGAAGTGATTATGAATACTACTGTATTTCTCAGTTATAGGGTGACATCGGTAATGGTTGGCAGATTCACTCCTGTTGAAATGGGACTTCTTGCCCCCATGACTGAAGTTCCCACGAATAATTATGTAAAAAATTATGGCATGGCCAATGGATTACCTATTGATGACCCGCTTTCGGGTTATGATCCGAATGATCCATGGACTAACCGGGAACCCCGTTTTTATAAAGATATTATTATCGACGGGGACGAACTCGCTGCAACTACCGCCGCAGGACCTGACCGTTATGCCCAATTATACAATGGTGGCCGTCACAAGGGAGGCAAACAAGGTAGTGTAACAGGCTATTATTTTAAAAGATGGTCGCCAAAAGGGTGTAATAAATGGGAAAATAAACAGAATAACTTCCAGAGCTATGTGCCCTATATGCGTCTTGCTGATGTTTACCTGATGTATGCAGAAGCAGTTCTTCAGGGATTCGGAACAGCTCAGAGCAAAGTGCCGGGAAGTATTACAGCTGAACAGGCAGTAAACGTGATAAGGAACCGTGCCCAACTACCCAGTCTGACAGGTAGTTATGCAGCCACGAAAGATAGATTTATGGAGACCATTATCCGGGAGCGGGCTGTGGAACTTGCATTTGATACAAATCGCTTTCACGATTTACGCAGATGGAATATTTCAGGTGAGACTAAATATAAGGAGAAAACAGCGATCGATTTCGACCGTGGGCCTAACGGCAAACCCATATATATTAATGACAGAGTAGTTGTGACAAGGGTTTTTGAAAAAAAACATAATTGGTTGCCATTCCAGGTGAGTTTTACAAAACTCTATAAAGATTTTCCACAAAATCCAGGCTGGTAGGTCATCAAATAATCATATAAAAATCGTATAAAATGAAGAAAAGATATATTCAAATATTAATCTTTCTCAGTTTCGTCCTATTGTTTTACCCAACAAGGGTTGTCGCTCAAAAGAAGGAGAAAGATAATCAGATAACTATTGAATCTGTTGTAAAAGGTGAGAAAGGTAATCCGATTAAGGGGGCAATTATTTATGGTAACGAAGGAGACGTTGTTGCAAAAACGGATGCTTCCGGCAAGTTTACCATCTCTGTTCCCGACCAGACAGACCTTCTGATAGAATCTGATGGTTATGAACCAGCGATTTTCAGATCAGGAGAATATAAAAATCTGAAAGAGTTTTCGTTAAAAGCCTCCTTGTTCCTGCACGGTGAAAAAGATGTCGTTAATATTGCTTTTGGAAAGGTGAAAAGAGGTGATTTAGTTAACGCTGTTAGCGTACTTAAACCTGCTGACATCCTTCAATACGATAATATACAGAGCATTACTGAAGCCTTGTCCGGTCGTGTCCCAGGGTTATTGGGCAGTTCAAATATCCGCGGTATAGGTAGCGCCTTATTTATCGTTGACGGCTTGCCCCGCGATATTAACACCATTAACCTGGCGGAAGTTGACCAGATAACTGTTCTAAAAGACATTAATTCATCCATAATGTATGGCAACGCGGCTGTAAACGGTGTGGTACAAATCACAACCAAAAGGGGACAGGCCTACAAAAAACAGGCGAGTGTGTCCGGTTTTTATGGCATTTCAACACCTAAAGCATTGCCTAAATATTTACCGTCAGCCGATTATATGGAACTTTATAATGAAGCCAAGGTAAACGACGGGCTTGCCCCTCAATTTGATGCAGCGACGATTGCCAACTATCGTTCCGGAAACCCTTACCGATACCCGAATGTAGATTATTATTCGAAGGAATATGTCAGGGATGTAAAACCTTTTTCCAAGGTGATGACCGAGTTGTCAGGAGGCAATGACATAGCCACCTATTACTCAAATATCGGCTGGGACCATTCAGGAAGCCTTTTAGATTTTGGCGCTGGGAAAACTGCGCAAGAAAACAGGTTCAATGTACGGGGCAATGTTGATATGAAAATCAACTACTGGATAAAAAGCTCCCTCGATGCTGTTGCTGTTTTAAATAATAGCCAAGGTACTGTGGGGAATTACTGGAGCGATGCCTCTACAAGGCAGCCAAATTTATTTGCGCCGTTGATCCCCATTAGCTTAATCGATCCTGACAATACTTTATTAAAAGGACGCAAAAATGATGTTAACGGGTTGTATTTGCTTGGTGGAACATCGAGTTATTTAACTAATGCAATTGCGAATGGTTATTCAGGAGGAGTCAACGAGAATATTCAACGTACTTTCTCCTTCAATAACAGGATAGATTTTGACCTGAAGCGATTTGTCGAAGGACTTGCATTTCACACCAACGTGAGTTTTGATTTTTTTGCAGCATATGATCAGGCCATTAATAATTCTTACTCTGTTTATGCACCTGTGTGGAATGCAGCAGTAGATTCAATTATAAGTTTGGCGAAATATGGAGATGATACACGCAGTGGCATCCAGAATGTTGGAAATTCTTCATTCCAGCGAAGATTTGGTTTTTATGGGATGTTCGACTATGACAGGTCTTTCGGTGGGGTGCACCATATCAGCGGTTCCCTGTTAGGGTACGGAAACAGATATAAGGTACAGGGGGACTTTCAGGGGAATAAAAATCTTAATTTAGGCCTGCGCCTGGGGTACAATTACACAAACAGGTACCTACTTGATTTCAGCAGCGCCTATGTTAGTTCTGTTAAGTTGCCTGAAGGGAACCGTGGCGCTTTTTCTCCATCTCTGGGTTTGGCCTGGGTGATCAGTTCTGAGGATTTTATGTCATCGGTTTCATCTGTTAACTATTTGAAGCTTCGATTATCGGGCGGTCAAATGAATTCCGATGCCGGAATAGATGATTTTTATTATTACGACAACAGTTACACAACTTTAGGAAGTTATTCCTGGTATGATGGGACATGGTCGAACTTCGGGGTAGTTTCCAGCCATGGAGCCAATTCACGACTTGGCTTTGAAAAACGCAATGAGCTTAATTTAGGATTTGAAGGCATCTTGTTTGATCATCAGCTTTCGGTAGATGCAAATGTTTTCACGAGTGTATATTACGATCAGATAACCAGGCCTCAAACCCAATATCCAAGTTTTTATACTACTTACATACCATACGAGAACTTTGAAAGTAATTCCTACCAGGGCGCGGAACTAGGATTGTCATACAATCGGAGTTTCGGTGATTTCTCATGCGTTATAGGGGTTAATGCGTTGTACACCAGCTCCAAAGTTGTGAAAAGGGATGAGATCTACGCCAATCAATACCAGTATAGGACCGGACGCCCGATCGATGCAAGATTTGGGCTCGTTTCTGATGGGTTCTTTATGGATCAAGCTGATATCGACAATCATGAGATTCAGGCATTCGGCAAGGTAAAACCAGGAGATATAAAATATGTTGACCAAAACAACGATGGGATCATTGATGCAAATGATGAAGTTCAGATTGGCCGATGGCAGGCCCCATTTTCTTACGGATTAAACCTGAAAGTATCCTATAAAAACTTTACCTTGTTCGCTCATGGTAACGGACGTATGGGAGCCGATGGTTTACTCACCAATAATTACTACTGGGTAGATGGCAATGATAAGTATTCGGAATATATCTTAAACCGCTGGACAGAGGCGACAAAAACTACTGCGACCCTCCCGAGGTTAAGCTCATTGGCTAACACAAATAACTACCGTAGCTCAACTTTCTGGCTTTATAGGGACAACTATTTCATAGTGGACAGGATACAATTGACCTATGAAATCCCTGAAAAAGTTACCCGAATGTTAAAAATGAAAAATTTAACTTTTCATATGGATGCTTCAGATCTTCTTACTATTTCCAAATATAAAAATATTAGAGATTTAAGTATTGGAAGTGAGCCTTACTACCGTTCGTTTTCAT
>JAUXUF010000154.1 GCA_030684645.1 Bacteroidota bacterium | reverse complement strand
ATGAAAATTGACAGCGACAAAGCTGCCGATCTGAATTTTATCCGTGAAAACATTGCCAAAATTATTGCGCAATCTGAAGATACCGATTATTACATTACTCAGGGTTTTATCTGCCGGAATGCTGAAGGGAATATTGACAACCTGCAACGTGGCGGAAGCGACTATACCTCGACCTTGATTGGTGCAGCGATTGATGCTGAAGAAGTAGAAATATGGACTGACATCGATGGTTTCCACAATAACGATCCGAGGTTCGTTGAAAACACCAAAAAGATTGATCAGCTATCGTTCGACGAAGTTGCTGAGCTGGCCTATTTTGGAGCAAAGATTCTTCATCCGCAAACTGTACTTCCAGCCAAACTGCAAAATATACCGGTTCGACTGAAAAACACCATGAATCCTGGTGATTCTGGAACACTGATTACATCCGAATCGATTGGCAACGGGATTAAGGCAGTTGCTGCCAAAGACGGAATTACCGCGATCAAAATCCGTTCATACCGAATGTTGAATGCATATGGCTTCCTGAAAAATATATTCGAAATTTTTGAATTCTTCAAGACTCCGATTGATATGATTTCGACATCAGAAGTTGCGGTGTCTTTAACCATTGACAACACGAAACACCTGAATGAAATTGTCTCGGAACTCAAAGAATATGGCGAAGTTGAAGTAGATACTGATCTGACCATTGTCTGTATCGTAGGTAATTTGATTGCCGAAGAAACCGGTTTTGCTTCCAATGTATTTTCGGCACTTAAAGAGATCCCAATCCGAATGATTTCTTATGGCGGCAGTCGTCATAATATTTCGGTGCTTGTAAAAAACGAACTTAAAAAGCAAACACTTCAGGCTCTAAGCAACAACCTTTTAAATGCATAGTCAGCTGAATCAAGCCAATTTTATTATTTTTCCATCAAATCTGTATTTTTTTATCACACAATAAAGTTTCAATAGATATTTTTCTATATTTGCATCAATATTTCAATTTTTTTATTATTTATTATGAAAACAGGTAAAGTTAAATTTTTCAACGAATCTAAAGGATTCGGTTTTATTAAAGACAGTGAATCTGACAAAGAATACTTCGTACATGTTTCAGGTTTGGTTGACCAAATCAGAGAAGATGACGACGTAACTTACGAACTTCAAGAAGGAAGAAAAGGTTTGAACGCGGTAAATGTTAAACTAGCATAATAGTCTAATATTTTTAAAAGATTTTAAGTTCGAGAGCTCTGCATTTTATGCAGAGCTTTTTTTTGTCCCGTTTCAGCGCAACCGGCATAATTCGCTGAAAGAATGTCGTGATGTGAGCTGAACATTAAACCGATCGGTTAAACTCTCAAACCTTGCAAATGCAAGTTCCGGCCGATTATTCTCTCCAGAAAGATGGCTCAGAAAAACATGAACCAATTCCGGACCAGCATGATCCCTGATCAGCTCAAAGGCTTGATCGTTTGATAAATGGCCATGTGAGGATGCCACCCTTTGCTTCAGCGTATATGGATACGAACCCTCCCACAACAATTTTTCATCATAGTTAGTCTCAAGGAACAAGGCATGGCATTTCCGTAAATGTTGTTTCACCTGTGTACATGCTTCACCAATGTCAGTAAAAACACCAATATGCCAGTCATCGTGTTCTATCCTGAACGAACAGGGCTCCGCTGCATCATGATTTTTCAGAAAGGGATGAATGGTGAAAGAACCGATGCCAAAAGATTTTCCGGGATTAAAGATACCTGTCAGTTCGGGACGCTCGGTTCCTCTTAAAGCATCAAAAGTTCCCTGGCTAAACCATACCGGAATATTCAATCGTTTACTTAGTACACGAACTCCACTAACATGGTCGGTATGCTCGTGGCTGACGAGAATTCCCCGTATTTTTGAAGCATCCAGACCTGCCTCGTGTATCCGGAGCAGTATTTTCCTGGCGGAAACACCGGCATCCACTAAAACTGCATCCTTTTCATTGCCGATGTAATAACAATTTCCGTTGCTACCGGAAGCCAATGCGCAAAGCTCAATCATTAGTTGATTTGCATTTTACTAATTCGACCACCTGGTCAGCCAAAATTTCATTTCCTTTCAGAATATACCTGGCTTTTTCATAAAAAGGACGCCGTTTTTCCATCATTCCTTCAATAAATCCATGCAATTCTTCGGGCGATTTTCCTTTAATAAGCGGACGTTCCGTTTTTGCAGAGAGAAGCCGGCTAACCAGAGCACTGACATCCACATCCAAAAAAACACACCATCCTGAATTATTCATCAGATCCATATTATCAAAAAAACAGGGAGCGCCACCTCCTGTAGCCACAACGACATCATCGAAAGCGGAAACTTCTTCCAGTACTTTCCTTTCTTTAATCCGGAAACTTTCTTCGCCTTCTTCAGCAAAAATCTGAGGAATGGTGCGGAAATATTTCTCTTCGAGGAAAGAATCCAAATCAATAAAAGTCATGTTTAACAAAGTGGAAAGGGTGCGACCCATCGTCGTTTTTCCGCAGCCCATATATCCAATCAGGAATATTCTCATAAATCAAGGTAAAAGGCAAAAGTATAAAGGCAAAATTACTCGACTGTAACGTATCGAGTAAGACAGTTAATCGAATCAAAACTCCAATGACATTTGATTGGGTGGTTCTTCACCGTCTTTCGGTTTGTCGTTTCCAAACAACAGATCTTCAATGTCGGGAATTACAATATCACTCTTCTTTGCTTCTTCAACAGTCTCTGTTGGTCCTTCTTCAATGACCAATGGTTCCAATTCGTTGATTTTGCTGATTTCATAAACCGACAGCCGTTTTCCTTTGGCTTTGTACGATTTTGCAGCAATAAACTCGGCCACATCAATCACTTCCGGTTCACGGCCATCGTTTTTGCCACCAAATTCAAGTTCAAGGCGTGGATGACCTTCCCAGGTGAAACTGATCATCCGGTTTTCAGCATTTTCGCCGATGAACCCAACTTTCCGGTTTTGGATATCCTCTATCTGGAAGCGCTTCACGTAATAAAATCCTTGCTCGGCATCCAGATAGATGGTAGTCAGCACCTTCTTCGGACTGAATTTTTCGATGAGCAGTATTCCATCATCAAAATGGTTTGACAAATCAAAATTACAAAGCAAATATTCTCCGGATTTGTAGATCACCAGAATCATATCATCACCGCTGAATTCGCCGAGGTATTTACCCCTGCCATCTGAATTTAGCCTCGAAACGTCTTCGTCGAACCAGATTTTTCGACCACCCAGCGTAGAAACACCCTTTTCCTTGAGAGCAATTTTGTGTATTTCGAACTTGGTCAGGATATTACCCATCGATGCACGTCCTTTGATGGCCAATTCGCTGAAATCAACTTCGAAAATAAGTTTTTTGATGCGCGGTTTTGGTTTCAGCGTAACCTTCAGCACTTCAGCTTCTCCATTGGGATTTTCACTGAAATACAAAATTCTTGAGCCGGGTGTTCCCTGTGTCAGGTCGTATTCCTTATCCCGCGTCACACCGGTTACAGCAATACGTTTCATATAAATAAATCCGTTCTTCCCATCACGGTAAACCACGTTGTAAATGGTCCGGTTATCGTTTTTCTTGAAGATGGCAAGATGCAGAAGATTTTTCCCGATGAAGGCTTTTTCTGAAACTTTGGATACGATGTAAGTTCCATCTTTCCTGAAAACAATCACATCGTCCATGTCCGAACAATCGCAGATATACTCAGCCTTTTTCAGACTGGTTCCCATGAAACCTTCGATACGGTCAACATATAATTTTTCGTTGGCTATCACGACCTTTGAAGCAACAATATTCTCGAAGTTCCTGATTTCGGTACGACGTTCGCGGCCCTTGCCATATTTGGCTTTCAACCGTTGGAACCATTCGATGGTAAATGGGATGATATTTTCAATATTCCGGTTGATTTCTTCAATCTCGGCCTCAATAGCCAGCAAATGATCGTTTGCCTTATCGGTATTGAATTTCAGGATGCGCGCCATCCTGATCTCCATCAGCTTCAGTATATCGTCGCGGGTAACTTCTCTTCTCAGTTTGGGTTTCCATGGCAGCAGTCGCAAATCAATATGATCCACCGCCTCATCCATATTGGCCGAATCTTCGAACGCCTTATCCTTATAAATTCGTTCTTCAATAAATATTTTTTCGAGCGAAGAAAAATGCCAGGCTTCTTCCAACTCGCCTCTCCTGATTTCCAGTTCAAGTTTAAGCAGTGCAACAGTCTGATTGGTATTAATCCTCAGGATTTCACTAACACCGATAAACTTGGGTTTGTCGTCCTCAATAATGCAACTGTTGGGCGAAATGGAAACTTCGCAATCGGTAAAGGCATACAGAGCATCGATGGTTTTGTCGGACGACATTCCGGGAACCAGATGAATCAGAATTTCAACCTTATCGGAGGTATTATCGTCAATTTTCCGAATCTTGATTTTTCCTTTATCGTTGGCTTTGATGATCGATTCGATGAGCGAAGCCGTAGTTCTTCCGAACGGAACTTCGGTAACCACAAGCGTTTTACTGTCTTTCTTCTCAATTTTGGCCCTCACCTTGATCGATGCACCACGAATTCCATCGTTGTAACGCGAAAAATCGCCCGATCCGCCCGTCGGAAAATCAGGATAGATTTCAAAGCCTTCGCCACGCAGGTGGGCAATCGAGGCATCAATCAGTTCAATGAAATTATGTGGAAGAATTTTGCAGGCCAAACCCACGGCAATTCCTTCGACACCTTGTGCCAGCAAAAGCGGGAATTTAACCGGAAGCGCTAATGGCTCACGGTTACGCCCGTCATAAGATAATTTCCAGTTGGTGGTTTTGGGGTTAAAAACAACATCCAGTGCAAATTTCGACAAGCGTGCCTCGATGTAACGGGGAGCTGCCGCACCATCTCCGGTGAGTATATTTCCCCAGTTTCCCTGGCAATCGATCACCAAATCCTTTTGCCCAAGCTGAACCAGCGCATCTCCGATAGAGGCATCGCCATGCGGATGGTACTGCATGGTTTGACCGATGATGTTGGCTACTTTATTGAAACGGCCATCGTCCATCACATTCATAGCATGCAGAATACGGCGCTGAACAGGTTTTAAACCGTCCTCGACATAAGGGACTGCACGCTCGAGGATAACGTAGGATGCATAATCAAGAAACCATTGCTGGTACATTCCTGACAAATAGGTAATTCCATCCTTCTTTTCTTCCTTCTGTACTTCTTCTTTATTGATATTTTCTTCAGTCATCTTCGTTCCTGATAATTAAACTCGACTTTGCTTTGAACAACTATTTCATCCAAAATATGATTCAGATAACCCTGCTTAACTGCTTCACCAAACCTGTCATTTAGCTCGGGAATGTTTATCACTTCTTCAATACACGACATATACTTCTCAACAACAGTTTTGATCGAATAGGTTTTATTAGCATTGTCCTGTATTCGATTTTTAAGCTGGTCGATACTGTCTTCTGATTTAATAACAAAGGTTATTGGATACTTTTTAATTTTATCAATATCCAGAAAGTATTTCTTAAAATCAAGAGACTCTGTAACCTGAAAGAAGCGGCCTAGAGGTCTCATAACAAAGTCGATTCCACCATCATTGGCATTGGTTCTTCCTGTTTTGTATAATTTCAGGCTTTCTTGGGTCAATTTTGTCCTATCAAATCCCCAGAATATTTCCTGATCATGATAGTAATATTTTAGTATCGAATAGCTCACAATCTCAAATAATCGTGCATCCACATCAGGGGCAAGCAAACTGGAGATAAAATCCTGCACCTTTTCCGTTGACTCGTTCCCGATTTGCTGAAGTTCACTACATGTTGCAACAAAACGATCAAAAGCTCCTTGTTTTGTTCTCATATATTCATCAATGATCTCAATTACAGTTGCAGCAATACTGAAACTTGTTTTCCCAACATTTATTTTGAGAAGGTTTTCATTAATCCAATACCTGTTCGTTTCCAGGTTACGGATGATAGGAATATATTCAGCGTTCGGAAAATATTTTTGAAATTCCGCATTCAATCGGTTATTTAAAGCATGGGTCTGCAATTTACTTCCAAAAGGCAATTCCCTTTGTCTGGTAAACAGATTGCTAAATTCTGCCCCTTCATATCTTGAATAATCTAGCTTCGTGTCAAATCCTTTGATCAAATAATCCTCCACAACAACATAAATTGCATACAAATTCGCAAAACTAGACCGTGCTTTTGATCCTTTGCCCGCCGATCTCGTCTTTTCGTTAATATATTGGACTAATAGGCTTTTTTCAAAAATTTCCTCTGCATGACTTTTGAAATGCTTTCCCAAAACAGACTTAATCGTCGCCGTGAATGTATGCTCCATTTGGTTCTTCAAATAAGGTTAAATTGTATGCGTTTGATATTTTTTCAGTTTCAAAAGTGCGTATTTCCTTTTCGAGCTTTTCGCCTTTGAACTCGTTTGCCAACTGCAATCTCCGCAAACCTATCTTTACATACTCATCCTGCAATTCAATTCCAATTGAATTTCTCCCGAGTTCCTTGGCCACAAAGCAGGTAGTAAATGTTCCTGAAAAAGGATCCATTACCAGATCCCCTTCATTCGAACTTGCTTTGATAATCCGTTCAAGTAGAGCGATTGGCTTTTGTGTTGGATGGTTTTCGTATTCGTCCATCCGATACCTTACCCTTGAGAACTCCCAAACGTTTCCAGGAACTTTTTCTGAACTATAAACAGTTGGGATGGCTTTTCTGTAATCAATCAGTTTCCGTTTTGCACCGGTTTTAGCTTCAACCAAAATATCGTTTGTATTGAAAGTATAATTATTCTTGTCCTTTACGCAAAAAAGAATTGGTTCATACATCGAACCATAGTATTTTTTTGCCTGAACACCGGAACTGTCATAATACCAAACAATTCGAGAAAGAATGTCGAGCTTTTTACGGAGATAAATATCGAAAAATGGCATAAACTGAGTAGCTGTCATCACGTAAAAACTACCTGTCGGTTTTAATTTCAGCACGCACAAATCAAGCCACGAGTAACACCAATTCAAATAATCCTCCTCGGTTGCCCACTTATCTTTATGCCCGTTAAAATTTTTCCCAATATTATACGGAGGATCGGCAAAGATCAAATCGACAGAGTTGTCCGGAATGCTTTTCAGTGCCTCAACCGCATCTCCAAATATTATTTGATGTTTATTATTTCCAAATATTTCCATTGCTTAATTCAATTAAAAACCTATTCACGGGGTGACTTAGAGTCACCCCGTGAATAAATCTCAGTTTAAAAGTCGTCCTTTTCCACATACAAATTATCAATGATAAAATCCTGACGCTCAGGGGTATTCTTGCCCATGTAAAATTCGAGCATGTTGGCCACCGATTCATGTTTTTTCATCTGAACCGGATCAAGCCGGATATCGGTTCCGATGAAGTTTTTAAATTCGTCTGGAGAAATCTCGCCCAATCCTTTAAACCGGGTAATTTCAGCTGTTTTTCCCAATTTCTGAAGGGCACTGACGCGCTCCTCTTCAGAATAGCAATAATAAGTTACCTTTTTATTACGGACCCTGAAAAGCGGAGTCTGAAAAATAAACAGATGCCCCATACGAACAATTTCGGGGAAGAACTGCAGGAAGAAAGTGATCAGCAGCAAACGGATGTGCATGCCGTCAACATCGGCATCGGTAGCGATAATTACCTTGTTGTATCGCAGATCATCCATACTTTCTTCAATGTTCAGAGCCGCCTGAAGAAGGTTAAATTCCTCGTTTTCATAGACAATTTTCTTGGTCAGACCGTAGGTATTCAACGGTTTTCCCTTCAAACTGAACACGGCCTGGGTATTCACATCGCGCGATTTGGTGATCGATCCGCTGGCCGAATCTCCCTCGGTGATGAAAATCGATGAATTTTCGCGGGCTTCACTCGTGCTGTTCAGGTGAACACGGCAATCGCGCAGTTTGCGGTTATGCAGGTTCGCCTTCTTTGCACGCTGTTTGGCCAGTTTTTTTATGCCTGAAATGGCTTTGCGTTCCCGTTCCGATTCCTGAATCCGGCGTAACAATACTTCAGAAACATCCGGATTTTTATGCAGGTAATTGTCTAATTCTTTCTGAACAAAATTTGCTACGAAATTCCGGACACTGGGTCCTTCCGGACCAATATCTTTTGAACCGAGTTTCGTTTTGGTTTGTGATTCAAACACGGGTTCCTCTACTTTGATACTAATGGCGGCAACAATGGAGGCCCGGATATCGGAAGGATCAAAATCTTTTTTGTAGAAATCGCGGATAGTTTTGACAATGGCCTCGCGAAATGCCACAAGATGCGTTCCGCCCTGAGTCGTATGCTGGCCATTCACGAACGAATAATAATCTTCTCCGTACTGGTTTCCGTGGGTAATGGCCACTTCAATGTCGTTACCCTTGAGGTGAATGACGGGATAAAGCGATTCCGACTCCATGTATTCTTCCAACAGATCGCGCAACCCGTTTTTCGATTGATATTTTTCTCCGTTGAATTCCAGTACCAGTCCGGCATTCAGAAAAGAATAGTTTTTCATCATATTGACCACATAATCATCAATATAATGATAACTTTTAAAGACATTCACATCCGGAGTGAAGGCGACGTAGGTGCCGTTAGTCTGATCAGTTGAATCTACTTCCTTCTCCTCTTTCACAACCCCTGCGCTGAAGCTGATTTCTTTGACTTCACCTTCGCGAAACGACTTGATCAAAAAGTGACTCGACAAAGCATTTACAGCCTTGATGCCAACGCCATTCAATCCGACCGATTTTTTAAACACTTCGGAGTCGTATTTGGCCCCTGTATTCATTTTCGAAGCAACATCCAACAACTTTCCCAACGGAATGCCCCGTCCGAAATCACGGACGGAAACCAATTCGTTGCTGACACGAACTTCGATCTTTTTCCCGTTCCCCATCATGAACTCGTCGATGGAGTTATCCATTACTTCCTTCAGCAAAACATATATACCATCATCGCTCGCCGAGCCGTCTCCCAACTTGCCGATGTACATCCCCGGTCTTTTCCGGATATGTTCTTGCCAATCAAGCGTTTTTATTGATCCTTCATCATAATTCGGCATCATATTCCTTTCCAATTTGCAACAAATATAAAGAAAACAAAAGTTGAATGGTAATTCGGAACCCCGACATTAACTAACAACTCACGGTTGAAAACTTATTCCAAAAATCAGCTTTTCGGGGTGAAATAAAGTCATAAATCAGCCATTTATCCGTTTGGTTTACAGGTTCATTTCAGGACACATCTGTTTCTTTCGGAAATGTTTTTTTGATCCATCTTTGAAAATCTGATTCTTATTCGTTCCGGACACAGCGTATTCCGCTTATCCTACAACGAACCGTACTTTTTGGTGAAAATGACGTCGAACTTCTTTTCTGAATATTGACGAGGGTTATCTATTTAATTATCTTTGCGTCCACATGTCGAAAAAGTATATTTACATAGCTACGGCAGCGCTTCTGATTGTGATTCAGTCCAATGCCCAAATCAGACCGGGAGGTTCGTCCTCAACCCGTCAGGGCGGATCACAAAGAAGTACTGATCCGGATTCAGAAACACCCCTTAAGGAAAACAAGGAAACGAACAAGCCTAAGATTCCTTCAGTTATCAAATCCTGGGAAGTACACGAACAAGGCTCCATGATTCAGAAAACAGAAATCGACACTTCACTGATTTTTTACCATATCTACGAACCGTTCAACAAAAAAAGTATCAGCAGTACTTTTACCGGAAATAACGGAGGAGCCTATATTTCGAATAATTTTTTCAAGCGGGACTTCAATTCTGATTTCTATTTTACCCGATCGTTTGATGCATACTGGCTTACTCCTTCGCAACTGAAATATTACAACACGACTACCCCATATTCTTTGCTCGATTACAGCCAGAGCGAAAACAGGATGGCAAAAAATGAAACCCGATTCAATGTGTTCCTTTCTCAAAATGTTAATAAGAAATTGAACTTCGAACTCATCTACAATCAAACAAGGTCGCAAGGGCAATATTTGAAACAGGAAAACAAATTTCATAATATCGCACTGGTTTCATCCTACAATTCCAACAACTTCCTTTCGCATTCGAACATTATCTTCAACCGTTTGGAGGGACAGGAAAACGGAGGGCTAGACACCCTTAACACCGGACAACTACCTCCACTCAACGGAACAAACAAAACAGAAGATTTTCCAGTACGAATGGACGATGCGGTAAACCAGCTCCAGAACAACAACATTTATACAGTCAACGAATATCGACTGGGAAAAACCATTGAAGCCGACAGTGTAAAGAAAGTGTTGGAATCCTTTATTCCAAGGGTTGGCTTTATTCATGAATTTGAATTCTCGGGCAACAAACGAAAATTTACCAAAACCAATCCTAATACGTTCTTTAAAAACACTGTTGATAAGGACACACTGACTCACGACAGTACCCAATACACCCGTTTAACCAACATTTTTCAGATCAAGTTTTACGAAGCTCCCGATCGAAAACATACTTTCGGGAAACGTGCCTACATCGGCCACGACCAGCTGTGGTACAACATTTCGACCACCCGTCATTACTTTCCGGAGAAGCAATCGAATACCTTTGTCGGAGGAGGGATTTTCAGAAACGAAGGAACATTCTGGCAATGGGAGGCCAACGGAAGAATATACCTCACCGGATACCGGGCCGGGCAGACCGAACTAAGCGGATTCATCAATAAACCCATGAAAATAGGGAAAGACAGCCCTAGTCTCCGGATAGAAGGAAGCCTGAAAACGCTGGTTCCTGAATACTTTGACCGGTATTTCTATTCGAATCATTTCGAATGGATGAACAACTTCAGCAATATTAAAGAAATGACAATCCGGTCGAGTATCCATTCACTGAAATATAAAACGACGATCGGAGCCAATTACTCGCTCATCGGAAATTACATCTACAACAACCTGGAAGCATTACCTGCGCAGGCAGGCAGCGAATTACTTGTTGTTTCAGCTTACCTTAATAAAGATTTCGAGAATGATCATTGGTTGATTCGCACTCAACTGCTGACACAGAAAGCCAGCAACGAAAATTACATTCATCTGCCCGCTTTTGCCGGATTTATCAGCATGAACTACCGGACAATTATCTCAAAGGTCATGCACTTTCAACTAGGTGTCGATGCCCGCTACAACACCCTGTTTTATGCCGATGCCTACGAACCGGCAACTGCCCGCTTTTACCTTCAGAATACGCAAAAGATCGGCAATTATCCGTACATCGATTTGCACGCAAACCTTAAACTAAAACGTACCCGTTTCTTTTTCATCCTGAAGAATGCGGCCTCCAGACTAGTTGGTGACAACTTTTTTGTAGCTCCAAACTATCCATACTACCGGCGCACTTTCCGGATCGGGGTTGCCTGGTCGTTCTATGATTAGCTTTCGATTGAGCTCACGCCGAAGTCCCTGGCATCAGATTGAAGCATTGAAGGATTGAATTTTACCGGGTACCTGATTGCTTTTTCAAAATCTCAATCAATTCGGATAAAATCATGGCTGTGGCCCCCCAAATAATTTCGCCGTTGAACGGATAATAGTTGATCCTCAGCTTTCCGGTAATGGTTTCAAGTTCGGTTTCAAAGATGATTTCATCACGCACAAAATCACTCAGCGGAAATAAAATTATGGCTTCAACTTCATCGGAATCCTCCGAAAATTCAGGTTTTTTATCGGCCCAGGCAAGGAAGGGCTGGATCGAAAATTGACTGACTTCTACATACAAATCGGACAATTTGCCCAGAATTTCAACCGAAGAAGGATCAAGTCCAACCTCTTCTTGGGCTTCGCGCAAGGCTGTCATCTCGGCCGAAACATCTTCTTTTTCGACCTTTCCGCCCGGAAAACTGATTTGCCCGGGGTGGTGTTTCATGGTTGAAGGTCGCTTCATCAGACAAGTGAATAGCTGATCACCTTCAGGATACAACAACAATAAAACACTGCTCATTTTCACCGTCGAAATTTCAGGATCTATTAGTTTCAAACGTCTTCCGGGAGGAAGCATTTTGAAATGGGCTGCTGTACCGGGCAGCTCACCCAGCAAGGAGGTTTTTAAATGATATTTTAGCGTATCGTACATTTCTTAGGTAATAGTAATCAGTGTTCAGTCGCAGTAATCAGTCCTTCAATCCTTCAGTCCTTCAATCCATCAATCTTCTTTACTCGAAACGGATTGTTTTTTCAGGAGAAACTTTGGTAATAAAATAGGAAGGCAGCAACAACATCAGGATGGTTACTGCAATCGTGCCTACATTCAGCAAAACCACATGTAAA
>JAUXUF010000151.1 GCA_030684645.1 Bacteroidota bacterium | reverse complement strand
AGCCAGGGCAGGACGACGCGCTAGAGGCCCTGCAAGCGGCGACCGAGCACCAAGGCATGCCGCTTCGGGTGCTCGATGTGTCTGGCGTGAAGGACTTGCCGGCCGAATACCAACATCCTTTGCTCATGGTGCGCGCCGACGCCCACACCGTGTGGCGTGGGCATCGGCTTGATGTCGCCTCAGCCCAAGCCCTGGTGGCCACTTTATGTGGCCGCAAGGCCATCAGCTGATCAGCCCACCCTTAAGGGCACCGGCGAGGTGCGCGTGGCGCTGGATGACTATTGCGTTGTTCATGACGGGCTCCTCGCTCCCGCCCAGGGGCAGGGGGGTGGGCAAGGCCCCTTCCCCCGGGGAGGGGTGGGGGATGGCGAAGGCCCATGGCTCAAACAAGCCCTCGTCTGGCCATCAATTGCACCGCGCTACCCGCCACGATGAAGGGATCCAGCACCCGCACGTCGATCAAGGCCGGCGCCTGCATGAGCGTCTGCTTCAGAACCTCTTCGGCTCGCGACTGATCGGCCAGACCCGAGGGGTGGTTGGACCTGCAGTTGACGCGGTGCCGCCTTGGCATTTGTTCGCGTCGTACGCTAGTGCAAGTACCGTTGCCGGCAGCGGCTTGTTCAGTGAAGTTCAGCCCGCCGCCTCAAGCGTCGCAATCAACTGCTGATCGGCGCCGCTCAGTTTTGCAACCAATGAGGCGGTTGAGGCGGGAACGGAATTCCCCCTCCATGCGACGTGAAAGTCTGATCTGCACATCACCAGCTTGTGTTCGTAGGCTGGCGGCGTCTCTTCCCCATCAACGTCGAGAACCACCAACGGAAGACCACTTTCCCGGGCAGACGACTCCAGTGCACTGACGTCTGTCGATCGGTCGAATCGAAGCAAGGTGTAACCAGGTCCAAAAGCGTCATAAAGCGAACGGCCGTCACGCAGCCAGAAGTGCGGCGCCCGGCAGCCCGGCACAGTTGAGGCTGTGAATCCACCCATCGAATAGGCGGGAGCCTGCACATCGTCAGCAGCGATGATGGGCGAGCCCGTGTAGTAGTAACCAAAATTGAGTC
>JAUXUF010000134.1 GCA_030684645.1 Bacteroidota bacterium | reverse complement strand
GTGAAAGGCTTTTCGGAGAACATCACTAAAATTACCCCATTCCTGTTTAAACGTGTCCGCCAGCGTGTCGGCTTCCGTTTCGAAAAGTACCCCACTAAAATTATTGTCAGACAATGCCTGGATAAATGCAGATGAACTGCTATTGGCCGGAATGAAAAACATTTTTCGGGGTGGTTCTTCCGGTCTTAGCGCATCTTGCCGTTGTGCTTTTGTTAAGTTGTTGTACTGCTCCAACTCTGATTCAAAGGCTGCCCTTTCATTTCGAGATTGTTCGGTCATGTGATCGTGAATGGCCTGACCAAAATATTTGGACCATTTCATTTTTCCTTTTCCAGAGCCTGCCGGTGCTGTGATGAATGCGAAAAGATGCGCAGTGCAAGGTTCGTCGAAATAAATACCATGGATATTGGGCAAACATCCGCTTAAAACAGCAATCGCACCGATCAGAAAAACATCTTTCTCCACTGAATCCTGAAACAGATCGGCACTTTCACGAAGGATTCCAGGAAGATTGGTATAAATTTCAGAAGGAAGTTGAGGGGTGTTGAAGATTGTGTTTGTTTCTTCAGTAACGCTGTCAGGTCCCGCGGACGCTAACAGGTTAGGAATAACCGTCGAAACACCGTCAGGTCTTGGAGACGCTGACGGGTTATTGGTAGGTGAAATATTAATACCTGCCTGTTTTGCAAGATGGAAAAAGGTTTTGAGGGTTACGCCGTGGCCTTTTGCTTTCAGGCAGTTGTCATACTGTTTGTTGCAATCGGTTTGCGAATAGCCGGAATAAAAACGGCTGATCCGGTGGTAATAATCCCGGCCAGCTTCTCCAAATTCATCCGCGAATGCAAAGCCAATATCCCGCCAATCGGAATAATTGGCGGTGATGTCAGTTTGAGCGGCTTCGAGCCGCGAAATGATGAGGTCGAAATCAGTGGAAACGCTGTCAGGTCCGGTGGACGCTGACAGGTTTAGAGAAGGTTGGGAAGGTTGCGGGGTTATATCAGAATCATTTTTGTTTTGCAGCCAATCCTGCGGCTTGAATTTTTCTTTCATCTTCTTTGGCTTTAAAAGATAATGATGCATAAGAGGGAAAATTTCAGCAGGATATCTGAATAGAAAAAGAGGAAGGGAAGGACTGTCCACCAGAGTGGCCAATTGGATGATGCTAATTTGAATAGCACCTTCAGCAAAAATGAACAGTATTTATTGGGTTGCATAACTTTTTGAATTTGTTGATTGTGAAAAAGGACATTTCAAATAATTGGGATTGATGTAAATCACAGGATCGTAAGGCAAGAAACAAGCTCGGGAAATGTCTTTCCCGGATTTGTCAACCTCCAACTGATAGGTCGATTTGATGTACGCTGAAATTGCCACAAACCAATCCTGATGATTACATTCCTTAAGATCAATGGAGATTATCCATTTCAGACCGTCGCCCGAAGGCGAAACAAACATCAATTCTGTTTCAAAATATTTATCCTGAAGCAAAGTTTCCTTTAGTTGCTGAAGGTTTGAAACATGGTCAAAATCCAACGTAATCAGGCCGGAATGTTGAATTAATGCAGAATCGTTTCGTTTGGAAAACAGTCCTGAAAATGTCACATAATCAAAGTTTTTGGCCTTGTATTTACGGGCTGATTCAAGTTCGCTGATGCTTCGCAATTCTTCTGTTTGTCGTTTGTATTTGTTGCTTTTGATGGCTCCAAAGACATCTGCAATGGTCATTTCAGCGGTGGGTTGGGTATTGGTCACCGGGCATCGGAAATAACTGAATTTTGGAAGATTGGCATCAACTTCGGGTACCTGAACTTTGCTTTTCTTGTTGGTGTAAAAACCTTTCGGTTCTCCGATTTGCAAGTTCATTTCAGCGTTTATCTTTTGCAGCAATTCCTGACCGTTTAGCTGGTAGTGATGTGTAGCAAAATCGAATGGGTTTCCTTTGAAGTCAGGCAATTCAGCATCTTCGAAATAGAAAATCCAGTCCTGATTGTTGATATTAAGGGAAACTTTATCCCCGTTAAACGGATTCCGGGTCGGCTTACATGTTTTGCCCGAAAGCTCAATGACTACTTCATCCGGGTAATATTTCCGCAGGATGTGTGCGTAAATATCTAATCCGTAATGCGTATCGTGCAAAATTTGCTTTTCCTCAATCATGGCTTTGGCGTTTAAGGTTTCCGGAGTAATTGCTTTCAAGTAATGTTTCCAGATCGGAAACCTTATAGTAGAATTTGCCATTGAGCTTTGAAAAGGGCAGGGTACCTGAATCCCGCAAGGTTTGTAGCGTGCGCTGGCTGATATTGAGGGCAAGCAAAACATCTTGCCCATCAATCCAGGATTCGTTAAATATCTCGGCACGGGTTTTATTCAGGTGCTGAAGGTGGACTTTAATTTCCTTCAATTCGCCGGAGAGGTGAAGAAGGCCTTTTACGATCTCTTCCATTATTTGGCCCTCCCCGATTTGAGTTTGAATTGACTGACTTCTTCCTCGATGTCGGAAATTGATGCTTGCCGGTTTGACAACAACCATCTATTCAATTCCTCACGGTTGAAGTACAATTTTTTCCCATTGGGCTTATATGCCGGAATGGTGCCTGTACTGGTTAATTTGTAAAGGTGCGAATGCGAAACCTCCAAATAAACCGCTGCTTCGTTGAAGTTTAATACTTCTTTTTGGAGCATGTTCTGCTCAAAAATGAGCTTTTTTAGCTCCCTAATTTCTGTTAAGACTTGTTCGTCCATTTCAGTAATTATTAAATTAAAGAAAGGACTTTTGCGCAAAAGTCATCGCTGTATTTCAGCGACGAACCAAAATTACATCAGTTATTTGCCCTCATTTACCGTGATTTGCAAGTGTAGTGTAGAGTGTAGAGTGTAGAGCGACAGAAGCCAAAAAAGAAAAAGCCAATGTTTAAGGTAAACAATGGCAAAAAAGAATAAAAAAGTATTGTAGAATCGAGTGTAGAGTGGTTATTTAATGAGATCAATTGCTTTTTCGATCTTATAAGCTGATAGTTGAGGTTTTTTTAGAAGTCTCAATTTTGATTGGTCGAATTTAATGCCATCGGGTTGAATGAAGCATTGACATGCAACTTTCCATTGTTTTTGTTTTAGGTTGTCAACCAACTTGTATTCTGAGTAAATTAAATGGATGAAATAATAGAACTCGCTGGGATTTCCAGTCCATATAATGGGTTGTGCAATTTCCTTCCCTGAAAATACTTTTTTGAAATTGATTGTAGATGTGTCATCTGCAATGAAATTATTCTTCTTTAAACTGTTACAAAGATCATTGAGACTTTCTACATTCTTTGACAACTTTTTATAGGTAAATGAATTAAGGGATTTTACATCCACTGGAATTGGGATTTCAACTGCAATTGGCTTCACCGGTTCTATGGTGAGTATTGTCAGAGTCTCTTTCAAAAATGAATTAGAGGGTATAGGTTCAAATAACAATTGCGTGTAAAAATCTTCGATAACCATCACATCCTCTCGGAAAATCAAAAACGTGTTCTGAATTTCCAGATATATTTTTATCAAACTGGATTTTAGCAGTTGTATAATATAAGTGTCCGTTTTGTGATTTGCATCCATATCAAATGTGCTTTTGGATGGATCAATATAACTGATGTCCAAATGTCGTTCTTTTATCAGTTTGCCGATTTCTTTAAGCCTGGTTTTAAGTTTTTTCTCCAGGGTGTCATTTAGCCAGTATTTCTTAACCTGATGGTTACTATCATCTGCAATCAGGCTGATAACATGATCGCAGTATTTATTCATCTCCCGAAATATAAGCTTTTGATAATACTTGGTTTTGTTGTTGAATGGCCTGAAAAAATCAACTTCGTATTTCATTTTTATTTTCGGCTCGAAAGCTTTTATTTCCGACAACATGCTTGCAAATTTCTCCTCCGGATTATTCTCGGGAAGCCAGGGCTGCAATCCTTTATATAGAATATCATCAAGAATTTGTAATTGATTCATCAGGTTTTGTTTTTGTAAAATTAAGCAATTGTTTTTGATAAGATTCCTTCATATCATCCTCAAAGCTATCGAGATAGTTTTCTGTTGTTTTGAGATCCTTGTGACCCAGGCTTTCGCTGATGAACTCGGTTGGTGCGCCTGAACGTTTTAATACGGTGGCAAAGGAATGCCGGGCTGTGTAAGTAGTTAATTTGAGACTGAACTTTAAGTCCTTCCCAATCTCCTTCATGTATTTATTGATCGTTTTTGTTGCCTGATAGATTTTGGCATATTCTTGTTCCGGAGTATCATCTTTTGAAAGTAATCCGAAAATGTAGTCTTCGGGTTCTTTTGTACCAACTCCCCATTCATTGATTATTGCCTGAACCTCTGGTAAAATAAAAACACTAATAGCCTGACGATCCTGTTTGGTTGAATTGCTTGTTTTTGCACGAATAAAGCTAATCCGATTACCTTCAATATTCTTATATTTCAAATTTGCAATGTCCTTAATATTTGCACCATTACATAAATAGCTAAATACCCATAAATCCCGGGAACGCCTTTCGCTAACTGTCTTTGTTGGATAATTTACAACGCTTGAAATATTGGCCAATGACAACGCTTTCTTTAAGTTGCGGCCAGAGGGAATTTGATATTTTCGTTTTCCAAATGGATAAAGGTCTTTGTCGAATAACCCATTCTGAATCCCTACATTTATTATTGTCCGCAGACTTCTCATGTAAATGCCAACAGTGGTAATTGAATTTTTGCTGTCCAACATCCATTTTTCGTATGTATTCAACCATTCGGTTGTAATTTCCCAGAATGCAATCTTCTTTCTGTTTTTCGATTCCAAAAATTTGGTGACTGATTGTTTAGCATTGTTGTAGCTATATGCCGTGCTTATTCGTCCGTTTTGTTTAAGTTCAGAAATATAGCTGCTATAAACCTCAAGGACTCCTTGATTAGCTTTTGGCTTTTGATTGAATTTCTTTTCAAATAGTGCAAAGGAGAAAACCGGCATTTCTCTGATAATCGCAACTGATTGCTCTTCAATTTTATTGAAAAACAAAAGATGCTCCTTAAACTTTCCCCTGGGTTTTTCTGAATGTACTTTATCCCAATCATCGATTGATAAACTTGTTCCGATAGGATAGTAGTTCTGTGTGCGATTAAAAGTGATTCTAAGTTTTACAGCATAGGTGCCGTCCTTGCGTTTTATCCTTTTATCATGTATTATTGCAGTAGTTACGCCAATCATATGTATGTAATTAATTAAAGATGAGGATAATTACTATCAAATTTGATACATACAATATACATACATTTTGGTTAAAAAACAACAGATAAGAGAAAATAAAAGAAAATAATTACTATTTAAACTATTGAATATCAATCAAATGATAATACAAGGAAAATATAGGAAGGCAAAAAATATGACTCTTAATCAGCGGGTCCAGGGTTCGATCCCCTGCAGACCGACATAGAGAACGAAACACTTACGCATTAAATTGTGTAGGTGTTTTTTGTTCTCGGCTGAGGGTTAATGATTTTTCCATTCATGCAATTTCAGCCCAATAAAAAACCCGGTGTTAAGATTAACCCGGGCCTTTCGTATCCAATGCTGAAAGAGTTTAAACTAAAATTTTAGTTGTAAGATTATTAATGCTGCTTTCCAGCGCTTCGAATGGTTTGCCATTTCCTTGGTTGTCATCTTCAACAAAGGTGTATTTTACGCCGGCAACTTGTTTCGACTTCAGAATCGTTTTGAAATCAATAATGCCACAACCGACACACGTAATATCATCTTTAATCACATCAAAGAACGGAGCCTGCCTGGTCTTCATATCTTTAAAGTGTAAAAGCTGGAAACGACCAGGGTACTTGTTAAACATCGCCACAGGATCCTGACCTGCTTTACTTGCCCAAAAAAGATCCAATTCCATAGTAATGAGGTCTTTGTCCATCTCGGGCAAAAATATATCAAAGTAAGGTACAACTCCATTGATGTTTGCAAACTCGAAATTGTGGTTATGGTAACCAAATTGTATTCCAACATCCTTCATAATTTTTCCAACTTTGTTCCAGTCGCCAATCATCTTTTTATATTTCTCGATATTTCGGTCAACGGGTTCAATCCATGGCTGGATACAATATTTTACTCCAAGTTGAGCATGTGAATCGGCCATAATTTTTGCAGTTTCGATGGTGATACCTGCCGATTCAACTGCTGAATGGCTGCTGATAGCCTCCATGCCCAAATCATTGATTATCTTCTTAAATTCTTTTGGAGCAAATCCATAAAACTTTCCATTTGAATAATTGGCAAGTTCAAGGTTTTTGTATCCAAGGTCTGACACTTTTTTCAATGTACCAACAGCATCTGCAGTCATTGCATCACGGATGGTATATAACTGCAAACCAACGCCAAAGCTTTTCCTGTTAACTGCTTCAGATTTAAAGGCAAGTGAGCCCAGAACCGCCATGCCAAGAGCACCTGTGGCTGAAATTTTAAAAAACTCTCTTCTGTTTTGATACGTTTTCATTGTCATTATTTTTTTAGTTGAAATAAGTTTTATTTTTCAAGAGGTTAAATATAATACAAACCATTTATTTATGATGCAACACTCCCCAAATCCTGAAAATAAATTAAACTGATCAAAATCCTGAAAAACACTCCTTGAATTCAGAAATGCCTGGATTTGTCGATTTTATAAATCTGTCCGGATAATTATTTTGATCCCAGCCTGTTGATTTCGCGGCCAGGAGCCAAAGCTTTTGAAACTTTTCCTGCATTCAGCTCTTTGGCAATTTTAAAGCTTTCAGTTTGTTTGATGGCTAATGATGAAGCTCCAACCTTCAGATTATAATTACCAGCCTCAGCAATCCATGATGAACTGGTTTCGTCGAATGATGCAAAATCTTTGGTCTCAATGCTGAAACTTACTGTTTGCGATTCGCCTGGTTTCAATAGTTTGGTTTTAGAAAATGCGACCAAAGTTTCTTCCGGTTTTTTTAATTTTCCTGAAGGCGAACCAACATAAACCTGAACGACTTCACGGCCGGCAACTGGTCCGGTGTTTTTTACATCAACCGAAACAATGAGTTTGCCGGTGAAATCAGTAGAACTTAATTTCAGCTTGGAGTAATCGAATTTGGTGTACGATAATCCATAGCCAAATTCGTAGGCAACAGGCACTTTGAAGGTGTTGTAATAGCGGTATCCCACGTAAATATCGTCTTCGTAAACCACTTCCCATGGCGTACGGCGCATAAACGAGAATCCTGATTGGTCGGGAGCATTATCAACTTTTTCAGATTTTTCGGCAACACCAGGGAAATTTTTTGCCGAAGGGGCATCGGTGTACAAGATCGGGAAGGTTGCTGTCAGTTTTCCTGAAGGATTCACTTTTCCGCTTAGTACATCAACTACTGAGTTGCCACCTTCCTGGCCAGGCAGCCAAGCTACTAAAATCGCATCGACCATGTCGCGCCAGCTGGCTACTTCAATAACACCAGCAATGTTTAGAACAACAATGGCTTTTTTGCCTTTTGCATGAAACGCTTCCGTTACGTTTTTAATCATCTCTTTCTCGGTAGCAGTCAATTGGAAGTCGCCTTCGGTATTGGTACGATCTACTCCTTCTCCGGCATTCCGGCCAATAGTAATCAAAGCCATATCAGATTTTTCGGCCATGGTTTTGGCCAGTACAGGTGAAACGGTCATTTCAGCAACAGGCTCCATTCCACCCATCATAGCTACTAAAAAGTTTTTCGGTTTGCCTTGTTTTGCCCTTGTTTCTTTGATATAGGTTCTGTAGGTGTTTGTCAGGTCGGCCTCCGGAGTAAATTCTCCATTGGTCAAACCATCAAACAACGAAATGGTATATGCTTCATTAACATCTCCACTACCTGTTCCTCCGGCAATAAAATCATACGATGTATTTCCGAAAGCTGCAATGTTCTTAACTCCGGTTTTAATTGGCAATGCACTTCCGTTATTTTTAAGCAAAACCATTCCATCACTTGCAGCCTGGCGGGTAATAGCGGCATGAGCTTTTAAATCAGGTGCATTTGAATAGTTGTAGTTGTTGTATCGTGGAGCTTTCAGCATAATTTTCAGGATCCGGCTGACATTCAGATCCAGGATTTTTTCGTCGAGTTTACCATCTTTAACTGCAGCAACCAAATCATGGCTTTGTTTTGGCTGACCAGGCTGAATCATGTCATTTCCGGCAATCATCTGGGCAACTACATCGCTTCCGCCACCCCAGTCGGTCATTACATAACCCTGAAAATTCCAGTCGTCGCGAAGTATTTTGGTTAGCAAATCATTGCTTTCTGACGTATATGTCCCGTTGATTTTATTGTACGACGACATTACCGTCCAGGGCTGAGCCTCTTTCACCGTGATTTCGAAACCTTTCAGATAAATTTCGCGCAGGGCACGTTCACTTACAATGGTGTTTACCGTCATACGGTTGGTTTCCGAGTTGTTGGCAGCAAAGTGTTTGATTGAAGTTCCGACGCCATTCGACTGAATACCATTTACCATGGCAGATGCCATTTTGCCAGCCACAAGCGGATCTTCAGAATAATACTCGAAGTTACGGCCACAAAGCGGGTCGCGCTGAATGTTTAATGCGGGAGCCAGTAAAACATCCGAGCCATATTCTTTTACTTCATTTCCCATCGCCTGACCAATGCTGTAAACCAGGTCGGTATCCCAGGTTGAAGCCAAAACGGTTGCAATTGGGAAAGCGGTGCAATAATAGGTTTTCTCTTCACCTTTGCGTTTGGGCTGGATGCGCAACCCGGCAGGACCATCGGTTAAAACCTGCGATGCAATTCCCAAATCAGGAAATTCAGATGAAACACCTGCCGCGCCTGGAAGATATTTCCTGATATTTTTAACCATTTCAACATACACAGGGTCGTTGGAATCAACTTTTCCGCCGAATCCCGGAGGCATTTTTTTCTGTATCGAATCCGGAAGTTCAAAGAACATTCCGGTTCCAATCACCAGCTGTGCTTTCTGATCGAGTGTCATCTTCGAAATGATACTTTGAATTTTTGAATCTTTCCCTGCTGGATTTTGTGCGTTTGCTCCACCGAATGCCATGAAGATGGCAAGGAGCACTGTTCTAATTTGTTTTGAATTTTCATTTTTTGAATTTATGGTGAATTATTTAATGTGTTCAGGATCAAAAACAATTGTCACATAAGGATAATGACCGCAGTAGATTTTTGTAATTCCTTCGTCCATCAGTTTTTCCATCTTTTTGCATGAGCTGACGTAGGTTTTCATTGAAGCATAGGGCCGAAGTTGCAACCACACCTGACAGAACCAAAAGCATCTCCCGAATAACAGCTTTCGGCCTGTCGGTCGGGCAAAACAATGGAACCCGGAGTGTGTGCAGGCATGTGACGAACCTCAATTACTTTTCCGCCCAAATCGAACTGATCACCATCGCTGACAAAATGGATCTTTCCTTGATAAGGTTTCACCCGACTCATCAAAACCGTATCAGCAGCATGAAAATTCATTGTTATTGATTTTTGATTTTTGAAATTAATGTGTTTAAATGACACAATGATAGTTTTTCCTAACGGAAATCAAAAATAAATCGTTTACTTTTGTTGCAAAACATAGAAGCAGGTGAATCAGGATTCAAAATTTCAGCGTGAAAAGTTTCTCAACCACATTTCGTTGGATTGTGTAGTTTTTGGGTTTCATGATAACCAGCTAAAAGTATTGCTGTTGAGAATGAAATTCACGAAAGAATGGGCATTGCCTGGTGGTTTTGTACTTGAAGACGAATCGCTTGAAACTGCGGCAACCCGTGTTCTGAAAGAACGTACCGGACTGGAAGATATATTCCTGAAACAATTTAAAGTATTTAGTGATCCGCAACGATCGAAAACAAATCCGGCAGTTCAGGATTTAATCGATTCAGGAGCAGATCCTGATCAGGCCTGGTTTAATCAACGGTTTATCTCGGTTGGCTTTTATGCCTTGGTTGACTTTTCGAAAGCAGAACCGACTCCCGATTCTTTTTCGGACTTATGTGCCTGGAAACCATTGCCTGAAATTAATAAGTTAATCCTTGACCACCGCCAGATACTGAATAAAGCCCTTGAAAATCTGAGGATGCAATTGAATTATCAACCCATTGGCTACAACTTGCTTCCTGATAAATTTACCATGCCTGAACTTCAGAAATTGTACGAAACCATTCTTGGAAAAGAACTGGACAGACGCAACTTTCAACGCAAAATGCTTTCTTACGGAATTCTAAATAAGCTGGAAGAGCGCAAAACAGGGGGAGCGCACAAAGCTCCGTTCCTTTTTGTGTTTGATCTTGAAAACTATCAAAAAGCGCTGCAGAACGGATTGTACGGAGGTTGGTAAAACGTAATAACATTGGATTTTATCGATGCAAATGCCATATTTGTCCTGGATTTTGGTTTTTACTTCAAATAATTGAACGATACAATAAACGTACAACGAGCTTAATATGGCCAGACACCGACCTTTATCTTCTGTTTTAATCAAACCAACCGGTCCGGATTGTAACCTGGATTGTACCTATTGTTTTTATCTGGAAAAATCAGCCTTGTTTCAGCAAACGCCGGTCCACCGGATGAGTCCTGAAGTTCAGGAAGAGGTGATTCGTCAGGTGATGCAGCAATCGGGCGAGAATATCTCGCTGGCCTGGCAGGGAGGCGAACCAACTTTGATGGGACTCGATTTTTACAAACGGGCCATCGAACTGGAGAAAAAGTACGGGCACAATCAGCAGGTAGGAAACGGCCTACAAACTAATGGAATATTGCTGGATAAAAACTGGGCAGCTTTTCTGAAAGAATACGACTGGTTGGTTGGTATTTCGCTGGATGGACCTGAACACATTCACAATCGCTACCGATTCGACAAAGGACAAAAGGGAACACACCAGCGGGTGGAAGAAAATGCCATCATGCTCCAACAGGAAGGCGTTGCAGCCAATGCCATGTGTTGCCTGACTTCCTATTCGGTACAGTTCCCAGATGAATTATATGCCTACTATAAAGGATTAGGCTATACATTTATGCAGTTTATCCCGATTGTTGAAACCGACAAAAACGATCCGGCTAAAGCAGCTCCATTCTCAGTGTCGGCAGTTGATTATGGTCATTTCCTGAATCGTATGTTTGATCTTTGGCAGACCGATTTTGTCGATGGTGTTCCCACTACTTCCATTCGTCATTTCGAATCCGTTTTTCATTCGTATGTTGGACTGGAAGCTCCGGAATGTACCATGATGAAGGAATGTGGCCCTTACCTGGTGATTGAGCACAACGGGAATGTATATAGCTGCGATTTTTTTGTTGAACCCAAATGGAAACTGGGCAATGTGATGCACGACCGCCTGATCAACATGCTAAACTCGAAAACGCAACAGACGTTTGGGGCGGCCAAAGCGGTTTTGCCGCGCGAATGTCGTCAATGCAGCTGGTTGCGCAATTGCTATGGCGGTTGCACCAAAGACCGCATCAAAGATCCGGAAGATCACCGCAAACCGAGATACTGCACATCGTATAAGATCTTCTTTAAACATGCCGATCCTACTTTGAAACAAATGGCTGAACAATGGAAGGAGCAACAGGCCATTGAGCAGGTTAAACATCAAACGGGCGGTGTTTACAATGCATTCGATGATTTTATGCCGAAGTAAATTGGGAAAGATTATTTGTAATGGATCGAATACATTTTCAGAAAAATATATCCCGGGGAATCATTTTTTGAGAATTCACAGGCATAAAATTCATAAACCTGTAACCGATATTTTCCCGGTTTAGTATTTTGTTTTATTCGCTTTTACTTCCCATTTTTTAAAAACAGGTAAAGCTTCCTTTCTCCATACATTTACGAAGGTAATTTGTCTGTCATCCATCCTTTTTTCTAATTCATCATAAATGAATTGGTCGTCAAAGTCTATTCCTGCTGCATCTTCACGTGTACAGGCATAGAAAACTGTTTTTGGCCGGGCCCAGTAAATTGCGCCCAAACACATCGGACACGGCTCGCAAGAGGAGTAAATGATGCAATCTTCGAGCTGAAAGGAGTTCAACTTTTTACAGGCGTTCCTGATGGCTATAACTTCAGCATGTGCCGTAGGATCGTTCGTTGAAATGACCTGGTTAAATCCTTCTGCGATTATTTTATCATTTTTTACAATTACTGCACCGAAAGGACCTCCTAAACCAGCGTCCATTCCTTTTTCTGCCAATTCTATGGCTCTTTGCATAAAATATTTATCTCTTTCAGTCATTCAAATTGTTGTGTTTAAATGTGATAAGTATCCTGTAAGTTTATTTTTCAGTTCAATTTATGCATTTTTTCGCAATCAAAAAAAGAGGTTGGAACTTTCGGACCAACCTCTTTTCGATAAAGAAAATATTTTTCTTATATACGTTTTTCTTTGATACGGGCTTTCTTGCCTGTAAGAGCACGTAAATAATACAGTTTAGCCCTGCGGACGCTACCTTTTTTGTTTATTTCAATCTGGTCGATAAATGGTGAAAAAAGAGGAAAAATCCGTTCCACACCAATGCTGCCTGACATCTTGCGAACGGTGAAGGTTTTGGTAACCCCTTCTCCTTTTACCTGAATAACCACACCGCGGTAGTTCTGGATACGCTCTTTGCTACCTTCCTTGATTTTGTAATGTACAGTGATGGTATCTCCTGCTTTAAATTGCGGCTGTTCTTTTGTTTCAACAGCAAACGCGTTTTGTGCTACTTTAATTAAATCCATTTTCTTGAGTTTTAGTGGCAATATTACATCAATTCAATGAGTAAGAGATTGCTGAAATGTGGCGCAAAAATAATAAAATTATTCATTCCACAAGCAATACGCTAATTGATAATTAATAATTGCTGATGGATGAATTGCTTTTTTACTGATATTCTATGCTTTAAAATTCATAATTTCTAACTCATCATTATCTAATGACCCGGAGCACCAATCATTTTAAAATGATCGCCGGTACTGTCAACAATTACCTTTTTCCACCATTCCGGATAACCTGGCTGGTTTGGAGCTGGTGGCGTTCCGTTTTCAGTACGTTCAAATACTCCGTCTTTTCCCTTTTTAATGTTCCCATCCATGAATTTTACGATCAGAAACTGTGATAATTTCTTCCACTCCTGAGTCATTCCATTAGCCTGATTAACAGAATAGTCAGTTAAAAACTGAATGGATGCATCCTTTTTGCCTGAATTCCACAAATTCTGAGCAGCCAAATCAACACTTGGAGTATATGCTGTAAATTTATCTTCCAGACTTTTCTGAACTTTCAATACATCAGGAATCATCGCATCATATCGCAGGTAGGTAAAGTTTGAAACGAGGTTAAATACCCAGAATGCAGATGTTTCAGAATAAGTCAGCATGTCACCGTTTCCGACTTTAAAACATTCCGGAATTTCAGTGATGCCGCAATACATGGGCACATAACAGGAGCTGTAAGTATCATCAACACCAAACCAAAGAATTCCGCCAATCGGGTTGGGCAACCACGACCGTGATTGCGCCACAAATGAAAATCCAGTCTGTTGGGTAGAAGCGGCACGTTCGTTGACGTAATTTGCCGAATCAACTTTAAATGTCAATGGTCTCCAGCGATAGGGAAGTTTGAACGGACCGGCACCAATGTCCTGGGCCATATCTAAAGGAGTACCTTCGAAATGATCGCGCATCAATCCCATCACATCCTGGACGGTGAGTTTTTTATCAGGCTTTACCCAAAGAGGCATTCTGTTGGAAGGGAAATTATTTTCACCATCATGTTTTACATTTCCAAGTATATATTCTTCGTAGGATTTCATGCCTGAATACACCTTGTTAAACCCGGCATATACACGGGCATCGCTGAAACGGGCGCCGCCGAAATCAACCGGAGCAAATACATCAGAGAAACTGAAATCCTTGTTTTTCCCGTCAAACCATCCTTTTTCCCGGGCAAATGAAATTACATCTTTGGAAAACAGGCAATTTTCTTCATCGTTCATCGGGAAAGTAGTAATCCTGGCCTGATTGGCATGACCGCTGATGTATCCGTCAGGAATACGCTGGGCAACCCAAACAGCGCCCTTTTCGCCTTCACCTTTACCGATCAATTCCATAATCCACACCTCGTTCGGATCAGAAATTGAAAATGACTCGCCCTCGCTGGCATATCCATATTTCTCAACCAGGTCAGTCATTATCCCGATGGCTTCACGTGCAGTTTTTGCGCGCTGCAAAGCCACATAAATCAGGCTTCCGTAATCCATGATTGCACCCGATTGTGTAAATAGCTGTTCACGTCCGCCATAAGTTGTTTCGCCAATAGCCACCTGAAGTTCGTTCATATTTCCGACTACGCTGTAGGTATGCAAAACCTGGGGAATCCGGCCCAAGAATTTGCCGGTATCCCACTCGTAAATATCGCGCATGGCACCGGCAGGATAATCCTGGGCAGGCTGATAATATAATTCGCCATACAAAGTGTGCGAATCGGCAGCATAAGTAATCATCGTTGAGCCATCAACCGTCGCGCCTTTTGATATTAAAAAATTAGTACACCCGAATGAAACCGGAATGCTTAAAACAACCATCATAAGCGACAGTATAGCAATGCGTTGATTCTTTTTAATCATGACAACTATTTAGTTTTAATTTATTTCTTCAGGCAAATATAAATATTCTCCGGATTTAAAATTTTCAAGTCCTGATTTAAGTCGGTAAAGAAGTCTGATATAAAGGTAACGAACTATGAGAAAGCTCAGGGTAAAAGTAAACAATAGGTAGTCTCAGTTTTCGGTTAATAATGAGAATCTAGGGTTTAAATAACAGGATTTTAATGCCGAAGGCATGATATTATTATAGCAAATCCTTTTTCAAAAGGTAAGAATGCCGAAGGCATGACAGAATTATATCACCCTGCCTGCGGCTGGCAGGCACTCCGTGGTTAAAGAACGCTTTCTGCACCATATTCTATAATAATGTCAACCCGTCGTGTTTTAATAATTCAACCCTTGATTCGCATGAATAAGTTATTGTGGTTTTCCAATTCTCCAATCAGTCATTTAATCATTCATTTTTTCAGAAGACCAGTAGCCAGAAAAATCCAGCCGGCAACGAATGACAATCCTCCAACCGGAGTGATCACTCCAATCGCTTTAATTCCGGTGAGCGAAAGAACATACAAACTTCCGGAGAATAAAATGATTCCCATGCCGATCAATATGCCGGACCGTTTGAGCCATTTCGATTCCATTTGAAAGCCGATCAACCCGATTAGCAGTAATCCAAGAGCATGGTAAAACTGATATTCGACAGCAGTATGATAAACCTGCATCATTTCGGGCGAAAGCCTGGTTTTTAGAGCATGTGCACCGAATGCGCCAAGGATAACTGCCAAAGCCATAAAAACTGCACCTGAAATAAGTATCGTTTGATTTTTCATCTTTCAATTCTTAGAGACTGTAAATTTTGTTTTCTGGTTCCGTTAGGAACCAACGGTTTCTTAATCCAATTTATGAATAACCAATCCTGAACGAAGTTTTGGTTCGAACCAGGTAGTTTTCGGTGGCATGATGTTTCCCGAATCGGCAATGTTGATTAATTGCTGCATCGATACCGCGAAAAGTGCAAAAGCAACTTTCATATCACCGCGGTCAACCCGTTTTTTCAATTCGCCCAAGCCTCTGATCCCACCCACAAAATCGATGCGGGTCGAAGTCCGGAGGTCAACAATTCCCAGAATCTGATCCAAAACCAGGTTTGATAAAATGGTTACATCAAGTACCCCAATCGGATTATTATCGTCGAAAGTTCCAGGTTTGGCCGTCATCTTATACCAGTTTCCGGAGAGGTACATGCTGAATTCGTGCAATTTGGCCGGTTTGTAAATTTCAGTTCCGGCGAGTTCAACTTCGAAATTTTGTGCCAGTTTATCCAGTAATTCTGCTTCAGTCAGTCCGTTCAAATCTTTTACCGTTCTGTTATAATCAATAATCTGCAATTGGTTATCCGGAAAATGAACGGCCATAAAGAAATTGTATTCTTCGTTCCCGGTATGATTCGGGTTTTGATTTTGTTTTTCCAATCCGATACGGGCAGCAGCCGCTGTACGGTGATGTCCGTCGGCGACATAAGTTGCCGGTACTTTGGCGGCAAACAAATCTTCGATTTTCCGATTGACGGCAACATCGTTAATGATCCAGAAATGGTGTCCAAATCCGTCTTCAGCCACAAAATCATAATCGGCTTCCTGATTTTTTACGACCGATTCAACAATCGCGTCAATTTCAGGAACAGCACGATACGAAAAGAATACCGGTTCAATGTTGGCATTCAGGTATCGGGTCAGGATCATGCGGTCTTCTTCTTTGTCCGGACGGGTCAATTCGTGTTTTTTGATGACTCCGCGGTGGTAATCCTCGCACGAAGCAGCGCCAACAATTCCATATTGAGTGCGGCCGTTCATGGTTTGTGCGTAAATGTAGTATTTAGCCACTTCGTCCTGATTCAACCAACCTTCCTCCTGAAATTTCTCAAAATTCCCGAGCGATTTCAGATAAACTGTTTCCGAATGAACATCCGTTCCTTCAGGGCAGTCGATTTCGGCGCGGGTGATGTGAAGCAAGGAACAAGCTTTGCCTTCAGCCATCTGAGCTGCTTCGGTGCTGTTCATCACGTCGTAGGGCAAACAGGCCAGGTCGCTGGCAATAGTCTGTGGAGGACGAAGTCCTTTAAATGGTTTTACAATAGCCATAAATATGTATTTAGAGTGATTTTATTTTTTTAGGTATTTCCGATATAAAACTGTTGCATAACTCCGGACAAATACTTTTTTTCCAGCCTGAAGATTAGTCGCTCTGATCCAGGGCATAAGCAATGCAGCTATTCCGGCAACAATAACCGCCTTAACAGGATTCATCTGAACCGAAAATATCCACACCAATAAATAGATGATATCGAAAATAATCAGAAATATCATGAAGTTGAAAAATACTATTTTGAATTTCAGACTCATTACTTTGTTATATATGAATTTATAAATAGTTACTCGATGTCGAGCTTGTATTTTTCGAGTAGCCCGGCAATTCCGGAATACGAGAATTGTGATTTCCTCATTCGGTTCATTTCCGGATCAATGGAATAGTTCACCGCCTTGCGAAAATCAGCTTTCTCCAAATTGGTGTGCTGAAATATAGCCTGAAGCAGATCGCAATTCAGGAATTCGACCATCGACAAATCGGCTTCCGAAAAATCCACTTCCTTCAGCGAGCAATCGGTGAATCTGGTTTTCTTCATTTTTTTCTTCACAAAGGAAGAATAATCAAGAACGCATTTCCCGAAGCTAACCGAAAACAGAAAATCAGAACAACCGTCAAAGTTAATTCCAATCAGCTTGCATTCCGTAAAATGTACCTCTTTCATTCCCGTACCGGCCAGTTTGACCAAGGTGAAATTGCAGCTATCAAACCTGCAATTCACCAGGTTACTGTCAGACAGATCTGCGCCCGAAAAATCGCAATTCTGAAATGTACAATGATCGAATTCAGTCTGAGTTAATTTCTGATCTGCATAGCGAATATTGGAATAAATCTGGTCTTCATGAATTTTTTCTATCATCATTGCTTTTCCAAATACACTATTTATTGACCCTATAGGTCTGATCACCGTTAGCGAAAAAGCCTGCAATTTGTTTTGCAGCCGCAATCCCGGCGTTCACATTGGCTTCTTCAGTTTGCGCGCCCATTTTCTTCGGTGTGAAGAAATAGCGGCCTTTGTATTTTTCAGCAAAAATATCATTTACACCTGGCTCAATGTCGGAAAGATAGGTGAAATCAGCCCGTGTTTCCATGATTTGCAGCAAACCTTCTTCGTCGATTACTTCTTTTCGGGCGGTGTTAATCAGGCAGGCGCCTTTTGGCATTTTGCTGAGCAAATCGAAATTGATCGATTTTTTTGTCTTTTCGGTGGCTGGAATATGCAGCGAAACATATTGGCAGGTCGAATAGAGTGCATCTTCACTTTCCAATGCAACAACACCGTCTTTCTCAATCGATTCTTTTGAAACAAAAGGATCGAAGGCATAAACTTTCATGCCAAATCCTTTGGCAATGA
Source organism: Bacteroidota bacterium (assembly GCA_030684645.1). Taxonomy (GTDB): domain Bacteria; phylum Bacteroidota; class Bacteroidia; order Bacteroidales; family Prolixibacteraceae; genus Aquipluma. Next base: position 5,605 of record JAUXUF010000134.1, on the reverse strand, counting down.
GCGCCACATAACGGCCAACATTTCCATAAGCATGGATACCGAGGGTTTTTTCGCGAAGTTCACTTCCGGAGCTGCCATTGAAAAAACCGCGTGCCTTGTAAACCAACATTCCAAAAACCAGTTCGGCCACAGCATTTGAGTTTTGCCCGGGAGTGTTCATCACGCAAACACCGCTTTCAGTTGCAGCAACCAAATCGACATTGTCGTAACCGGCACCTGCCCGAACAACGATCTCGAGTTCTTTGGCGGCTTCCAGGACCTCACGGTCGATGATATCACTCCGGATGATGATGGCATGAACGTCTTCCACGGCTTCCAGCAGTTCTGCTTTTGAAGTGTATTTCTCAAGCATTTTGATTTCATAACCGGCATCAGCAATTATTCCGGCAATTTGTTTCACCGCAGCCGAAGCGAACGGTTTGTCTGTTGCAATTAATACTCGTTTCATAGCTAAAATATTTTCTGGTTAAAAAGAAAAGCAGAATCCTCACCCTGCTTTTCTTCCTGATAAAATTATGCTTTAAGCGCTTCAAATTCTTTCATAACATCAACCAATGCCTGTACACTTTCGAGCGGCAAGGCATTGTAGATAGAGGCTCTGAACCCGCCGACAGAACGGTGTCCTTTCAGTCCGACCATTCCTTTTGATTCAGCGAAAACGTCAAATTCTTTTTCGAATAATTCATAACCTTCGGTCATTACGAAAGTAACGTTCATGCGCGAACGGTCTTCCGGATTTGGCACCGATGGTTTGAACATTTTATTGCGGTCGAGTTCGCTGTAAAGTAATTGGGCTTTGGCGATATTCACTTTTTCAATGCCTTCAACGCCGCCTTGTTCTTTCAGCCACAACAAAGTCTGTAAACAACCGAAAACGGGAACGGTAGCCGGAGTGTTGAACATCGATTCACCTTTGATATGGGTACGGTAATCCAACATGGTTGGGATCGGGCGGGTAACTTTGCCCAGAACATCGTTGCGTACAATGACAAGAGTTGCTCCTGATGGCCCGAGGTTTTTCTGAGCGCCTGCATAAATCAGGGCATATTTCGAAACATCAACCGGGCGGCTGAATATATCCGATGACATGTCGCAAACCACCGGAACTTTTACATCCGGATCGATCCTGACTTCAGTTCCGAAAATAGTGTTGTTTGAAGTAAAGTGGAAATAATCCACATCATCCGGAATTTCATATCCTTTAGGGATGTAATTATAATTGGCATCAGCAGAAGAAGCCACTTCAACCACTTCGCCGAAAAATTTAGCTTCTTTGATGGCAGCCTTTGCCCAGGCTCCGGTATTGGTATAAGCTGCTTTTGTGTTCATCAGATTGTAAGGAGCCATTAGGAATTGAAGACTGGCGCCTCCCTGAAGGAAAAGAACGGAATATCCTTCCGGAACTTTAAGCAATTCTTTTACCAGAGCGATGGCTTCGTCCATGACAGCCACAAACTCTTTGCTCCGGTGCGAAACTTCCATGACTGAAAGTCCGGTTCCGGCAAAATTCATCGTAGCTTCAGCTACTTTTTCTTTGGTGAAATCGGGCATGATTGAGGGACCCGCGTAAAAATTATGTTTCTTCATATTGAATTGTGTTATGAATTAATAACTATCCACATTCCTTTTTATTGCCAATAAAAGTTCAAAATAAACGATTATCTGCGTTTGTATTTCTGAAATATATCAGACTTATTTTTGCTTCAACAAGTTATAAAACATTCAATTAGTTTGCATCAAAATCCAAAGGATAATAGATGCGCTTATTATTTTTAATGTGCCTTTGTCACTACTGAAATATCAATCAACCGATCATCCTGAAATGCAGGGATAACCAGGGTTTGGTCAGCGGTCAGGCAATATTGAATACAATCGTCCAGCCCTTTGGAAGCCAGGCGTCCTTTCTGCGCTGACTTTTGAATGTATCCATATAAATCAGTCTTAGCGAGATTCCATAAATCAATCGAAGCAGTAACAGCATCACAAATAGTTTCGAATTTTCCGGAATTCAGCAAACGTTCAGCCAATGCCCCGGCAAATACGGTATCTTCCAGGCTGAAGCGGTCTTTCCATGAGGCACAGAAAATAAGTACCGGAGCATCTTGCCGGATGAGCCAATCAGCCAGGGATGAAATATTCAGGAATGAACCGATGACAATAGCTTTGGAATGACTGGCCATGTGAATGCACCGTGTTCCGTTGGTTGTGGAATACACGATATCTTTGCCCTGAACAATTTCAGGCGTAAAATTAAAAGGTGAGTTCCCGAAATCGGCAAAATCGAGTACGTAACCGTCACGTTCGGAGGCAACCAGGTATCCTTGACTTTTCATCTCGCGGGCCTCATCAACCGTTGATACCGGTAAAATACTTTTTACCCCGTTATGAATTGCCGCACATATGGATGATGTTGCACGTAAAATATCGACGATCACCACCAGATTTTCGTCGTCGGCATGTTTATCGTAAAGTGCCGGAGACAAACAAACCTCCAGCCGGTTCCTTGATTTTTCCATGTTTCAGGTAAAGGTCACAAAGATAAGTAAAGAAGGAAACTGAAGGCTATTTATCGAAAGAGATTTCCGTATTTAAACTAAACGTAAAATAGGAGCAGATGCGGGCAGTCGAAGCAGTCAGTGACCGAACAAAAAGTCAGGCACAAAAAAAAATCTGGCTGTGTTTTTCAGCCAGATTTTTCAGTCAGGAATTCGAGATTTAAGCTGGATTTATAAAAGGCATCTTAACGATTTTCGCCTTCAGCAGTTTATTGCGCACACTGACATAAATTTCGGTTCCGATGGCCGAATAAGCTTTGTGAATATAACCCATTCCGATACCTCTGTTTAATACCGGAGACATGGTTCCGGAAGTCACCCGGCCAATCACATTTCCATCCTGATCGGTCAGTTCGTAATGGTGACGCGGAATTCCACGGTCGATCATTTCAAAACCACGAAGTTTTTGGTCAACGCCTTCCTGCTTTTGCATCAGCAAAAAGTCTTTATCGATAAAATGGTGGCCATTGAATTTGGTAATCCATCCGAGGCCAGCTTCGATAGGAGAAGTGGTGTCGTCAATATCGTTACCATACAGACAAAAGCCCATTTCGAGACGGAGCGTATCACGGGCAGCCAGGCCAATTGGTTTAATTCCGAATTCAGCGCCAGCTTTAAAAATCACCTTCCATAAATGCCCGGCAAATTCATTCCTGAAATACAGTTCGAAACCTCCTGATCCGGTATAGCCGGTGGCTGAAATGATCACATCATCAATGCCACCAATGGTTCCGGTGACAAAAGTATAGTATTTGATTTCAGATAAATTGATGTTTGTCAGTTTCTGAAGGGTGGCTAATGCTTTGGGGCCCTGTACAGCCAATTGACTGATCGCATCGGATGTGTTTTCGAGGATGGCACCGTTGGTGTTTTGTGAAACGATCCAATTCCAGTCTTTTTCGATATTGGAGGCATTCACAACCAACATGTATTTTTCGGGTGCATAGAAATAAACCAGCAAGTCATCGACAATGCCACCTTTCCCGTTTGGAAAACACGAATACTGTGCCTGCCCGAGGGTGAGTTTTGAAACATCGTTGGAAGTCACGCGCTGAACCAATTCGGTGGCTTGCGGACCTTTTACCCAGAACTCGCCCATGTGCGATACGTCGAAAACACCCACAGATTCACGAACAGTCATGTGCTCGTCTTTGATTCCGGAATACTCAATCGGCATTTCGAACCCGGCAAACTCCGCCATTTTGGCGCCAAGTTGTTTATGGATCTGATTTAAAGCTGTGATTTGCATAGATTTCTTTTCAGTTTTTTACGAAACAAAAATAGATGATTAACCATACTTAAAGCATGAAAAAAATCATTTGGCAAAGATATTCGTTTTTGCTTAAAACTAGGTTGGAATTGATATTTTCCGTATTATTGCATACATAGAAACCATTTCAAAAAGACTAATCCATGGCTCAAGCCCACTACACCAATTTAGATTACCTGAAAGAAATAACAGGAGGAGAACCTGATGTCACGAATGAATTTATTCAGATGTTTTTTGATCAATTACCTGAGTTCAGAGACGGGATGAAGAATTTTTTAGCTCAAAAAAAATGGAAAGAACTGGGCGAAATTGCCCATAAAGCTAAATCATCAGTAATGACTTTTGGGATGAACGATCTGGGGTATCAGCTGAAAGAACTACAACTAAAAACGCAAAAGCTGGAAGACATTGAAAGCTATCCGGTTTATGTGGAAGAATTTATTTCCATCATTGCCCAGGCAGAAGTGGAACTAAAAGAAGAGATGAGCAAGTCTTAACCTTCCGGAATCAATTTATTTTACCTTGAAATACATAAACCATTGATAACAAGGTCTATGTATTTTATATTTAAACTCATCCCATTCTGAAGTTGAAGACCCGGATCTCTTCATAATTCACGGTTTTTTCAAGCTTTCCTTCTGCCCGTTCATCGGTTAAAACAGGACATTCGCATTATTTATTTACTCTCAATTATAGTTCTGGGTCATCCGGAAATATTACCCCAAGTTCGGATACCGGCCAGCTTCACTTTGGGGAATTAAAGCGCCTTTCGATTTGCCCGACGATAACGTATTCATGGCATTGGAACTTACTCACGGAGCATTAAAAAAGGTTTCCGGAACAGTGAATTATCCTCCGGAATTTGGATGATAGGGTTTGGCAGACAGCCCCATCGGGGCAAAATATTGGTAGCCCCAGCTTTCAAGCCGGGGATTGGGAGCAACGAAGGTTTTAGCGTCGGAGCATAAATCTTGAGCAGAGTCACAAAGCTTTTTCCGACGCAAAGGTGCACCGGTTACTTCCGATTTCCGGAACCTGATCAGGGAATTGTGTGAAGTTGCCGACATTTACAAGGTGAAAACGTCCGAAATGATTCAGGAAATCAAATCCCATCTTGAACCCCGTTGCCAGTTGAGCCTCGAAATCATCTTTGCCTTATACCTCATGGTTTTCGAGCGCATCGACATCGAAAACGGAAACTTCACATCCAAAGAATTAAACCCCACTCCGGAAGAAATCAAAGAACGGGTGTGGCAGGTGATTGTGGGGTTTGAAGCGGAATAGTTTACAGCAACTTACAAGTTGATATTTTTATGAAAACTCCTCTCTGAAATCGGCGAATTTCGGGCAAGAGTTTTTATATTTATCTAAAATTAAGACTGACGTTGGCGACAAGCCTAAAAGACTGATACTATGTATAGCAAAAGTGATTTGGCCAGAGATATTTCTCAGATTTGGTCAATATATACCAACTCGTATGAATATTTTAACTGTCTAAAACAGCTAAAGAATTACAAGAAATCAGAATATACCGACCCAAGATTTATGTCTTTTGTTATTTATACAAGTTGGTATGTCTTGATCATAGAATTGTGCAAGGTATATCAAAATGATAATAAGAGTCAGCATTTTAATGTTTATGGCCTTTAAAATAGGTTAATTAGAGTCTGTCTATAAACATTAAATTGTTGATAACTAATCAGATATAGTCTTTTAGGATGTGTGTTTTTTCATTAGCTTTAAGGAAAAAACACCATGAGACTATTCGAAGATTTTAAGA
>JAUXUF010000124.1 GCA_030684645.1 Bacteroidota bacterium | reverse complement strand
CCACCACTGCCTGAATTGATGTGATTCTTTAAACAATACCTTGTTCATCGTTCTATTGATAAAGTGTTCCGGTATTTACTACAGGAGTAGCTTCCTTGTCGCCGCATAAAACCACCAGCAAGTTGCTCACCATAGTTGCCTTTTTATCTTCATCGAGTGTTACGATTTCACGCTTGCTTAATTCAGCCAAAGCCATTTCAACCATACTAACCGCACCTTCAACGATTTTGAACCGGGCAGCAACAATCGCTGTAGCCTGTTGGCGTTTCAACATGGCCTGGGCAATTTCCTGGGCATAAGCGATGTAATTGATCCGGGCTTCAATTACGTAAATCCCTGCAATTTCCAAACGTTCACGAATTTCACCTTCAAGCATCTGGTTTACTTCTTCCCCACCGTCGCGCAAGGTAATTTTGGCATGATCATCTTCAATATTGTCGTAAGGATACAAACCGGCCAGTTTACGCAAGGCAGCTTCGCTTTGCACCACTACAAAATGTTCGTATTCGTCCACACCAAAGGCAGCACGATAGGTTTCTTCTACTTTCCACACGAGGACAAGACCGATCATAATCGGATTTCCGAGTTTATCATTCACTTTGATGGGTTCGCTGTTGAAGTTTCGGGCCCGAAGAGAAAATTTCTTTTTTACAAAAAATGGATTGACCCAAAAGAAGCCGTTGTCTTTGATTGTTCCTTTGTATGCACCGAACAGTATTAATACGTAACTCTGATTCGGATCAACTGCTATAAAGCCAGGAGCCAGTAACACAAACAAAACAATCAATACCACTGAAGGAATGATGACTTCATTGATAAAACCGGCTATTGCCAATGCCAGAAATAAAACTTCAAGCAACAGAAACAAATAACCGGAGCGGGCATTAAATAACTTTTCCATACTATCAGATTTAAATTGTTTTGATATTAATTTGATATCACAAATATAAATAAAAAAAAGCATCTTTGTCAAGATGCTTTTAAATAATTTCTTCGGGATTCAATTCAGATTCAATTCAATATTTCCGATATTTCCTGATTTTAGCACTTCGTACTGTGACGCAAAACTTAAGATCGCATCAATACTGTTTTGCGAAGGCTCAAATCCGATCTGATTTTCATTCTTGCAATAATTTTCAGAAGCAAATCCAGCAAACCTAAGGATTTCAACTTCCTTTTTTCCGGCGTAATATGAACTGATCAAATAATTCAAGGTAGAGAGTTTACTCATAGGCTGACGTTACTGTTTTTAGTTATAAAGAATTAACGCAGCTTAAATAAAAATATTGTACCCAGTTGCTAAATTTTCGTGAGGCTCAGATTTTTTTTCTCGATCATTTTCCGGAGGTTGATCAAAGCATAGCGCATCCGGCCCAAAGCCGTATTAATACTGACGTCTGTCAAATCGGCAATTTCTTTAAAACTTAATCCCTGAAAATGACGCATCATGATTACCTGACGCTGATCATCAGGCAATTCCTCAATTAAAAGTCGGACATCGCTGGTAATTTGTTCGTGAACCAGTTTATCTTCGATGTTTTCCTCCGAATATTTCGCGGAATTGAAAAGATCGATACTGGTATCATCATTTGAAGTTGTGCTAAGTAATTTTTCTTTTCTGAAGTGATCGATAATCAGGTTGTGAGAAATACGAAGCACCCAGGAAATAAATTTACCGTTTTCGGTATATTTCCCGGTTTTCAACGATCGGATGACCTTAATAAAGGTATCCTGAAAGATGTCTTCCGCAAGATGATGATTTTTTACAATGAGTACGATGTAGGTAAAAACTCTCTTTTTATGGCGGGCAATAAGTATTTCAATAGATGCCTGATCGCCATCAACAAATTGTTTTACGAGCGAATTATCGCTCAGGTCTTCTGTTCTGAACATGACTCTGAATTATTATGTGACTGAATTCAATAATTAAAGAGTACAGTTCTGTCGATAGGCAAGCTTTTTTTAATGAGAGTTAAACAATTTGCTAATTTTGTGCCTGTAAAAATGAATCATTTTTTTCAATAAAACAAATTTATTTGCATTTTAATAACATAACGAATGAGTCCTCTTTCCAATTTTTCATCATACATTCAAATTAAAGGCGCCCGGGTTCACAATCTAAAAAACATTGATTTAAATATACACCGGAATAAATTCATTGTAATCAGTGGATTATCTGGTTCCGGAAAATCATCACTGGCTTTCGACACCCTGTATGCTGAGGGTCAGCGACGCTATGTTGAAAGTTTATCGTCATACGCACGCCAGTTTCTCGGACGAATAAACAAGCCTGAAGTCGATTATATCAAAGGAATTCCTCCGGCAATTGCCATTGAGCAAAAGGTGAATACCCGCAATCCACGATCGACAGTAGGCACTTCTACCGAAATTTACGATTATCTGAAACTGTTATTTGCCCGGATCGGGAAAACCATCTCCCCTATTTCAGGAAAAGAAGTCAAACAACATCATGTAAGCGATGTGACCAATTTTATTATGTCCTTTCCTGAAAACACCCGGTTCATGATTGGCTCTCCGCTGAAAGTTAAGAATGGGCGAACATTACTACAGGAAGCAGAACTATTGCTTCAGCAGGGATTTACCCGGCTTGAAATAAATAACGAAGTAAGAAAGATTGACGAGCTTCTGAAGGAAAATAATCCGGAACAATGTAAGGATTCGACTTGCAACATTGTGATTGACAGGGCAACGGTTATGAATGATGAAGACAATCTGAGCCGGATTGCCGATTCGGTTCAGACGGCCTTTTTTGAAGGTCATGGCGAATGTATCATCAAAATCTTTGAAGAACCGGAAGTGAGAGTAGAACATTTCTCCAACCTTTTTGAAGCCGATGGCATCGAATTCGAAGAACCTTCGGTACACCTGTTCAGTTTCAACAATCCAATCGGGGACTGCAAAGCCTGTGAAGGTTACGGAAAAGTAATCGGAATTGACGAAGACCTGGTTATCCCGAATAAATCCCTGTCTGTTTACCAGGATGCCATTGCCTGTTGGAAAGGCGATAAAATGAAAGAATGGAAGGACGAATTGGTTTATGCAGCTGAAAATTTCAATTTCCCGATTCACAAGCCGTATTACGAACTCAACGAAACTCAGCGGCAATTGTTATGGACGGGGAATCAACATTTCCAGGGACTGAACCAGTTTTTCAAAATGCTGGAAGAAAACGTCTATAAAATTCAGTACCGGGTCATGCTTTCAAGATACCGTGGTAAAACCAGCTGTCCGGATTGTCGCGGAACACGGTTAAAAAAAGAAGCGATGTATGTGAAAGTGGGCCAAAAATCCATTCAGGATTTGGTATTACTTCCGATTGATGAACTTCAGGAATTCTTCCTGAAACTGAAACTTTCGGACCATGAAACAAAAATTGCCGAACGAATCCTGACTGAAATAAACAACCGGCTTGATTTTTTAACCGATGTCGGTCTGGGATATTTAACCCTGAACCGGCTTTCATCAACCTTATCGGGTGGCGAATCGCAGCGTATCAATCTGGCAACTTCGTTGGGTAGTAGCCTGGTTGGCTCCATGTACATTCTGGACGAACCCAGCATTGGCCTGCATTCAAGGGACACTGCCCGGCTGATCCGTGTTTTGAGAAAACTGCAAAAACTCGGAAATACGGTTATTGTGGTGGAGCACGATGAGGAAATTATCCGCGAAGCTGACGAAATTATCGACATCGGTCCTTTAGCAGGCCGCTTGGGAGGCGAAGTCGTTTTCCAGGGGACTCACGAACAATTGGAAGCCTCATCCGATAGCATGACTGCCAAATACCTGACAGGACGGGAAAAGATTGACATCCCTCAATCGCGGCGCAAATGGAGCAACTACCTTGAAATTACCGGCGCCCGCGAAAACAACCTCAGGAATATCGATGTCAAATTTCCGCTCAATACCATTTGTGTAGTAACCGGAGTGAGTGGTTCAGGAAAATCGTCGCTCGTTACCAAGGTTTTGTATCCGGCAATGGCAAAAATGTTTGGCGGTTTTAGCGAAAAAACCGGGCAGCACGATATGATCCGGGGCGATTTCAACCTGATTACATCCGTTGAATTTGTTGATCAGAATCCGATCGGAAAATCGTCACGTTCAAATCCGGCAACCTATCTGAAAGTCTATGACGAAATCCGGAAATTATTCTCCGAACTGCAAAGTTCAAAATACAATGGATTTAAACCATCGCATTTTTCATTCAATGTGGAAGGTGGCCGATGCGAAGAATGCCAGGGTGAAGGCGAAATCACAGTCGAAATGCAGTTCATGGCTGATATTCATCTGGAATGCGAAAGCTGCAAGGGCAAACGGTTCAGGGACGAAGTGCTGGAAATCACCTTTGAAGAGAAAAACATTTACGATATCCTTGATTTAACGGTTGATGAAGCAATCGATTTCTTTGGAAGTCACAAATCGACATCAGCAAAAAAGATTGCCAAAATGCTAAAACCGCTGCAAGACGTGGGTTTGGGCTATGTAAAACTTGGACAATCATCGAGCACTTTGTCGGGCGGGGAAAGTCAGCGAATTAAACTGGCCTCTTTTCTGGCCAAGGAAAAAGGAAGTCCTTCCTTGTTTATTTTTGATGAGCCCACCACCGGGCTTCACTTTCACGATATCCGGAAATTGCTCGATTCGTTCAATGCATTGATTTCGCGCGGACACAGCATCATCATTATTGAGCACAACCTGGACGTGATAAAATGTGCAGATTGGGTAATCGATCTGGGTCCTGAAGGAGGAAAAGATGGTGGGCGAATTCTCTTCGAAGGAAAACCTGAAGACCTGGTTTGTATTCCGGAATCATACACAGGGGCCGCGTTGAAAGGAAAGCTTTGAAAATCAAAGCATCTGCTCAGAACAGTTACCACCAACTTACGACGGCCACCAAAATTTCGGAATTCACACAGGTAAAATGTGGCATGATTTGGAATCACTCCGTTAGTCCATTGATACGAAGCAGCTCCTGAAGTTCCCGTATTTTAGTCTGCCGCTCAAATGAAAAATTAATACTTGTTTCCTGAAGATGTGTAAACAAAAACAAAGATTTCTGAAGATATGCTGCCTTGGTGACTGTGAAGGAAAGTCCGATATCCTGACCAAGAATTTTCAGGATATCAGCCAATTTCTCCAGTTGATCTTCACTTTGTAAATGTTCTTTTATTACCGATAAAAAATCATCATTTTCAAGCACAATGACCTGATCAATATCCAGTTTTAATTCCTGAACTAAAGCTTCCCGAACAACAGATCCGATTTGTTCCTGTTGATTTTCTTCTTTCAGTTTTAAAATACGGTGAAGTAAGAGAGCCAGAAAAACACCCATTTCTTCGATTTGGCGAATTAGGTAGTCGCGTGAAGGCATAGTTAGTTTCAAATTTAATCCGCCAGTTGGCGGACAAGTTTCAAATATGATTCAAAAACTTAACAAAAATACTTCTCTAAAAACAATTATTAAGATACTGAACAGTTTATTATTCTGGAAATATTATTTTTGCCGGCATGAGGTCAATTCAATCACTATTCATCATTATCATCCTGTTTCTGAATGCCACAGGTTTATTCGCGCAAAGCAACAATGCCACTTTATTTGGAAGAGTTACCGACGGAACCGGGAAAAATCTTGAACTTGCCAATATTTCCCTGAAAAACTCCACGATAGGAACGATCTCGAACCGGGATGGTAACTATCTTCTACGCATTCCTGCAAAAAAACCAGTGGTCATTGTTTATTCAATGCTTGGTTATCAAACCATCGAAAAAAACATTACGGCTGCTGAAGAACAACGGCTCGAAATGAACGTCTCTCTTCAGCAAATCGATCAGCAAATCGGGGAAGTTCAGGTTACTGAGCACCGCAGAAATAAAAACAATATGAACCGGATCGATTCCAAATACCTGACCAGCATGACAGATGCAGGAACCGGCGGCGTTGAAGCATTGATCAAAACATTGCCGGGAGTATCATCCAACAACGAATTGAGTTCGCAATATTCGGTGCGCGGCGGAAATTTTGATGAGAATCTGGTATATGTCAACGACATCGAAGTTTACAGGCCATTTCTGATTCGGGCCGGACAACAGGAAGGGATGAGTTTCATCAATTCCGATATGGTTTCATCCATTGAGTTCTCGGCTGGTGGGTTCGATGCCAAATACGGAGACAAAATGTCGTCTGTCCTCGACATCAAATACCGGAAACCTACCGAATTTGCCGGATCGGCCTCTGCCAGTTTATTGGGTGGATCGCTTCAATTGGAAGACCTCAGTAAAAACGGAAAATTTTCGCACATTACCGGCATTCGCTACAAAACAAACCGCTATCTGCTTGGATCACTCGATGAAAAAGGAGAATATGATCCGCGTTTCATCGACGCACAAACATATCTGACATACAAATTCAGCCAATCATTTGATGTATCGTTTCTGGGAAACCTGGCACAGAACCGGTATAATTTTATCCCACAAACCCGAAAAACCAGCTTCGGAACCTGGAACAAAGCCTACAATGCAACGGTATATTTCGAGGGTCAGGAAGTTGACAAATTTGTCACAGCTACCGGGGCTTTGGTGGCCAATTATCATCCAGGCAGCCGGCTGAACATGAAATTTATTGCCTCCGCCTTTCGTTCCAAAGAAGAAGAAACCTACGATATTCTCGGACAATATTACCTCAATGAACTGGAACGAAACCTGGGATCTGATGGTCTGGGCGACAGCACCTTAAACATAGGTGTTGGAACATTTTTAAATCATGCCCGCAATTACCTGGATGCCACCGTTTACAGTATTGAACACAAAGGGGCTTATAATACAGAACACCACCTTATAAATTGGGGTGTCAAAGCCCAGGTTGAGAAAATTAACGACCGGATGAACGAGTGGATTTTACGCGACTCAACCGGTTATGCTATTCCATACGATGGAAAAGAAATCAAACTTTTCAGCGCCACAATCACAAATTTCGATATGAATTCTACCCGGTTGAACGCCTATATTCAGGATACTTACCAAATACCGATTAGCAAAGGCGCTTTGTATGCTACTGCCGGAATCCGATCTCAATACTGGTCATACTCCCACGAATTTATACTTAGTCCGAGGGTCGCTTTGCGCTATTATCCTGAATGGGATGCCAATTTTGTATTTCATCTTTCAGGAGGCATTTACGATCAACCTGCATTTTACAAAGAATTGAAAGACCGGAATGGAAAAATCTATCCCAACTCCAAGGCGCAACGCTCCACCCAGGTGGTATTTGGCAGCGACTACATTTTCCGCGCCTGGGACCGGCCATTTAAATTCACGTCCGAATTGTATTACAAATTTATGACGAACCTCACTCCTTATCAGGTTGACAATGTGCGAATCAGGTATATGCCTGATCAGCAAGCGAAAGGATATGCAACTGGTCTGGATATGAAAGTAAACGGTGAATTTGTGAGTGGCATCGAATCGTGGGCCAGCCTGTCAGTCATGAAAACTGAAGAAGACATTATTGGTGACTTTTTTTATAACTATTACAACCAGGCAGGACAATTGATCATTCCGGGAGTAACTGAAGATCAGGTACGTGCTACACAAACGATTCAGCATCCCGGGTATATTCCCCGGCCAACCGATCAACGATTCAATTTCAGCATTTTCTTCCAGGATTATTTCCCCGGAAACCCGACCTGGAAAATGCACATGACCGCATTCTACGGTTCCAGGCTACCAACCGGACCGCCCAATTCTGAAAGGTACCTGGATCAATTCCGCATTCCACCCTATCGCCGTATTGACCTTGGGTTCTCGAAAGTATTGATCAATCAGGATCACCAGAAATACCGGTACAAGGCATTCGATTCCATTAAGGACATGTGGCTGAGTCTCGAAGTTTTTAATCTGCTGGGCATCAACAACACCATTTCGTATCTTTGGGTAGCCAATAATTCAGGCGATATGTTTGGGGTACCCAATTACCTGACCAAACGAAAATTAAATTTGAAACTGACTGTTAAATTCTAACCAATGAAACTTCAGATTTTCCAGGCAGATGCTTTTGCAGCCAACCTTTTCAAAGGAAATCCGGCTGCTGTTGTTCCATTGACAGAATGGCTTCCGATCGAAATAATGCAACAGATTGCTACAGAAAATAATCTTTCGGAAACTGCTTTTTTTATTCCTGAAGACGATCATTTTCACATCCGCTGGTTCACACCAAAAACTGAGGTCAGTCTTTGCGGCCATGCAACCTTGGCAACCGCGCATATTCTGTTTAACGAACTGAATTTCAATGGCGAATCAATTTCATTCAACAGTAAAAGCGGCATCCTGACTGTTCGGAAAACCGGAGCCAAACTGCAACTCGACTTTCCAGCCGATTTCGTAAAACCAGCTGAACTGAATCCGGTTTTTACTGAAGCCTTTGGGATTCAGGCTTCGGCAACTTTCAAGGGAAAAACTGACTACCTGCTTTTATTCGATTCCGAAGAAATTATCCGGAATATGAAGCCCAACTTTCATTTGCTATTTCAAACAGATGCACGTGGTATCATGGTTACTGCAAAAGGAAATGAAGTTGATTTTGTGAGCCGCTTTTTTGCGCCCGGAGTGGGAATCGATGAAGACCCGGTGACCGGATCAGCGCATACTTCACTGGTTCCTTTCTGGTCAGCCAGGCTGAATAAAACAGAACTGACTGCACTCCAGCTTTCAGAACGTAGAGGCCAATTGTGGTGCACCTTGGCTAATAATCGGGTACTGATTGCAGGGGAAGCGGTGACTTTTCTGAGGGGTGAGATTGAGGTTTGATTCAAAAAACAATCCTGAACCAATTATCTGTTTGAAATTCAAATTTCAGTAAAAATTTGTACTTTTATCATTCAGAATCAAGAGCATAAGAAATAATGAAAAACACCATGCAATATATTGTTGATGAATACGGAGTAAAAACTTCTGTTATTGTCCCATATCATCTCTGGGAAAAAATCAATTCCGACAATCAAAAACTTCAGAATAAGCTTGAAGTTTTGTTAGCCATAAAAGACGGATTGGGTGAAATAAAGACTGCTAAGAAAAAGTATGAAGAATTCCAAACTCTATCAGACTTTTTGAATGAAAGTGATAGTTAGAATTTCTAAAAGCTTCAAAAGGCAAGCCAAGCCATTACTGAAAAAATATCCTTCTCTGAAACAGGACTTATCTCAGCTTGAACAGGATTTGATTAATAATCCAAGAATGGGAATTCCATTAGGCCAGGATTCTTATAAAATCCGATTAGCAACAAAAAGTAAAAATAAAGGTAAAAGTGGCGGTTTAAGAGTAATCAGTCATCTTGAAACAGAAATTCTGGGCATCACTGAATTTGATGGCGAAAACATAACCCTTATCCTCATTTCAATCTATGACAAAGGTGAAACAGCAACAATTACCGACAAAGAATTAAAAGATCTTATCAACAACATCGAACTGAGCTAATTCTTCCCTGAGTTCTTCAAAACCTTTCTTCCCATCCACTTGTTTCCCTTTTCAAATCTGAAAGGAAAACATGAAACAACAAGAATATACCAACGAACTGATTCACGAAACTTCGCCGTATTTGCTGCAACATGCGCACAATCCGGTCAACTGGAAGCCTTGGGGCGAAAAAGCCCTCAATCAGGCTAAAGCAGAAAATAAACTCTTACTGATCAGCATTGGTTATTCTGCCTGTCACTGGTGCCATGTGATGGAGCACGAATCTTTTGAAGATACGGAAGTCGCACAAATCATGAACAACCATTTTGTGTGCATCAAGATTGATCGCGAGGAACGTCCCGACATTGATCACATATATATGTCAGCGGTACAGATTTTAACCGGCCGCGGAGGCTGGCCGCTCAACTGCATCGCGTTGCCTGACGGTCGTCCAATCTGGGGCGGAACCTATTTCCAGAAAGACAAGTGGATTCAGGCATTGGAAGCTGTTTCCGGATTTTATACTGAAACCCATGTAAAAACAGAAGAATACGCTGCAAAACTGCAATTAGGAATTGAGCAAAACTCACTGGTTCCGATTTCGGGAGAAAATACCAAAGCCGACCCGATGTTGATGCTCTCATTGTTGAAGAAATGGCAAAATCAGTTTGATACCAAACATGGCGGCACCAAAGGCGTACCCAAATTTATGCTACCTGACAACTGGCTGTTTCTGTTGCAGGCCGGAACACAATTTCAGGATGAAAAGATATTGGATCAGGTGAAACTGACCTTACAAAAAATGGCTTTTGGCGGCCTTTACGATCAGATTGGCGGTGGTTTTGCCCGCTATTCGACCGACGAAATCTGGAAAGTTCCACACTTCGAAAAAATGCTATACGATAATGCCCAACTTCTCCAACTTTATGCCGAAGCATACCAAACCGATCAAAATCCGCTATACAAACAGGTTGTTTCTGAAACTGTCAACTTCCTGAAACGAGAACTTCTCTCTCCTGAAAATGGATTTTATTCAGCACTGGATGCTGACAGCGAAGGCGAAGAAGGGAAATTTTATGTCTGGGAAAAACTTGAATTAAAGCGGCTTCTGAAAGTTGACTTTGATCTTTTCAGTGATTACTACAATGTAAATTCATTGGGATTTTGGGAGCACAACCAATACATCCTGATGCGGACCGAAGAAAATAATTCATTTGCATCAAAGCACCAGATCACTTTTGAAGAGTTTGAATCTAAACTCGGAAACTGGAAGAAACTCCTGCTAAAAGAGCGGGAAAAACGCATCCGTCCGGGATTGGACGACAAAACGCTGACCTCTTGGAATGCCATGACCATTTCCGGATTGATCAGTTGTTATGCTGCCTTCGGCAATCATGAATACCTGGAACTGGCACTTTCAAATGCCATTTTTCTGAAGCAAAGGCTAATTGCCGAAGATGGCCGGATTCTACATTCGTACAAAAACAATCAGGCAAAAATCGCAGGATTCCTTGAAGATTATGCGTTTGTGATCGAAGCTTTTACTGCTATTTTCGAAGCTACCGGACAAAAAGAATGGCTCGATGAAGCGAAACGACTCACCGAACTAACTTTCCGCGATTTTTACGACGAACAGAAATCGATTTTCTACTTTACGGCAAACGATCAGAAAGACCTGATTTCGCGTACGATTGAAGTTCACGACAATGTCATTCCGGCATCCAACTCGGTGATGGCAAAAAATTTATTCCGGCTTTCATATTTGCTCGAACAGCCCGATTACCTGCAAATTGCCCAAAAGATGCTCGGCTTGCTAAGCGGCAACATGGCTGAATATCCATCAGGCTACAGCAACTGGTCACAATTGTTTTTGAATTTGACTGGTGATCATTTTGAAGTTGCAATTGTCGGAGAAAATGCCATAAACATCCTGAATGAACTTAAAAAACACTATTTGCCACAGGTCATCTTTTGTGCCGGAACAACCGAAAACAATCTGCCCTTGCTGCACAACAGGTATGTTCCTGGGAAGACGTTAATTTATATTTGTCAGGATAAAAGTTGTTTGCTGCCGGTGGAAACGGTGGAAGAAGCACTGGAACTGATTAGGAAATCAAGCCCCATCCCTAAAATTGGGCAGAAAGTATGACGGTGAAGATCCAAATCAAATGTATTGATCTGACAAACAAAAGATATCAAACTGCTTCGTTGATTAATTCATATCTATTTTAAATCAATTGCAAAAAAAATCCCGAAACCTTTTCCAGGTTTCGGGATTTTTTTCTGTTGAATGCAATCGGTTTATTAAAACTGATGATAAATGCTTTCTTCCAGATATGGATGGTTTCTGGGAACCAGGCTGGCTTTCGAAAGGGTGTTTGTAACTACCAGCGTAAATAAACCGAGGAATCCAAGGTAAGTACCGATTTCAAAAAGTCCGAATTTAGCTTCGTGAACAACTGCCGGCCAGATGTAATAATACAGTTCAGTATATTGCCCAATCATCATCAGGATAATTACAGGAATTAAAAACAGTTTACTTCGCGAAGTCATCCGTGGCATCAGAAACAAAAACGGAATAAACCAGTTCAGGATCATATTGGCAAAAAACAGTACGCCGAATGCACCTTTCGACCGGCTTACAAAGAATATGGTTTCTTCCGGAATATTTCCGTACCAGATGAGCATAAATTCAACAAAATTAAAGTAGCCCCAAATAATGCAAAGCATAAAAATATACCTCGAAAAATCGTGCAGGTGACTGCGATTCAGCATAGGTAAATGACCGATTTTATAAAGGATAATGACAATCAGGGTAATTACTGTTGATGCATGAAGAAAAGCGGCAATAAAACTTTTGGCTGCAAATAAAGCGCTGAACCAGTGCGGTTCAAGCGACATAATCATATCAATGGCAAAAAGGGAAAAGCTGACTGCGATGATGAAAATAATAATCTTTGAATATTTTTCCGATTTATAGAACCAGTTCATACCACCTTCGGCATCTTCTTTCAACGAGATTTTTCGTAATAAGCGAATCATGAAAATCCACAAACTGAAAAACAATACAACCCTCAGGAAGAAAAAAGGAATATTCAGGTATGGAGCTTTGTGTGCAAGCAATGCGTCGGTTCCGGCAATTCCTTCATGCGACCAGTGAAACAGGGAATGCATCCCGAAATACATCAGCAGAAAAAAGACCGCAGCAACCGGAACATAAGAGGCCATGGCTTCCGGAATCCGTTTAAAAGCTGACGACCAGCCTGCCTGTGAAATATACTGGATAGCGCCAAAGAATGCTGCACCTACAGCAAGCGATACAAAGTAATAGTTGTTCAGCAAATAATTGGCCCAGGCCCGCTCAGGATCAAGGATAAAACCTGCGACCATTGAGATTATGCCAATGCCTATCAAGCCATACATCAGGTATTTAAAGTTTTTTTGAACTATTAATTTGTCTTCCATTGTATTCATTTTCTATTGTTTGTGTAACACATCCTTGACATACATTGCAGCCTTCCAGCGATCTTCGGGCCTGATCTGAGATCCATGCTGAGGCATAACTCCAAAACCCACTGATATTACGTGATATATTTCTCCGATTGGATTATTCCTGACTTTTTCAGACAATAAATTTGCCGGAGGAAACAGATATTTTTTACTGGTAAACAAGAATCCCTTTCCATCACCTTTTTCACCATGACAGTCGATACAGAAAATGGCAAACACCTTTTTACCGCGGGCAAGATTCGCAGCAGTAGGTTCAAGTGGGTTCACCAATTCAATTCCGGCTTTTACCCTGTCCTCAACAGTTTTTTCATACAAGAAAGGCTGAAAACCAATCGGAATTGTCCCTTCAACCGGATTGCGCATGGTTTTACCATCGGCAAAATTCGGATTTGGTGAATACGATTCGTATGCGGCTGAATGTGCCATATCGTCAAAATACTCCCAGCCTGTGGTATTCCGGTCGCGGTCGCACGATCCAAAAAACGTAATCAATACAATGGCCGCCATGCTTTTACTGAAATTTTTCAAGTTCATCGGTAATCTTTTAATTCAATTTGTGTTCGCTTCCTTTTCATACACTTCAGTTGCACCATAGGTTTGGAACAATTTCGTTATTTCAGGTTTCTCAATTCCCATTTTTTCCTGATCGAGCAGGATAATGAATTTATCATCAGTCGCCCGGATATCAATAATATCAGGTGTCTTACCCGGATATATCTTGGAACGCACCGAAAAGGTGAACAAGGTTCCCAGTGTAATCATCAGAATGGTACCTACTATAGTTACCACGACAAACGATGGAAACGTATTAAATGGTTTTCCTCCAAAATCAAGGGGCCAACTGATTACTGCTGCATAATACATGCCGCCGATAAGCAGCGCAACAGCAAGCACTCCATAAATGAATGCGGCAGTAGTGATATGAGTCTTATTCTTCATACCTGTCAATATTTCATGGATCGGGTATGGTGTATAAACTTCTTCAATAACAACTCCTTTTACAAGAGCTTTTTCAAACGCATCAACCAACGTGTGCTCGTCATTGAAAACACCAACTAAATATTTTTTATTCATAATCATGATGACCAGGTTTAAGGTGATCGGTTTGCTGCGTATTATATTTGGCAATCATCTTCACTTCGTGAATAGCAATCTGTGGAATGAAACGGAAGAACAACAAGACTCCGGCGGCAAACATGCCCAGGGTTCCGACAAAGAATCCGACCTCGACCAGTGAAGGATGATATTCGGCCCAGGTTGACGGAAGATAATTCTTGGATAAGGATGTCACCACAATATTAAACCGTTCAAACCACATACCCAGGTTAATGAACAAGGAAATAATAAAAACAATCCAAATGTTGCGGCGAATTTTTCTTGACCAAAATAACTGAGGAAGAAGGGCATTGAAAATAAACATGCCCCAGAACTGAATGGCATATTCGCCGGTAATCCGGTTTTTAAAGAAGGTAAACATTTCATATTCTGAACCTGAATACCAGGCAATAAAGATCTCAGTCAGATAGGATGTTCCCATGATAAGGGAAACAAAAACCAATATCCGGCAAACAGCATCCACATGGTTTTCCGTAATAAAATCGCCCATATTATAGAGTTTTTTCATCAGGGTAACCAGGGTCAACACCATGGCAAATCCGGAGAAGATTGCTCCAACCACAAAATAGGGAGGAAACAAGGTGGTATGCCAGCCCGGTTCAATAGAAGCTGCAAAGTCGGTAGAAACTATAGAGTGAACCGAAACAACTAATACGGCTGCAATTCCACCCAGAACAAAAGCCAATCCTTCGTAACGCAACCATTCTTTCGACGATCCGGTCCAGCCAAATGAGAAGAAGCCATAAACCGCTTTTTTGATTTTAGATTTGGTTGTATCGCGAATCGTGGCAAAATCGGGCACCATTCCGAAATACCAAAAACTGGCCGAGATAAGCAGATAAGCCGAAATGGCCACAAAGTCCCAGAAAAGCGGCGAGTTAAAATTCCCCCACAAGGAGCCACGGGTATTCGGATAAGGGAAAACATAGAAGAATAACCACGAACGTCCCATGTGCATCAACGGAAACAGTGCAGCACAAAATACGGCGACAACTGTCATTGCTTCAGCGGCTCGATTGATGGCTGTTCTCCATTTCTGGCGCAAAATCAGCAAGAAAATGGAAAAGGCTGTTCCGGCATGACCGATTCCGATCCACCACACAAAATTGATAATCGCCCATCCCCAGGCTACTGTATTATTTACGCCCCATGATCCAATGCCAACCGTCAAGGTAATGTAAATACTCCTTGCCCCCCATGCAAACGCAAGCAAGCTGACGCCCATCGCTGCATACCACCATTTAGGCATCTTCGCATCCATGGGCGCAAGAATCTCCTGCGAAATCTGACTGAGTGATTTTTCCCCGTCAATTAATTTTCCTCGTATGTCCGTTTTATACATAATCTGACCTATTTTCTTTGATTGATGATCATGCGTTCGTATTTCTCACTTTGGTCAGGTATCCAACCGAAGGTAAAGTGTGTAATTCTTTCAGCAAATGGTAATTGCGCTGGTCTTTGAAAAGTTTTGAAATGCGGCTTTCAGGATTTGCCAAATCGCCAAAAACAATGGCATTTCCAGGGCACGACTGAGAGCAGGCTGTTTTAATTTCACCTTCAGCAATAACTCTTCCTTCCAGCTTCGCCAGTTGTTTTTTCTCCTGAATACGTTGCACGCACATCGAACATTTTTCAACAACGCCGCGTGAACGAACGGTTACATCAGGATTCAGTATCATCCTGCCCAAATCGCTGTTCGAAGCAAAATCGAATTTATCGTTCTTAACGTACTGAAACCAGTTGAACCGGCGAACCCGGTACGGACAGTTATTGACGCAGTATTTGGTTCCGACGCAACGGTTATAAGCCATCTGATTCAAACCTTCTTCGCTGTGTGACGTTGCAGCCACCGGACATACATTTTCACACGGCGCGTTTCCGCAATGCTGGCACATTACCGGTTGAAACGAAACTTTTGGATTTTCCGGATTTTCAGAATAATACCGATCGATACGAATCCAGTGCATGATCCTGCGGTTCCGTACCTGATCTTTTCCGATCACCTGGATATTGTTTTCAGCCTGACAGGCAATGGCGCAATTACCGCAACCCGTGCATGAATTCAGATCGACAGCCATTCCCCAATGATGTCCGTTATATACAGGTTCATCATATAATGTAACAGCCTTCGATAAATCTTCTGCTTCCTTTTCATTTCCGGAAGCCGGATTTTTAAGGTAATCATCCAGAGTAGTTTCACGAACTATCGGACGGCCTTCCATCAGGTAATGGGTTTGTGAAATAGCAAGTTCAAAAACCTTGTCCGGAACTTTTTCCGCATTTACAGAAGTCACAAAATATTGGCGGGCACCATTTTCAGTCACAACAAAAGGATAAAGATTCGAACCGGTATGATCGCCAACCTTTCCGGCAATTTCGCGTCCGTAACCAATAGCAACCGAAATGGTATCTTTGGCTTGTCCGGGCTGAACAAATACAGGCAATTCCATGCCGTTTACCCGGATCACATCTTCGTTTTTCAGTCCATTTTCTTCAGCATAGGCTACCGGTATGGCAGCAAAGTTATCCCAGCTGATTTTGGCAACCGCATCGGGCAATTCCTGCAACCACGGGTTGTTGGCATATTTTCCATTCCCAATGGCAATGCTTTCGTAGAGCGCAACTTCAATTCCGCCGGAAACACTTTTTATCTGGCTGGCAGCTTGTTCTACTCCATTGGCAGAAAAATTCATTTTTGATTCCTGAACCGTTTCAAATACTCCATTTTGTAAAGAAGTATCCCAGAACTTTATAAAATCCGTACTATTTTTTTGTTTGGTAAATTGGTTTTCTTTCCAGAAGTTTTGAATAAAATCGCGGTAAGAAATCACATTGCCAGTCCATTTCAGCAAGGCTTCCTGGGGTGGTCGGGTATTAAATATCGGAGAAATTACAGGTTGAGCCAGACTGAAAATTCCAGATTTCGGTTCCAGGTCGTTCCAGCTTTCCAGATAATTTGTTTCAGGCAAACTGTATTGGCATAGGACAGTTGTTTCGTCGGGTCTCTCCGAGAAGGAAACACTCAATGAAGTTTTCGTTATAGCTTCAGCAAACTCTTTGCCTTTGGGGTGATCGTAAACCGGATTCGCATTCCAGACTAACAAAGCTTTTACATTTCCTGCCTTTAAATCTGCAAGTAAACGGTCCATATCCTGATCAATGCCTTGTTTGGTCAACAGTGGATTTTCGAGGCCGATAGTCTGGCCATAATTGCCAAGCATTTGGTTGATTCCGTTTACGAGGATTTGAATGTTTTCATCGTTGCTTCCTGAAATAACGATACTTTGTTTTTCATTGTCGAGAAGGTCTTTGGCAAGATCACTGATATCCACAGAGGATTTTACTCCGGAAACCAGTGCGCCTCTTTTTACCTGGGCAATGGCATTGTATAAAGCTAAAACGATTGCACCTTCTTCTGAAGGCTTGATCGGAAAACGAACATCAGCATTGGAACCGCTCAAAGTCATTCCTGATTCGAACTGATAATGCCGAAGCATATTTTTTTGGCTATCCTGTAATTGACGGGCAGCAGTATATCCTTTAGTGTATTCAACAGTTGAAAGCCAGGTTCCGAGGAAATCGGCTCCAAAACTTACTACCACTTTGGCTTTATTAAATCTATAATCAGGAATAAATGAAGTTCCGAAGCTTTTTTGGTTGGCCATTAAAATCCCGGAGGCAGAAACCGGATCGTACTGAATCCATTCGGTATTGGTTTGTTTTTCAGCAAACTTCCGGATAATCTCGCGGGTCGAAGGCGAAATAATAGTCGAGCTGAGCAAAACCACTTTTCCACTCTGAGTTTGTAAAGTTGCCAAGAGGGCCAACAATTCTTCATCAGCCTTTTCCCATGATATTTCTTTACCATTTTTTGATGGTGATTTGAAACGTGCATCGTCATAAAGATTCAGTACTGAAGCCTGAATCCGTGCACTTGTTCCACCTTGAGATATTGAACTGAGTGTATTTCCTTCAATCTTGATAGGCCGGCCATCACGAACTTTTACGATAACACTGCCATATTCATTTCCTTCAAAATAAGAAGATGCGTAATAACTGGAAGTGCCCGGATTAATTTCCTCAGGCTTGACCAGATAAGGAATGGCTTTATCCACAGGCCTTTTACATCCGGCAACAATGGAAGCAGCCGCAATACTAAATCCAAATGTTTTCAGAAAATCGCGGCGCGAAGAGGCATTCATTTCCTGATCGCCTTTCAACAACATGCTTTTATTTTTGGCTTCTTCCCGCGCTTCCTCCCGGCGTAACTCTTTTGGATTGGCAAGTTCTTCTATACTTCTCCAGTATGTCTTCATCGACGATTATTTTATTTTTTAACTTGAAACTTGTAACCTGTAACCCGCAACAATTTTAGTAATGGCAGCGCATACAGTCATTTGCACCGATATCTACCGCACGAATGGTATCAATCTTTCCGGATTTGAGATCATCATGCAATTTCATATAAGTGTCGTAATATTTATTGTCCTTAAAATTCACTTTGGTTTGACGGTGACAATTGATGCACCAACCCATTGATAAATCACTGCTTTGTTTCAAAATATCCATTTCCTGAACCTGCCCATGACATTTCTGACAATCGATCTTAGCAATGCCTACATGTTGTGCATGGCTGAAAAAAACGTGATCAGGCAAGTTATGCACACGCACCCAGACAACTGGTTTCTGAGTCTCATTAGCCTCGAGTACTTTAGCAATCTCGAATTTACCAGAACGAGCTCCCTCCCTTACAATCATGTGACAATTCATACAAAGTCCCATTGCCGGAATTCCTGCCGATTTATTGAATTCAGCAGTATGATGACAATACATGCAATCAATTTTATTGGCGCCAGCATGAACTTTATGTGAAAATTTAATGGGCTGATCAGGAGCATAATTTTGTGATCGTCCCAGGTTTATAGCGGCTTCAGATATCATTTTCACCAGATACCCAAGTGAAACGAGTAGAATCAGGGCAGAAATGAAACGATATTTTATTTTGTGAAAGAAAATCAGATCAAGTATCACAAGAACCATCAAAAGAATCAGAAACAGAAACAGCACAATTTGATTAACAACAGGACCTTCGATAGGAGGACCGGTAATAGCCAATTCGTCCAGATACAACTTAACTTTCTTCAAATCTGATTCTTCAATTTTAAAATCTTTGTGAGATGCCTCCATCCTATTTCCATTGGGTTCCATCACCGCACTTTGAAAATCGGCAAAATCTTTCCCTGCATATTTCACGGCAATGTCCATTGCAGAAGGATTCCAATTCATAGTATCCGGCCTCGAAAGGATATGGCATGAAACACAAGCTTCGAATTTGCGATCTTTAGGTAAAAGTCCTTTGAAAAATCGTTCTCCGCGTTGGATATCTTCATGCGAATGATTATCAAGAACAACTTCTTCATCATCAGAAGATTGAGCCAACAAAGAATTTCCGGAGATTAAAAGGATTGATAAAAGTAGCAGAGAGATAAATGTTTTCAAACGTATAGGCAAATGCCGGAGAAGAATTACTTTTCGCATTCCAATAGAATTAGTATTAAATATATAATGAATCCATTTTTATAACTTCCCAGATAAAACAATCAAATTCAGTAATGGTTTCCCTTCGAAATATAAAAAAATAAGAAACAAAAACAGTTCTCATTCTAAAACATTTGTCGAAGAAAAAGAAAAAAGATTAATTCATTGACGTCTAAGCAGATTTTTGCAGAATATTCCAGACAGTTATTAGGCTTTGTCAATACAATTTCATTTTCATTTCAATAAAATCAATGGATTTCGTTCAACGGATTCGCCCGAAATCTTCAGGAAATTCAATTGATTGCCATTTTTACCACTGGGATTCTGTTCTTTTCGGCCTGAAATTACTAAAAAAGATTTGTCGTCAAATAAACATAGAAATTTAAATATATCGACCGGTGAAATAGAACGCATTTATTCGGATACTTTAAAGAGGCAAATTTAATTTTTACAATCTTAAGAAGCACCTGATGATGACAAAATAATTTCGAAACAAGTCCTGATAATCCTTTTCCCAAAGAGTACCAATTCCTTACTGTTCGAACCTTTTGAATGAAATTAACAACACGGATAGAAATTCGATTACAATTATCGGCCTGACAAAGGATAACCGTCCGACAGGGACCAGGATCCTGATAAAATCAGAACTGATCAAACCTTGAAAAGCCCACTAACTGCAACAAATAATTTGCCGACTCAACAAACAAACAAACGATTATGCCTCATATTACAACGTTAAATAAATAGATTGAATACCTTAATTCTAACAGCTAAGTTTGTTGAAGAAATTTTCACCTTAAAAAATTGATTCAAATACCATGTAAATAGATAAAATTTAATACCTTCCTAGTCGGTAAATTCAGGCATTGAAGTGTAATGGTGACAGAATACATCAACACGCATGTTTGTAATTCGACAATTTTCTGATACAAAACGTTTTTGCCACAAATAAACAAGATTATCAGCATGAATAAACACAAAATTTGTGTCTTAATTATTGATAGTGAACCAGAGTCACTCCAACACATAGTTGAATTACTCCAGACAAATCCGCTGGTTTCAGAAATTAAAAGCGCAGCAGATTCAGACGAGGCTTTACTAAAGTTAACTGACTGCAACCCTGATATGGTTCTCCTTGAATTTCCATTGAAAGGAAAAGCAGGAAATGAACTTATGCGGCTCATTCAGACCAAACTGAAGGAGACAATCCTTGTTTTTGTCTCCAATACCAAAGAATATGCTGCAAATGCCATACACAGCGAAGTGTATAATTATCTATTGAAGCCGGTAACCAAAGCCGGGCTGGAAAAAATCACCTACAAAGTACACCTGCATAAAAAGACCAATATTCAGGAACGGATCAATCAGATTATTGAAAAAACTCCGGCTGAGACAAGGTTTAAGATTCAAACCGTAAAAGGGTATCTTGTTGTCGATCCGGAAGAAATTCTCTATTGCAAAGCTGATGGATTTTATTCCGAGATTTATTTGACCAACAATCGGGTTGAATTGAGCCAATTATCACTCTCCAAACTGGACGAAATGCTCAACACGTTCAATTTTTTACGTGTCAGCCGGTCTTATCTGATTAATCAGAAATATATCCGGAAGATATACCGCGGCACGAATACGATCATTTTGGCTTTCGGCGGTAAAGAATATGAAGTGAAAGGTTCAAAACTTCATATAAAAGAATTGAGTAAAATTGATACTGAATAATGCAACTATGGATTCAACAAACATTTCAGCCATTATAATCGACGATGAAACAGATGCAATCAGTTTACTTGAAATGTATCTTCGTCAATTCCCGTATATAACCGTCACCGGAAAGGAGACACATGCCCAGAAAGGACTGGAGTTGGCAAAGGAGACTTTACCAGAACTGGTTTTTCTGGATATTGACATGCCCGAAATGAATGGGTTACAGGTCGCAAAACTAATTCAATCGGAGAATTTCTATTCTGAAATTGTCTTTACCACCGCCTATCAGCATTATGCTTACGATGCATTAGGTATTGAACCTCTTGATTTTCTGACCAAGCCATTTTGCATCGATGATCTGGAAGTTGTGATACAAAAGTATAACACCAAGATTAAAAAGAAAAAACTGGATCAAAAACGGGATCAGTTTATTCATTCACGAACGAACTCACCTAAAATAAAACTTCCAGCAAACCACGGTGTTTTGATCATTGATATAAAAGACATTGTGATTCTGCGATCAAAAGGCAATAATTGTGATGTTTATATACAAGATGGGAAAATTGAAACCATTACCCGAAACCTATACATTGTAATTAATCTGCTGAATTCACCTGCATTTGTCAAAATCAACCGCTCGACGTACATAAATATAAATTTCCTGCAGCGAGTTGAAAAGAAAAACAACCGGTGTATCCTTGGATTCAACCAGACCATCCACGAAGAAACGTTCTCCAGGAATCAAATGATCTATTTTGAAAAACTAAACCTATTCCCCATTATTTGAAACCAACTTTTATAAATGCAAACAGCAGAAAGTAAATACTTTCTGCTGTTTGCATTTATTGGTGATACGGGTATGTTTATTCAATTTTCAACGGATTATCAACTTTTGAATCGAGTAAGGCAATATTAAGAACCTCAAGAATTGTATCAACATGGTGGAATGTCAACCCTTTGATATAAACTTCTTTTATTTCATCCAAATCCTTCCGGTTAGCTTCCGACAAAATGATTTCCATAATTCCGGCCCGCTTGGCTGCCAGAATTTTTTCCTTAATTCCTCCAACCGGCAACACTTTGCCACGTAGAGTTATTTCACCGGTCATCGCCAGGTTTTTACGGACTTTCCGTTGTGTAAATGCTGATGCGATGGAAGTCACCATGGTTATTCCCGCCGACGGGCCATCTTTCGGTATTGCTCCTT
The DNA here is from genome assembly GCA_030684645.1 of Bacteroidota bacterium. Lineage (GTDB taxonomy): Bacteria > Bacteroidota > Bacteroidia > Bacteroidales > Prolixibacteraceae > Aquipluma. Next base: position 18,118 of record JAUXUF010000124.1, on the reverse strand, counting down.
CTGGCACATGCACATGAACATTATATCGGTCAAATACTTCCGGATTAATGCCTACTTGTTCAGCGTGCGAGCGAAGGTACTCGAGGGCCAGCATCGCCGATTCTTTCATCACTTCACCAAGGTTTCCGGTTAAAGTCAGAGAACCTTTCCCTTTGCTCAAACTGGTTTCCACATACAAAATTTCTCCTCCAACAGCTGTCCAGGCTAAACCAGTAACCACTCCGGCAAATTCATTCCCCTGATATATTTCTTTGGTGAATTGCACTCCGCCCAAATATTCCTTCACATCTTCCTTGGTCAGGTCGATGTTGTATCCCTCGTCAAAAGCTATCTTTTTAGCAATACGCCGGGCAATGCGGGCAATTTTTTTATCCAGTTCACGGACTCCCGATTCTCGGGTATAATTTTCTATAACATATTGAACGACTTCTTTTGAGAAAATAACATCCTTCTCTCCCACCCCATGATTTTCAAGTTGTTTGGGGATCAAATGCCGAGTGGCAATTTCTATTTTCTCTTCCACCAGGTAACCGCTTACCTCAATCAGTTCAAGCCTGTCGCGCAAGGCCGGGGCAATAGTGTTCAGCGTATTTGCAGTTGCAATAAACATGACTCTCGACAAATCATATTCCATTTCAACGTAATTATCATGAAATTCAAAATTCTGTTCCGGATCAAGAACTTCGAGTAAAGCAGATGCCGGATCGCCATGAAAATCGTTCGACACCTTATCGAGTTCGTCAAGAATAAAAACCGGATTCGATGATTTGGCCTTTTTAATATTCTGCAAAATCCGGCCAGGCATGGCGCCAATATAAGTTTTCCGGTGTCCGCGTATTTCAGCTTCATCATGCAAACCGCCCAAACTCATCCGGATATAATTACGTCCCAATGCTTTGGCAATCGACCTTCCGAGCGATGTTTTTCCAACCCCCGGTGGGCCGTACAAACACAGGATGGGCGATTTCATATCGTTTTTCAGTTTCAGAACAGCAAGGTGTTCCAGAATCCGTTCCTTCACTTTTTCAAGACCGTAATGATCTTCATCAAGTACCTGGATTGCCCGTTTCAGATCAAAATTATCTTCGGTAAATTCGTTCCACGGAAGATCAAGCAAAGTCTGACAATAGGCGAATTGCACCGAATATTCACCGGCAGCCGGATTTAAACGCGAAAGTTTATGAACTTCTTTTTCGAAATGCTTGGCTGCTTCTTCCGACCATTTTTTCTCTTTCGCCCTTTCCCTGAATTCCAGAATTTCCTGTTCGGCCGGATTGCCTCCCAATTCATCCTGAATGGTTTTCATTTGCTGGTTCAGCAGATATTCCCGTTGCTGCTGATCGAGTTCGTTTTTTACCTTTGTTTGAATATCCCGTTTCAGTTCAGCCAACTGAACTTCGCGAACCAGGTAACTGATCGCCTGAATACCACGCTCTTTGATGTCGCTGATTCCAAGCAGTACCTGCTTTTCTTCTACTTTCAGATCGGTATTCGAGCAAACGAAATTAATCAGGAAGGTAGAATTCTCGATATTTTTAACCGCGAAAGAAGCTTCCGGAGAAATATGCATCGAGTACTGGGCAATTTTTATCGACAAATCTTTGATCGAGCCAACCACAGCTGAAAATTCAACCGAATCATCCTTAGGTTGTGAATCGTCCATTGGATTGATGCGTGCCGTAAAGTAGGGAAACTCCTGGGTATATTCGATTATCTCGAAACGTTTTTTGCCCTGAATAATAACTGAAGTGGTGCCATCGGGCATTTCCAGAATTTTTAATACTTGTGCGATTGTTCCGGTCTCATACAGATCAGCCTGAATCGGATCGTCAATACTTCCATCTTTCTGAGCCACTGTTCCCAGCAACCGATTTCCCCGGTAAACCTCCTGAATCAACTGAAGTGATTTTTGCCTTCCCACAGTGATGGGCATTACAACCCCGGGGAACATAACCGTATTTCGCAAAGGTAAAATTGGCAAAATGTCAGGAATATCCATATTGATTAATTCCGAGCCGTCACCTTCACCCAAAATCGGAATAAATTCAGTTTCATTGTCCATTAAGTTGGTAATTAATATATTCTGCATAGTTTTTCGTTTTTGCTCTCTGATATAATTCTTTCTTCACGCATGACATACTGACCGCTATCTGTCGGTATAAAATACCGGTGTTGATTTTTGCAATAGCCATGCCAAATGACTATTCAAGAGAGGAAGACTTCAATTTCGGAAGAAATCAGTATTTTCTATACTTCTTTGTCAGCTCAAGAACTTCAGTAAGGATGTCCTGATCATCCTTCGTTAAAACCAGATTCCGTCGTAATTTAAAGGCAACAGTTCATTTCTATACGAATCGTCGAATAAACTATATTGCATCAGGATTTACGGACGGTGTGAAAATAAAAAAGCTCCGACAATGCGAAGCTTTTCTGAATATCTTTTCGAAACAGGATTATTTTTTTCTGGATTCCATGTGTTTCGAATATCTTGTATTGAATTTATCGACACGTCCTGCGGTGTCAACAAGTTTCATTTTCCCTGTATAAAATGGATGAGATTCGCTTGAGATTTCGAGTTTTATAACTGGGTATTCAACTCCATCTACCAGTTCTGTTTCTTTCGTATTAACAGTCGATTTAGTTATAAAAACATGACCGTTTGACATATCTTTAAATGCAACAGTACGATAATTTTCCGGATGTATTCCTTTTTTCATTTTATAATCCCTTTAATTTTGTTTTAACGGCTTGCAAAGATACATATTGGAAAGTAATTTCCAAATTTTTCGGTTTGTAAATTATTTATTTCCCGAATTTATTCTTCTAATCCAATAACAGGAGCTCTTTTAAAGGATATAGTGCGGTCGAAAAGGTATCGCAAAGTGTAATGTGTTTTAACATGGACCCCGCCAACCGACTTGTAAAGTGCAATAATTTTAGGATTGAAGTCACCAGCCCACGACATTTCTACCTCTCCGTATTGTGGTTTGTGCTTCATTAATTTGTCCTGATGCCAGAATATGGCTGATTCAATACCTGATTTCTGATATTTGGGCGTAACACCCATAATCAGGATTCGTGTTCTGTTCATTACTTTTTTACGTTTGTAATAAAGAAATTTCAGAATATTAATAAAATTCATCTTTCCATCCAGCTTCTTCAGAATCTGATTGATATCCGGAATCATAACAAACAAGGCAATTGGGATTCCGTCATGATATGCATACCAAATCATTTCAGGATCCAGAATAATCTTCGATGTTTTCAGAAAATCTCGCAGTTCCTCTTTATCCAGTGGTTGAAAATGTTTGTGAAACCGCCATGCTTCATCGTAGATGTAACAGAAATCGTCGATGAACTTTTCTACTTTGTCGAAAGAAAAATGTTCGAAGGTATAACCAGGTTTCTGAGCCACCCAGGCGGCGATTTTCCAGAAACGCTCCGGAAAAGGTTTGGTATAGTCGATGTGGTAACTGTATTGTTCAAAATAGACTTCAAAGCCATATTTTCGAAACAGATCGATGTAGTAGGCCGGATTATAAGGCATCCCAAAACCTTGATGCATAAACCCATCAACCAATAGTCCCCAATTCATGTAATTTTCCCCAAAATTTACAGGACCGTCCATGGCTTCCATACCACGTACTTTAAGCCAGTCACGGGCTGCATCAAACAACATGGTAGCAGCCTCCTGGTTATTCACACACTCAAAAAAACCGCATCCACCAGTTGGCTGATCAAAAGTAAAAGCTTTTTTGCGGTTCACAAATGCGCCAATCCGACCAAGTAATTTTCCTCGTTCATCCGTTAATATCCAGCGAATGGCTTCTCCTGATTTAAAGGATGAGTTTTTAGCAGGATCGAAAATACTTTCGACCATTTCGTGCAGCGGACACGGCCAATCAGGATCATTTTTATAGATCAAATGTGGAACCTGATGAAAAAGTTTTTTGGTTTGTTTATCGGTGACTTCTATGAGTTGCATGGTTCTTAATTTGGGTTCAAAAATATATTAATTAGCGAATTTAATTCTCACTTTTATTCTTCCATTATTGTCAATCTTTCGAAAGGCTTGTTGCGATCGAACAGATATCGCAAAGTTTCATGAGTCTTGGCGTATTTGCTTCCGACGGAATTAAAAAGAGCGATCATTTTAGGATTAAAATCGCCTACCCAACTCAATTCCACTTCTTTATACCAGGATTTCTTTAACATGACTTGTCTGAGTTGCCAGAAAATACCCGATTCGATTCCCGAACCCTGAAATTTGGGGATTACGCCCATGACCAGAACCCGGCAGCGAGTCATGGTTTTTCTTTTTTTCAGGTATAAAAGTTTGAGTATGTTCAGGAAGTTCAGCTTCCCATTTCTGAGATGAAACAGAATCTGGTTTAAATCAGGAATCATCATAAAAAAGGCAATAGGTTCATCTTTGTAGTAAACGTACCAGATAAATTCTTCTTCAAGCACCATTTTAGAATCTCTGATCAGGGTTCTCAAATCATTGGGATCAATAGCCTTGTAATTACCGTGTTTGTCCCAAGCTTGCTCATAAATCGTTATAAAATCTCTGATGCCGCGTTCCTGGTCTTTAAACGAAAAGGTTTTATAATGAAAATTCTTCTTTTTGGCAACCCATTCAGCAATCTTCCAAAATCGATCCGGCAGATCGGGGCTGGTAATATCCAGGTGATAACTAAATTGCTGGTAATAGGTTTTGAACCCGTATTTTTCAAAAAGCTGGCTGTAATATGGGGCATGGTAATTCATGCCAAAACCTTGCTGTTGAAAACCATCGACCAGTAATCCCCAGTTGTAAAAATTCTCACCAAAATTCACAGGGCCGTCCATGGCAGTAAATCCTTCATTTGTTAGCCAGTCGCGGGCAGTATCAAAAAGAAGCCTGGCTGCTTCGAAATTGTCATGACATTCGAAAAAACCAATATTTCCAGCCTGTTCACTTCCTTCTTCAAGTTTACTCCGGTCATAAAAAGCGGCAATCCGGCCAATGATGTGTATCCCATCTTTAACCAGCCACCTGCGTGCTTTGCCATGTATAAAACCGGCATTTTTCTGAGGATTAAAAATAGCTTCAATCATCATCCGAAGAGGACAAACCCAGTTCGGATCGTTTTTATAAATTTGAATCGGAAGCTCGTGGAAAGCCTGAATAGTTTCTTTATCAGTAACCGAAATAATTTCCATATATCGCCCCTGGCTTTTTTGTTTATTATGCCGAAAGTAATATTATTAGGCCGAAAACAAAAACAGGAACCGAAGTTCCTGCTCAATATCTTTTATCAACATACTCCTGAAAATTAATCACGACTGGCAAATTTGGAAAGCAGACGAAGCATTTCGAGATACAACCAGATTAAGGTAACCATCAGGCCAAAAGCTCCATACCACTCCATGTACTTCGGCGCCCGGGCATTTGCGCCCCGGGTAATCATATCGAAATCGAGGATTAGGTTGAGCGCCGCAATTACTACAACAACCAAACTAAAGCCAATTCCAACCAGTCCATTACCATACATAAAACCGAAATTAGCGCCAAACATCCCGGCAATAAAACTGACCAGGTAAACCAAGGCAATTCCTCCGGTTGCTGCCAGTATCACTGTCCTGAATTTTTCAGTAGCACGGATGGTTCCAGTCCGGAACATGACAAGCATGATGAAAAACACACCAAATGTCAGCATAACGGCACGCATGACCAGTCCGGGATACATGGCCTCAAACAAGGCAGAAACAGCTCCGAGAAATAAACCTTCGAGAACAGCATAAATCGGGGCCGTCATAGCAGCCCGGCGCGGACTGAAAGTGGTTATCAGTGCCACAATAAAGCCGCCAATTGCGCCACCCATCATCCAGCCGACAATTCCTTCCGGCATTACTCCGGGAGTTGCAGGATCAAATGCGCCAAAAAATTTGCGCCAGGTAAAAGTGGCAGCAAAAATGACAATCAAAAGCATTAAACCAGTTTTGTTAACTGTTCCGTTTATGGTCATCACTCCATCGTCAGTACTGGTGGCTGACTGACTAAATATATTCTTCCCGAATACCGGGTTCGATGATTTTGTAATATCCATGGTAAAAAGTTTAAATTTCGATTTGATGAATAAAAAGTGTACCAAAAATAAAAAGACTTGCTGAATTCCTTTACCCGGTTAAGTATTCTTAACAAATGACTCCTGCACATATTCGCTTGTCAGTTCAGTCAGAATCAAATCTGCCAGGACATAACTATCCTCTGAATCAAGACTTTTCAGGTCTTCAGCGAAATAAATGGCTTGTTCATTCATTGTTTTGCTCTTCATGCCCAGCAAAATAAATGACCGGTAAAAAACCTGTTTTAAAATGGGGTCCTTTGCCAAAGGTGACAAAACGTCGAAAAACGGCTCAAATAGTTCATCGATGGCAGATTTTTCGATTAAAGCCAGTCGCCCCATCAGATGCAGCCCTGTAAAACGGACCAAATGTTTCTTACCACGGCACCATTCCAACGATTTCACAAAAGCATATTTGGTTTTAGCCCACAAATAGGTACTCAATACTTCAGCTATTTCTGCTGTTTCCAGACTTTTTGTCCAGTAATCCATCTGCTCTTCCGTGACTTCTTTCGGAACATCCAACATGGCAGCCAGGATCATGGTTTCGCGCCATTGCTTGTTCCACAACTTCAGGGCCAGCAAATGATTGGGTTCATACTGTGAAGCTATTTCGCGTAACGAAATGATGGAAGCGCCCCAGTTTATTTTGTAGGCGAGGCCAAGTTCCTTCATCTGATCAACCGTTTCACCGTTTTTGGCTTGCTGAATTTTGGTTAGGATCTGACGAAATTCCTTTTCGCGTAGTGGGTCATCAATGATAAAATCCATATTAATAAATCAGGTATTTAATCGCAATAAATTCAGAACAAAAGTACAGAATAAAGTAAATGCTGCTTCACATTTAAAATACTCGTTTATTCTGAAACCGATTATTCTCCTGACAAAAACCATCAGTACCAATTTCTCGATCATATAGGCACAAACGGTTCCTCAGGTTTGAACGGTTGGCAAATCCGGGCAACACGGATGAGCTGAAAGCATTGGCAAGCAATATAATAACCAGCGGAAATTTGCGGGCCCCGTAACGAAAAACGGCAAAAGTAGCATCGTCGAACCAGGCAGTAATAATAAATCCATCGATGTATTGCCCTGAACCACTCAATAACAGGGAAAAAACCCCGAAACTTGAGTTGGCTTCGGGGAATGATTTTAGAGAATCCAATTTTTGCTGCTAAACTGACAGCGAGGAAACACAAAACAAGAACCACTGTCCTTGCGTTACCTATTACGAATTAGTAATTAATTCAGGGTTGATCATTATTGAAAATTAAAAGATTAACTTAAAACAAAACCTATACTTACCATATATCTAACGATTCTCATAGTTCTACTTTTTTTTGTAAAAACAGTTTGATTCAATACCTTGGATTCAATTCAGATTCAAAAAACATCCGGGTGCGTTTTAAGCAGCCCGGATGAAGCATTATTAATTATTGCAATTACTGGGTATCTTCTTTTTATTAGTTTTTAATTAGCGTAACTTAACATTACATGAACCGATATACTTTTCTCCGTTATACATTTCTATTTGGTAAATACCAGGTTTTTGTTTCTCTTTCGGTTCCCAGATCATTTCAATTTTTCTGGAAACTTTTATTGCACCGCCCGAAAGACTTGCGGTTAAACCTTCATCGCTGTTTACGACACTGTAAGCAATCCCTTTGTCTTTTCCTTCAACCATCTTGCCATCAGGTTTTATTATTTTAAAGGAAATATCTTCGACTATATTTTCAGGAACTTTAAAAGACACGGTCATTTTTTTTGCGCGTTTCGCCACAACAGTTAACCTGTCTTTTCTTTTCGTGGTTTCAACCAGATAATTATCAGCAGTCATCGAACTAAGAATCTCGAGATTAACTGTAAGCTGTTTGTTTTCCTCCTGAAGAGAGGCAATCGTTTGATTCAGCGCATTTTTTTCCGCATTCAGTTTTTCAATCGATTCATTCAGTGCAAGAACCTGACTTTCAAAATCTTTTTTCATTTGTGACAATTCTGCGAGTTCTTTTTTCAACGTTTTAATATTTCCATTTTCGCGAACTATTCGACTCAATTGTGCTTCCTTCTCACTTAATTTCTGACTGGTCTGTGCCAACAACCCATCAAGTTCTGTATTCTTGCCACTGAGTGAATTAATCTGGCTTTTGAAGGTTTCGATTTCTTTCTGAAGCGCCAGTTTTTCAGATAACATCATTTCTGATTTGAGCTTTTCGTTGTTCAGGTTTTTTGTCAGCGACCTGTTGGAGTTGTAAAAAAGGCCAGCGCCGATAAGTGCCACGATTAAAATAATCACTGCACCTCCTGTAATCAATTTTTCTTTTTTAATGGTTTTCATGGTTTTTAGTTTTAAATGTTTATGTTTTGTGAGTTTGTTTTAAATCACATTTCGGATTAGATTGAAAGAATCTGATTGTCCAGTGACACAAACATCCTACCGAACCATTAAATTGAGATTAATACGAAATTAAAAACCAATTAAAATTCAGGAAATAAAAGGGATGCAGAAGGTAACTTTAGTTCCTTTATTTAGCTGTGAGTCTATTGAGATCGTTCCACGGTGTATTTTAATAATCTTATCCGTTAGAGAAAGGCCGAGTCCGTTTCCGGAAATATTATTGGCATTTTTAGCCCTGAAAAAAGGCTGGAATATTTTCTCCATGTCAGCCGAATCAATTCCAATTCCTTTATCTGTAAATTCAGCAACAAACTGTTTGCCTGATACTGACAATATTATTTCCACTGATTTATCGGTGGAATATTTGCATGCATTATCCATCAGGTTGACGATGGCTATTTTTAGCAAGTGATCGTTGCCAAACACCGCTAATTTATTTTCATCATCTATTGGCTCCTTGAATTGAATGGAAATGTTGTAGTCGCTGTTTCTCTTGATGAGTTCCGTTCTTGTTTCCCACAAAATTTCATCAATCCGCAAGGTACGAAGTGTTATTGCCGAAATATCAGAACTTGCCTTAGCAAGATCAAGCAAACCGTTCGAAAGCGAATTCAGATTTTTGATGTCCTCAAGTATAGAATCCAAAACGGCTTCATATTCCTCCTGCGTTCTTGGTTTCATCAGCGAAACCTCTATTTGTCCGGTGATGGAAGTTAGCGGTGTACGCAATTCGTGCGATGCATTGGATACAAAACTCCGTTGCATTTCAAAAGCCGATTCCAACCTTTCCAACATTTGATTAAAAGTGATGGCAAGTTGAGCAATTTCATCAGTTCCATTTCCTTCATTGACACGCATATTCAAACTGGCAATAGTAATTTTATCCACCTGTTTCACTACATCTGACATGGGTTTGAGTGCCCTGCTTGCATAAATCCTTCCAATGAAAACGGTCAGCCCGATACTGATAAAAAAACCGATAATGATAATCCATTTCAGGTTATTGAGTTTGCTTCTTCCATATTTATCCAATGCTGATGCAATTACTACAAATCGGTCATACTTATCAGCATAAAGCAGCCCTATTACTTCATGTTTACCCTGATGATAGCGGACATCTTTTTTTAGACGGATTTGATCAAGAAGTGCTTTTGAAATATGAATAGAGTCATCGTCGAGGTTATTGTATATCTGCTTGTCCTGATAATCATAGATTATCACCTTTTCGTTATAGAGCGCATTGATGGTGTTTTTGTCTATTATTTTCAGCAAGTCATAATCCACTTCTTTCACTTCGATGAGCAATTTTGCGGTGTTAATCGCTTTATTTTCTAAACGGGAATAAAATTCAGATTCACGGTAAGTGGCAGAGAAATAATAAATGATAAAGGAGAAAAGAATCAGAATAAACGTAACTATATAAGTAAACTGGAGCGTGAGCCGGGTGCGTATATTCAGTTTCATATCGGTCAAGCTTTTAAAATGTAGCCAACACCTGTCTGCGTGTGAATCAGTTTCTGAGCAAAGTCCTTATCTATCTTTTTTCGAAGGAAATTTACATAAACATCTATGACATTTGTTCCGGTATCGAAAGTAATGTCCCATACTTTTTCGGCAATATCGATCCTTGAAACTACCCTTCCTTTATTCCGAAGCAGGTATTCCAGCAGAGCAAATTCCTTTTGAGTCAAATCAATTTTTTGGGTACTGCGGGTAACTTCGTACGTATCGAGGTTCATTTCAAGATCGAGAAACTTAAGTATGTTTCCTCCAGTTTCGGCAACAGAAATCCGTTTTAAAAGCGAGCGAATGCGGGCGAGTAGTTCACGGAACTCAAAAGGTTTCACCAGGTAATCGTCAGCTCCGGAACCAAATCCTGAAAGTTTATCTTCTGTCGTTCCCAATGCAGTAAGCATCAATACAGGGATTTTCTGGTTGATGCTCCTGATTTCTTTACACAGTTCAATTCCATTTTTGTAAGGCATATTGATATCCAAAATGACCACATCATAATCTCCGGCATCGAACATTCTTTTTCCGATGGCTCCATCAAAAGCAATTTCAGCAGAGAATCCATTTTCCTCCAATCCACGTTTGACAAACAATGCCACTTTGGGTTCGTCTTCTACCACTAGTATTCTTACTTCTGATTGATTCATGAGAATATAAAGTTTTTTTAAAATTGAATAACTGTGCGTTCTCGTGGAACTCCATGCCAAAAGGAATTCTCTTCGAACAATATTTTCAATCTCTTTTTGTGCTATTACCTTGAAAAATATCTTCCATGGCATGTTCGTTCCATAGTCACAAAACTAATGATATTCCAGGCAAATAATTGACTTTAAATGCCAGGGAAATTAAAATGTGATTAAAATCGGAAGATCGATCGAATATTGCAGTGTAGCCTGGAATCAGGAACTTCATACCAAATCACACGCCTCCGGTGGCATCCATTTCCTGTCTTTCCCTTCCCACTTGATGCTGCAACCAATTGGGTTTGTAACTGGGATTGAAACTTCGCGACCGGCCAGCAATTCAGAAAGTGCGCGATCCAGATCGTTGACCGTAATTTTTGAAGCATCGCGGGGCTGATCAACAGCGCGCCCGTTATAGACCAGTTTTCGGCCTTCGTTAAACACGAAAAAATGAGGGGTTTTCAATGCACCATAAGCCAGCGCAACTTCCTGCATTTCGTCATACAGGTAGAGCCATGGAAAATGATTCTCATTCATCCGGCTGACCATATTTTCAAAACTGTCTTCTGAATAAGTATTTGGACTGTTCGAATTGATAGCCACAAACCGGACTCCCTCCGGCTGGAAATAATCGGCAGTTTTTCTGGTCTCCTCATCACTTCCAAGCACATAAGGGCAATGATTACAAGTAAAAAATACAACGAGAATAGCAGCCTCAGAAAAACTACTCAGTTTATAGGATTTCCCATCGGTAGCTTTCAGGTTAAAATCAGGAGCCTGATCATATATCTGTAAAGTGTAGTGCATTATTTCTGAATTTATTGATCCGATAAAATAAACAATCTTCAGTCGAAAATGATCATGCATAAAATCGTTAAGCCGGAACACAGGTACTTTGCAGCTCTGATTCCTTATTTCGAACTGACGTTAATAAAAGAGGATAGATACAACAACCTTTGCTTTTGGTTGCTTCGACTTCAATCAGTCCAGCGCATATACCTTGAAATCTAACTTCAACAAAATTTCGATTCCTGATTATACCCATTCAAGTTTAATTCCGTTATTTGTAAAAGCATAATACTTTTATTACTGATCAAATTTTATCAAGTCATGAAACATTATCTTATTGCATTTGGCATGTCAGTTATAATTCTGGCAGCAATTTCGTGTCAGATCAAAAGTAAAAGCACCGTAGCGCCCCTCGATCCACTGGCATCACATATCGACACGTCTGCTATTCCCGGAGATGATTTCTTTCAATTCGCCAATGGCAAATGGTTTGATAAAAACCCTATCGCACCAAGTGAACAAAGCAGCGGCATATTTCAGGTGATTCAAGATACGATCAATTCTCAAATTCTTAAAATCTGCAAAACAAGTGCACAAACCGCATCAGAGAAGGGAAGCAACAAACAAAAAATCGGTGATTTTTATTATTCAGGAATGGACAGCGCCAAACTGAACAAAGCCGGCATTTCGGCTATTCAGCAGTATTTGGATCAGATTGATGCGGTGAAAAATTTGAATCAGTTAACTTCAGAAGCCGCTTTCATTCACAGCAGTTCAGGATCGCCCATGTTTGGATTTGGAGTAGAACAGGACAGCAAAATCAGCAGTAAAAATGCAGTAACCATTTGGCAGGGAGGATTCAGCCTTCCTGATCGTTCGTATTATTTCGAAAACGATGCACGAACATCACTGGTTAGGGAGGAATTTTTGAAACATCTCGAAAACATGTTCAAAATTCTGAATTACGACCAGCAAAAAGCAAAAGCAGCGGCTAAAGGTCAACTTAGACTCGAAACTGCTCTGGCATCAGCCTCACGAAAAAAGGAAGACACACGCGATCCTTTGAAAAACTACACCAAACTTTCGTTCAAACAGCTTTCAGCGTTGACCCCGAACTTCAACTGGCAAATATTCAACCGGGAGACTGGGCTTCAAAATGTTGACACCGTTATCGTTGGTCAACCTGAATTTCTTTCAGCTTTAAATAAAGACCTCAAAAAATTTCCTCTCGACACCTGGAAGAACTACCTGAAATATCAACTGATCAAAGGATTGGCTTCCAATCTCGACGACAGCGCTTACCAGGAATCGTTCAACTTTTATGCTCACATCCTGAGAGGAGTTCAGCAGCCTAAACCACGATGGAAAAGAGTAGTTGAAGAAACCGATGGCTTACTTGGAGAACTGACCGGTCAGGTTTATGTGGCTGAATATCTGCCGATCGGGACCAAAGAAAAACTGGTTGAAATCGGCAATGCCGTTAAAACCGTTTATGGCGACCGGATTAAAAATCTGGATTGGATGAGCGATGCAACCAAAGCAAAAGCCTTACAAAAGCTTGACACGATGATCATGAAAGTGGGGTATCCGGATAAATGGAAAGACCTCAGCAAGATGAAAATCAACCGTGATTCGTATGCGCAAAATGTCATTCATGCCAACCAATGGCATTTCAATTACATGATTTCTAAATTCGGAAAACCGGTTGACCGCACCGAATGGCAAATGCAACCACAAAACTACAATGCCTATTACAATCCTTCAAACAACGAACTTGTTGTTCCGGCCTGCAATATTATTGTACCGGGTTACGAACGAAAAATGGCCGATGATGCCGTTTTGTATGCCATCATTGGCGGATCAACTTTCGGGCACGAAATGACTCACGGATTTGATGATCAGGGAAGTAAATATGACTCAAAAGGAAATCTGAATAACTGGTGGACTCCGGATGACAGCACCAAATTCTACAGCAAAACCAAAATGATAGTGAAGCAATTCAACGAATACAATCCGGTCGAAAAACTTCACATTAACGGAGAACTTACGCAAGGCGAAAACATTGCAGATTTGGGTGGAATCATCATGGGATATGAAGCTTTCAAAAAGACCAAACAGTACCTTTACCAGGAAAAAATTGAAAACCTTTCACCTGACCAGAGGTTTTTCCTCGGATTTGCACTGGCCTGGATGGTCAATCAACGTCCCGAAGCGATTGCAAACCAGGTTCGAAGCGATTTTCACTCACCAGCCAAATACCGCGTGATTGGCACACTTTCAAACATGCCTGAATTTTATAAAGCTTTTGGTATAAAAGAAGGCGATCAGATGTGGCGGCCGGATAGTTTAATTGTGAGGATTTGGTAATATATTTTCAAAAAATTTCCACCCCACGTCATTAAATTAAAAAATATTTGAGACTACTTTGTAAAGACTTTTTATGCCACTAAGTCACAAAGTCTCAAAGTTTCACAAAGATTATGTGACAGGTATTCAGTATTTTGTGTAGCTTAGTGTTTTAGTGACTTGGTGGCATTTATAATTTTCCTGACTTTTCGGAGTGAACTTATATTTTAAAAGCTGAAAAAAATGGGACACATAAAAGAACCAGCAGGCGTTGATCTTATAATCAACAGCAGACCATTGACTAAGGAAGAAGAAACTGCTATTAGTGAATACATTCGTGCCTATAAAGCAAAACACTCCCACCGACAAACTCCAACTAAACGAACTGCACCAAAAACAATTGAGCAGAAGAACGTAGAGGCATAGCTGTGTCTCTTTAAGTCAATGTACCTAACGATTTCTAGATGATTCCTAGGTATTTCCTTACAAAAATACTTTCCGGATACTCAATATCCGTCAGAAACAACCCATGCGCAGGAACTGACAAACCTGCAGCTCCACGGTCTTTTTGTTCGATGATGGCGCGAAATTCATCCAGACTGATTTTGCCAACTCCGACTTCCAGTATGGTACCGACCAACGCCCGAACCATATTCCGTAGAAAGCGATCGGCTTTAACAGTAAATACAATATCCGAACCTTTCTGAACCCATTCTGCACAATAGATTTTGCAATTATTAGTTTTTACCTCGGTATGTAGCTTGCTGAAACTGGTAAAGTCATTGTATTCAAATAAAATACGGCTTGCTTCATTCATTTTGACTAAATCTGGTTGCCGGAAAAAATACCACGAAGTTTCCAGCGAAAACGGGTCTTTCTTTAAGTTTATATGGTATTGATAGGTTCTTGAAACGGCATCGAACCGGGCATGAGCTTCCGAATTGACTTTCGACACACGGAAAATAACGATATTCTTGCCCAGAAAGCTGTTCAACTTGTGTACAAAATCAGGATGATCAAGATTGAGTTTTGATGAATCGAAATGCGCCACAAAATAACTGGCATGCACACCGGTATCGGTTCGGCCTGCCCCTGTTACTGCAATCGTTTCGCGGGTAAGGACAGACAAGGCTTTGTCCAGACATTCCTGAACCGAAACAGCGTTGGGTTGGATTTGCCAGCCGTGAAAATTGGTGCCTTTATAGGCGAGTTCTATGAAATACCTTTGTGTCAATGGCTTAATTTTCAGCAAAAATAAAAAAGTGAAATCACATTCTGTTAAAGATCGCTGAATTTATTAAATTTGCGGCCTTTCAAACCTGAAATAGCTTAACAATATTTAACGAAAATTTATCCTTTTTCAATCATGGATACTGTATTTTCGTCGGTCAAAAATAACAGCATTAAAATAATTTTATTCAAAAAATATGAATGAAACAGTTGATATTCGTGAATTAAACGAAAGAATTCAGAGAGAAAGTTCGTTTGTCGACATCATTACTATGGAGATGAACAAAGTAATTGTAGGTCAAAAGCACCTGGTTGAGAGCCTTTTGGTAGGACTTTTATCTGGTGGTCACATCCTGCTTGAAGGAGTACCTGGTTTGGCGAAAACACTCGCAATCAACACACTTGCCACCAGTATCGATGCCAAATATGCACGTATCCAGTTTACTCCCGATTTGTTGCCTGCCGATTTACTTGGTACTATGATTTACAGTCAGAAAAAAGAGGAATTCATTGTCAAGAAAGGTCCGATTTTCACCAACTTCGTATTGGCCGACGAAATTAACCGTGCTCCCGCCAAAGTACAGTCTGCTTTGCTCGAAGCCATGCAGGAACGCCAGATCACCATCGGCGAAACAACCTACAAATTACAGGAGCCATTCCTCGTCATGGCAACTCAAAACCCGATTGAACAGGAAGGAACCTATCCCCTGCCAGAAGCTCAGGTTGACCGTTTTATGCTGAAAGTGGTGATCAAATATCCATCGAAAGAAGAAGAAAAACTCATTATACAGCAAAACCTGCTGAAAGTATTCCCGGTTGCATCCAAAGTCATGCGCCCTGAAGACATTCTTAAAGCCCGCGATGTGGTGAAAGATGTTTACATGGACGAAAAAATTCAGAAATATATTGTTGATATTGTATTTGCTACCCGCGACCCGAAAGCCTATAAATTGGATAAATATGTCGATATGATTTCGTGGGGAGGTTCTCCCCGTGCAAGCATCAGCCTGGCACAGGCAGCCAAAGCATTCGCTTTCATCAAACGCCGCGGCTATGTAATTCCTGAAGATGTTCGTGCAGTTTGCATGGATGTGATGCGTCACCGTATCGGATTAAGCTACGAAGCTGAAGCAAACAACATTACTTCCGAAGAAATTATTGCTGAAATTTTAAATACGGTTGAAGTTCCGTAGAAAAATGTTGTGAGTTCCGGGTTACGTGTTACGAGTTAACGACCGACCCGGAACATGTAACACGCAACCCGTAACAATTTGCAACCTGAAATTTTGAACTTGAAACTTACAATTTGTGGAAACAAGCGAACTAATAAAACGAGTCCGGAGAATTGAAATTAAAACACGTGGATTGAGCCGCAATATTTTTGCCGGCGAGTACCACAGTGCCTTCAAAGGACGTGGGATGGCTTTCAGCGAGGTTCGTGAATACCAGTTTGGCGACGACATCCGCAACATCGACTGGAATGTGACCGCCCGTTACCACAAACCCTTCATTAAGATTTATGAAGAAGAACGCGAGCTGACGGTGATGTTACTGATTGATATGAGTGGATCGCGCGAATTTGGATCGATGGATAAGCTCAAAAAGGATATCATTACTGAGATTTCAGCCATTCTTGCCTTTTCGGCCATTCAGAACAACGATAAAATCGGGGTTATTTTCTTTTCTGATAAGATCGAAAAGTTTATTCCCCCAAAAAAAGGCCGTAGCCATATTCTTCGGATCATCAGCGAATTAATCGATTTTGAACCCACAGCAAGGGGAACCGATATTTCAGGGGCAATCCGGTACCTGACCAACGCCATCAAAAAACGGTGCACAGCCTTTGTCATTTCCGATTTCATTCAGAAAGACGCTGCATTGGAAAACGCTCTCTCTATTGCCAATAACCGTCACGATATAGTTGCCCTGCGAATTTACGACGAGCGCGAAACTGAATTGCCCAACATCGGGATGATCAAACTGAAAGATGCAGAAACCGGCAACTATACCTGGGTTGACAGTTCGGATGCACAAGCCAGATCTATTTACCGGAAATGGTGGTATGACTTGTCTGCTCAGCTCGACAACAGTTTCAAAAGGAGCCGTGTTGATTATGTCAGCATCAGTACCAACCACGACTATGTCAAATCGTTGATCAGCCTGTTTAAAAAACGAGGATAAAAATAAATTCCAAATGAAGCAAAGAATAATCTATATCGTACTGTTTGTTTTACTTTCAGGTGGTTTGCAACCACTGAAGGCGCAAAAAGTTACGGTAAAGGCCAGCATTGATTCGACTCACATACTGATTGGAGATCAGCTGAAACTAATTCTCGAAATTGAAAAACCCAAAGATCTCAGCATTGAGTTTCCTCAGATTCCCGACACGTTCAGTTCACACCTTGAAGTGGTGAACCGGTCAAAAATTGACACCTTTAAACTGGATGACAAGGAACGTGAACGACTGGCGCAAAAACTGATGATTACCTCTTTTGACAGTGGAGTGCATCAGATTCCGCCTTTTTATTTCAAAATGAAAGACGGGAAAATGTTGGATTCGGCAGCCACCAGGGCTTTAGCTTTTCAGGTTCACGGGATGAAAATTGACACGACCAAAGGGCCGGTTGACATTAAAGTACCATACAGTGCACCCGTTACCTTGAAAGAAGTCACTCCTTATATTTTGGGAATCATACTGATTGCAGCCATTCTATTTTTTATTTTCTATTACATCAAGTGGAAGAAAAAGAATATTCCGTTGTTCAGCAAACCCGAAAAACATGCCGAACCTGCCCACATCATTGCCTTGCGCGAACTCGACCGGATAAAGGCTCAGAAACTTTGGCAACAGGAAAAAATCAAACAATATTATTCTGAAGTTGCTGATACCATCCGTACGTACATTCAAAACCGGTTCGATATACCGGCCATGGAATTTACTTCGGCTGAAACTATTGGTACATTCAAACAAAACAAGAATACGATTGATGAAAATTCGCTCGATCAGCTTCAGCATATCCTGAGCCTGGCCGATTTGGTAAAGTTTGCCAAAT
>JAUXUF010000116.1 GCA_030684645.1 Bacteroidota bacterium | reverse complement strand
CATTGAATTAACGGGAGAGTCAATGAGAAAAAACAAGATGAAAAAAACTCAGATTAATTAATAAATTTGGTCACGAAATCATCCCTTTTTTTGTGGCACAACATCACCGAAACAAGTGGCACAATATCACCGAAATATCTATCATATGAACCTTCTATGGTAAAAGGAGGTTCCATACGCCCATAAAGAAGGAAATCTTTCCCGGCATGTTTTCGCCATGCATTTAAGTTGCGAATTAATTTTAAGGATGATTCAGTATCAGGTTTTACTTTTTGATCCCAGGGAGTTCCCCACCCCCAACTTATTTGTCCTTTGGATTCAATCATTAACGTAAATAAATCCCCTGCTATAAATGAGTAAGCAATCCGTTGTTGTAAATTAAGAGGAGACTTTTCAAAATTTATTATTAAATTCACTCCACTATTTCCCATAAAATTATTAAGATATTCATGATTTAAATAAGCATATGCAGGAACTGGTCTTCCAACAGCTAGGTTCATATTATAACGCAAATCATTCATTAAAAGATAGGGGATAAAAGGTTTACAAGCTGCCCCTTCACAGCCAACTATCATTTTCTTCCCGCTATTATCAATTATTGACTGTATTTCCTTATAAATATTTATCATTGCGTCATTCATCCATTTTCCTGGAACAGGGGGATGACAATGCTTTGTGCTATAGCAGAAATAACAATTTCCCCCGATATTTTGGTCGAAAAACTGTAGATAGTCAATATTGTGTGGCAAGATCTTCTTTATCTCATCTGCTACAACTGTTTTTACAAATGTGTTTGCAGGACACATATCATAACCGATCCGCTGAGAATTGGCACCGGTACAAACGCCGTTAGTTGCTAAATTTCCATCGGGAGCGATCGTCATTACTTCTGAAAGTTTTTTCTCATTAAATTCAGCTGTCATGTTGTACGCTGTATCCGTATTGCTTTTTACGGTATAGCCAGTGCCACTCGCGTATAATCCCAGTAAATTTCCCTTCTCATGTAATTTTTTTTCAAATTGCGTAAAGTTGCCTAATCCTCCATAAGGAGGCCATACATAAGGAGGGGCCCATGGAGCAGATCCCTCCCAATGCATTAATAAGGCCATTATTTTACTGTCAGTTTTTTCAGAGAATTTCTCTATAACTGGGAGTGCATTGGTATAGGGATAATATTCATTAGGGGTCATATCACCTAAATCTTTCGTTCCTCGGACCGGATATGTAACTATTACAGGAGATTTTTCAAACCATGGTGGCAATCGTTTATTACCCACTAACTTGACAATCTTCGATGCATCATTCTTCTCAAGCCATTGACGATAAATATCAGCCGCAACATACCAATCACCGATAAATCCCCCAAGAACCATATTATAAGGCATAATATATTCCCCCTTTTTTATGCCACCGGGGAAAAGCCTGTATTGCATTAAAATGCTATTATCTTCCTGCTCGTAAACCTGAATCCCTTTTACATTATCCCCTGTGTCATGTGCCCCAAAATACAATCCGGCATCCTTGCTATAATAGGCCATAAATTGCATAGAGGATGAGGCAGGATAATAACCAATCCATCCTGTATGTGGATATTCTAATGGAACCGGCCTAAGCCAGGAATTTTTTCGAATTGATAAGTCTTCTAATAAAACGCCTTCCATGTGGGGAAGGAAAATTCTGGCATCACCTTTATTCCCTATTAGATCATTTGGTATTTTAACATTGGGAAAATCAATGTGATCAATATATTGATCGGTCTGATTATTTACCTGAATATTCCAATATGTAAGCGAGTTATTCACCGGACAGGTGATAGTAACCGTAACGTCTACCGGCAGATCCCTGACAGCGTAATAGTTGAGGGTAAGTATGACTGAACTGTCATTTTCTGTACGCCTAATTTTAAATTTAGTGGACTGTAAGGAGGAGAGATTAAGTGAGTCACCCTTACTATTCCTTAATGTGATGTCAAATAAGGAGGCAAAAACATGCTGAGCCGCCATTTCTCTTCCATTAACCATAAATGAAGTTAATGCACCATTGTTATTGTTGATCTTAAGTTTATAGTATCTGGTATTTACAACATTTTCTTTAGATTCATTCTGCTTTCTATCCGTTTGACAAGCTGATGTAAATACGCTATATATAATTGCGATACTGATCAATATAATATTTGTCTTGTATATTCTTAAAAACTTAAATAAATTCATAACATTATAATTATTGATTTATAATAGAAGCTTATAATAGAAAACGCATTTCTCAATTCTGTTTTTATCTGTTTTGATTATTCCCGGCTAAATTGAATTTCGACAATGCAAGCCATATATTCATCAGGGAAGTCAATCTCTAATAAACTTCCATTCTTAGTAATTTTTATGCCAAGATCAACCGGATAAATAAGATCTGCTTTATCGGTCTTCTCGGTTAACGGTATGGAAACTTTACGATCTCCTTTCAAACGCCATACCGCAATAAACGCTTTATTATCCTGTTTCAACCCTATAGCTATCGATTTATAAGCATCTGATATGGAAGGCATTCCTAATGGGAAGAAGGGAACAGACCTGGAAATGAAAGGTGCCAATTTAGATTTATACAGCTCAATGCCTTTTTTAACCTGTTGATAGCTTTCGTTGGGTAATTGTGATATTAAGCCACTTTGGTACAATCGACACAACATCCCATTTACCATGTTGAACGAGGCTTCCTTCGCATTCCCATTTGGCAGAGGGTACGACCAAACTCCGAGTTGTTCCGGAAGAACAGCCGCAAGTGCTCCAACGAGAATAGCTGGATATTTTCTATAATCCTGCTGATCAGAAGAGGATACGATCTGAGTCTGTGATAACATAGCATAATCCATTCTATTGCCTCCACTGGCACAAGCTTCTATTACCAAATCCGGATATTTGTCAAGTATACTTTTATACCATTGAATAACAGCCCGGTTATGCTCAAGCATTCCCTGGCCAAAACTACTGGCATTTGTTTCGGTTCCTATTGATTCCTTTGAATTATAATCTATTTTAAAGTAACCAACGCCAAAATCTTTTATCAGCCGATCAATAACACCATTTGCATACGCTATAACTTCAGGGTTTCTAAAATCAAGCAGGAATCGTCCATTATCAATTACTCGTTTACCATGGCGCATAAAAAACCAACTATCTGGTTTATCCTTTAACGGAGAGTTAACTCCCGCAACTTCAATCTCCAGCCAAAGACCAGGAATCATCCCCTTCGCCTTAATATCTCCCAATAATTTTTGTAATCCCCCTTTAAAACGTGTTTTTGATGGCTGCCACATTCCAACATTGTCCCACCACCCTTCGTTCAACTCAGCATACCACCCGGCATCAATCACAAAATAGTCGATCTTTAATTTTGATGCTGTTTCTATTAATGGCATCTCCTTCTCAGTTGTTGGATCTGCCATCAAACAATTCATATAGTCATTGAAAATGACAGGACATTTTTGGTTATCCTGATGGGATCTGATTGCAACTGAGCGGCGATATTGTGTAAGCGCAGCGACAGCTTCATTAAACCCTCCCTTTACACAACCCAAAGCTACAGGTACCGTTTGATAAGATTCACCTGGTTTCAGAAGTTTCCATGCCTGACCATTTTGCTCATCCGGCCCGCCAATATAAAGATAAGTGCTTTTGTCAGCGGCTTCTGACATCTCCCAGTGCCATGATCCGTTATGTTCTATTTGCCAAAACCAGATTAACCCTGACTGCGTGTTCTCAATCATTCCCATAGGCAGGTATTTACCTGTTGAAAAAGAACCTATACTACTAAATGAGATAGTGCCCCGGTATTGATAATCGTTAACGTCCCAACCCAATTCAGAAGGCTTTGCCGTTTTCCATTGAGCTTCCTGCATCCAGCCATTGTATGCGTAATGTATCCTGATATTATCTTCTACCTTACCATGAATAGTATTGCAATTATAGAGCATTGCAGAGCTTAAGTATTCAATTCCAACGTCCTCCTTGCCTTCATTGACAACTTTAGTATATCTCCTGACAACAGGGGAAGAATTATTAAGCTCATAATAGGATTCTACCCGAAGATTTTTCACAGGATCTCTTTGGGTAATGATTACCTGTTGGCCACCAGATAGATTTTTTTCTTCTTTACCGATGTATTCTAGCCGTATTCCCGGATTTCCGTGATGAACTGTGCGATTTTCACCTGAGCAATACATAAATACATCAGACCCTGTTTCATTATGCAACTTAACTGGTCTTTCACCTGATTTAACAATTTCCGGCAATATGCTCAGCAAGCGTAAATACTTTTGATCATATACTCCGAAATTTATTTTCAATCCGCTTGCTTTCAAATCAAAAAAAGTGCTTTTATCCTGCGATTGCCCATTGGTTTTTGCTATTAAAATAAAGAACATGAAGCCGAATAATATCTTGTTACTTTTCATGATTGTTACTATTTTTTATTTTTGATATTCTTCCCTGAAATCAATTAATTCTCATTGTAAAATAAACGCCTGAATTCAATAGAATTGAATATTATCAACAAAAGGGCCAACAGTCAAACCAGCCTCCTGCGAATTTTGAATGGGCTGATTGTTAAAGCGAAGGTTCTGAATAATCACATCGGTAATCCTATGCTCTGAATCTAATCCGCTAAAATTTGATAAGGGTCGTTGATTGCCAATCACAGATATGTCCTTAAAAGTTATATTTTTCATTGTGCCACGCTGACTGTCGAAAGAGTAATTGGACTTTAGGACTTGCGCTTGTATTAGCATTGGGCAGAAACTGTGCTGGAGATCCTCCTTATATTTCTCATCCTTTTTTAGTTGCATGCGGGGAGTCGGATTCCAATCATCAATTTCTAATCTTATTTGCTCGAACCTGATGTCGTGGATTGCGGCGCGGTCACCGTTCATGATGTCCATAGCCGGACCTAAGGCCCTGATTATGTCACAATTCTCAAAAACAATTCCGGTAATCTCAGGCGAAACAGTTTCGACGCCAATCACCAAAGCGGTACCCCAGTCGCACCAAATAACATTTCGACTAAACCGAACATTTCTTACTGGTTTGTTTCCGATATTTATGTTGTCAAAATTCCCGGTTAATCCCTTAATGACCAGAGCATCATCAAAACTACGCACGAAACAATCTTCAATTACAACATCCTGACTATTACATACATCAAATCCATCCGAGTTGTAACGCCATGAGCCGATAATTTTTACATTGGAGATTGTCACATTACTGCAACCAAAAAGAGGAAAATTCCATACATCAGTATCCTGTAATATAATTCCTTCAACCGTGACATTGGAACAATCAGTAAGGCAAATGGCTCCATTACCTTGACCTCTTTCTAACTTACTGACATTAATTATTCCCCGTCCAAAGATCCGTATGTTGGTCGCTCCAATTGCATAGAAACTACCATACACTACAGCCCCGGGGGCAATATAAACGGACTCGTTGCTCAGAAGCTTAGTCCTCCCAATATTATGAATACCCGGTGCAAAATATCTTACGCCCGATGCATTTGGAGCAGGTACATTATTTTCAGGCGGATTGGCAAACAGATGCAATGCCTGGTGCAAGCCGTTCACTTCAACAACAATCTGATGAGGGCTGTCCAATGTAAATGAAATAAGGTTTCCTTTTATGGTAGGTTGGATACCTAATGAAGCTGGGCGCACTTTGACGGATTTCACCGTGCGGATAGAAAGGACTTCAATCTTTACAGGTTCTTTCATATCCCAATAAGCGAAACCGGCGAGCTCAGTTTGGTCAAGAGGTCGCTGATAGCCGGGATATACCTGATTAAAGGGCATCGCAGAAACCCTACATATCTGTATTGCTACATTTTGCCCGTTCACCTTCAGATCATTAAATACAACAGAATCCTGCGACGAAGAGGGACTATTATTAGTCGGTATATTTTTCGAACACGCGCTTTGCATAAAAAAAGAAACCAGTACAATAAATCCTATTTTGAGGCCAATTCTTGATGTAATTTTACTTTTTTTCATTTTATATATTAAAATGTCTTGTAATTAAAGCAATCCTCTGTGTACTCCTTCGTAATTTGTTTAACGGTTAACCGCGTTTTTACTCTCGCCTGACCATTCCCTTTTCAATTTCCTCCAATGACTTTCCTCTCGTTTCAACCAGGTATTTACGAATGATGAAAAATCCACCTAAACAGATTATTCCGTATATCCAGAAGGTCCACGTTGTCCCGATCCCTTCATTGAGTGCAGGGAAAGAATAACTCACGGTAAAATTTCCAGTCCAGAGGGTAAAAACGGCTACCGACATGGTTGCCCCCCTTATCCGGTTTGGGAAGATTTCAGATAACAATACCCAAACGATGGGAGCAAGGGAGAACGAATAAAACCGGGAATACACGACCAAATACCGGCTCATAATGAAAAACATGCATGCAGGTTTCATTCCCCAAGTAAACTACTTCCTTAGAATAGAATCTGCACTTATTATCATGATCAATCCTAAGATTCTGGAGTCAGTAAGATGCTATTGTGTAAAGCATTGAGCCATTATAAGTTACTATTTCTTGGATACTCTCTTGAACGAAATATCGGAGAAGCTTCATGATCTATGTAGTTAATTTATTGACCATTACGCCATAATAAACTACATTATTTGGTTAAATATCCTAGAAAAAAAGACTGAGGTGTTTTATCAAAATAAAATTCGTTCAGCCTTCTTTTCTAAAACATTTAAGTGGAAGTTTCAATAAATTTTATTCCCAACCTGGGTTTTGAACTAAGTTTTTATTCAAAAGCAGTTCCCGACGTGGAAGAGGTTGTAAATAATGTTTCTTAGGATCAAATTGCCTTTTAGATGCATCTTCAACAATCAAATAGCCTTCTGAATCAAAAGTTGCGTCTAATCCAGCCCACCTTGGATCAGTTTCAAATTGAGTTCCTTTATATTTAATCCCTAAAAGAGGTTTAATCATTTCAATCTCTGCAATTTTCCATCGTCTCAAGTCATCATACCTGAAACCTTCTTCATACAATTCAATAGATCTCTCTCGGCGTATTTCTTCGCGTATGTTTAGCCCATTAGTACCTGCAAATGCATTCGTTAGTCGAGGCAGACCAACGCGGGCTTTCACTTTATTGATTGAAAAATCCAGTTCTGCATCTGTAATGGCTCCATTCTTTTCATAGTCGGCTTCAGCATAATTCAATAAAACCTCGGCAAAACGAATTACCGGCCAATCACATCCAGGAGGATTTATAATTTCTGGCATTAACTTAATTGAAGAGTACCCTGTAACTGTTCGTACACCAAAATCAGCCACATATACAAAACCAGTTGTAGGATCATTGGGCCTGGACCAATCTCTGTTCCATGGAGCATGCCAATTCGACCAATACCTATTCCCCACGATCATTAACAAGGTTCTCATCCTTAAATCTCTGTTTTCATACTCATCTACTACATTTATTTTTCCTTTAAAAAGAGGAGATTTATCAATTGGTAAGCCATCCGAACAAAGAAACATATCAGCAAATTTTCTTGTAGGATCCGCAAAATAGGATGAAATCGGTCTCAAGTCAATATCAAATCGATTTACAAGAATATATTCTTTGTTATCACCTTTCATGAAATTAGCCAAATTCGTTTGTTTTTTATCCAGAATAAACAAATGGCGGTAACTTTGATCTCCCAATTGACTCCTTTTATCCCAAAGTTCATATTCCCCACTGTTTATTATTTGTTTAGCGGCATCAATTGATTTTCCCAAGAAATCATTAGCATCATTTCCATTGTGAAATTTCTGCCAGGTTCCTTCAAATAAGGCAACACGTGATTTTAACGCCAGTGCAGCTCCCTTGGTTATTCTTCCATTATCTGCAGCACTCAAGCCAGATTGATTGGGTAAAATAGCAATTGCCTTATCTAAATCAGAAATAATTTGGTTAGCTATATCAATTCTGGAAGCCCGGGCAGAATACAACTCTTTATCCTGTAATTCTAAGACCTTGGGGATCAATGGAACCCCGCCAAATGACTTTAACAAATTAAAATATGCAAAAGCCCGGAAGAAGTATGCCTCAGCCCCATAGACTACTGAAGCATTCTTTACTGATTCTGAAGTTCCTTCAAACTTGGTTAACAGGTATGTCGAATTTCTGATTAAATCGTAATTTGAATTCCAACTGCCATCGTATTCAGAGGGTAAATAACTTCCTCTGCTAATGACACTCCCTCCGACATACGTTGCTAAGTCTGCATTAGCTTCACTTCCCGTTGTTGCGAATGCTGGCAAATAAGTGTAAAATGAGTTGGCAAACAATTTAAAATCTGTTGCTTCTTTAAAGTATACAGCTTCAGAGATTTGGTCTAATGGAACTAAATCAAGGTTCTTTTCACAGGCATAGAAATTAAATATCAATGCCGATAATGTTATATATTTAAATATATTTCTTTTCATAACGTTCTTTTTTATAAAGTGATATCGATTCCAAATGAATAGGTACGAGGAAAGGGAGTGAATCCTGTCCATAAAGCGCCAAAAAAGGGTTTTTCAGGGTCAAAACCTTTAGGTATATTTGTTATTTCCCAAAGATCATTTCCACTAAAATATACTCTCACCTTACTTATTTTTAGCCTATTAGTCCAGTTTGAAGGAAGCGAATATCCAAGTTGAACATTTTTCAACCTTATATATCTTGTAGTGTACCATTTATATGGAGCATTAGATTGTTGGTAGTTCCATGAATCAATACCTCCATCAGCAGTTGCCTTTGGATACAATGAATTAGGATTCGCTTCTGTCCAATCTTTCCCCATTGTCAACTGTAGTGGGTCCTCCCACCAGGTTGCTCCAGGTTGTTTAATTCCACTCATCACATTCCATTTACCAATTCCCTGAAGAAAAGCAGAAAAGTCAATACCTTTCCAATCAAAACCTACAGTTAATCCATACTGGAACCGCATAGTGGAACTTCCTATATTCACCAAATCTCCGGAATTCGGATCGCCCTTTTTGTATTCCGAGTATTCGATTTTCCCATCACCATCTAAATCGTTATATCTGGCATCACCAACTCTCAGATTAGATGGCACTCCGGTAATTTTTTTGTATTCGGTTAACTCAGCCTGGTTTTGTATGAATCCATCAAACGCGAGTGTATAGTAAGAATTATAAGGTTGCCCTTCGACAAAACTATTTAATCCAAACCTAGGAACTCTGGAATCTTCAAGGAAAGTTATTTCACTTTGATCATCGGCTAAAGTGAATTTAGCAAAATAATTTAACTCATTTTTGATCTTATCACTCCAATTTAGCGAGAATTCCCATCCTTTCGTTTTCATTTTTCCTCCATTAACAGTCGATGGTGCAATACCCAATACTTCAGGGAATTCTTTAGTGACCAGCATATCACTAGTATTTTTTATAAAGTAATCAAAACTACCTTTCAACCTTGAATTCAGCAATCTAAAGTCAACACCCAAATTCTGAATGGCAACAGTTTCCCATGTTCTGTTAGGGCTAGGTAATGTTCCGGAAGTTGAGGCTACAAGGTTTCTGGTAGGAGAATCCGGATTGCCGAAAAGGCTTAACCCACCAATATTTATTATGCTAATATGGTCATATAAACCTACATTGTTTTGATTTCCTAATTCCCCATAAGAAAGGCGGAATTTCAGGTAGTCAAAAACCTTCAAATTCTTTACGAATGATTCTTCCGAGGCTAACCACGCCCCGGAGCCCCCAAAATAATTTCCCCACTGGTAACCTTCAGCGAATCTGGACGATCCATCCCGACGCATGGTTCCTTCAAAAAGATACTTTCCATTAAAATCATAATTAAGTCGGCCAAAGTAGGATTGAAGGGCCCATTGGGACCTGTTTTCATTCGTATTTTGCAACGTTGGATCACCCATCGTCAGCAATGGTACTGCTTCAGAAATCAATTTATCACGACTTGCAGAAAAAAACTTGTAATCATTTTCTTCATGAGAAGCACCTGCCATTAATTCAAAGTTGTGGTTATTAAGGAAATACTTATAATTTGCATATAAATTTGCTACCTTGTGCATACTAAGGTGAATACTTGAACCAGCAGAATTCGGCTCCCACCTCATTGTTGGAACATCATCATAATCATAATGCTGAATTATCTTGTTATAATAATTTCCGGAATTGTATTGTCTATTCATTGAATAATCTCCGGTAATTTCAATCCCTTTAACTGGCTGGTAATTAATGGTAAACAGAACTGTAGCCTGGTTGGCATCGGATTCGCGTTCACCTGATGCTTCTGCCATAGCAATTGCATTCGGAAATCCTCCAAAGTTAAAATAATTCCCCTTAGGGGTACGTGGAAATTGGGTTGTCCAAGAAGACGAAGCATAAGCAACTGCGTTATCGTAATATGAAGGTTCAAGTATTTTTTTTCGCTCTAAGGATACATTCGTCGAAATTGAAAGTTTATCAGTGACATCAATCTTGTACTTTAATCTCGTGAAATAGCGTTTGTTAGAATTGCTGCCAAAAGCAAGCATACCTGGCTGATCCAATACTCCAACCGATAAATAATAATTTGATTTCTCAGATTTCCCGGAAACCGATAGCTGGTGGGGTTTGTTGAAAAGCCGGATCAAACATGATATCCATCCAGTCATAATAACCTGATGACATTTTTGGTACATCAGAGAAAGGCGCTTTTATTACCTGAGGTTTATTACGATCGAGAGTTGGTAAAAGATCTTTTAGATAGGTATAAGGATTTTGGGTTACCCCATCATTTGCAAAAGCTCTTAAATAATAATCCGCCTGATCAAAAATATTTGCTCTCTTTGGCCAGATAGAGGGAACATTAACTGCAAAATTTGCTGAATATATAATAACGGGTTTATTCGATTTTCCGTTTTTGGTGGTAACTAATAATACGCCACCTGCAGCTCGCGACCCGTATATTGATGCCTGAGCATCCTTTAATATAGAAATGCTTTCAATATCCTGTGGATTTAGTAAATCCAGCGCCCGAGAATCGTTTTCAGGCTGAGGAATACCATCAATAATTACCAATACACCTGTACCAGCTCGTGATGAAACTCCCCGTATTTGCAATCCATTTCCTTCGCCCACCCTTCCACTTCCTCGAGTGACCATTAATCCTGGAACAGCTCCCTGAAGTGATTGAGTAACATTGGATTGCGGTTTACCTGACAACTGTGCATCAGTAACGGTTTCAACTGCACCTGTTATTGTAGCTTTTGATTTAGTACCATACCCTATGGCTACAACCTCTTCAAGTCCGACTGCTTCTTCGGCAAGGGTTACATTAATTGTTGTCTTGTTTCCAACAACTATTTCCTGAGTCTTCATCCCCACGAATGAAAACTGTAAAATTGCATTTGGAGAAAGATTAACAAGGGAATAATTCCCATTGTTATCTGAAATTGTACCGATAGTTGTGCCTTTTAGAACTACTGAAACACCTGGTAACTCTCCGCCTGAAGTGTCGGTCACTTTACCGGAGACGGATTTTTGTTGCTGGGTAACTTCCTGCTCAATCAATGCACCTTCTTTTAAATTCTTTGTAGACCGCGAATAGCTTGAAGCTTCTGCGCTAATCACAAACCCAAGAATTAAAAAGCTAGTTAGTTTCATACTTCGTAATAGTTTTTTAAACAGCCAAATATGACTGTTCCAATCTCGATTTTTTTTCATAAATTTGTGTTGTTAAGTGAAACAATTATTGTTTTAATTTTCCGGCGGTGAAATGATCTTAAGCATTTCATCGCCTTCTTTTTTCGGTTTAAAAGGATTTAAATATTATTACTTGCTTCTTTTTTGTTCGTTCAATATATATTCTTTATTATTCACAACCATCGATGCATTCATCATATGATAAATTAAATTTAAGCAAAATAGTATTTTATAATTTGGATTCATTTAAAATTTTATTCTCAAACCTGAAATGTGTTAAAGTAGAATTATTAAACATTTATATATAACCATATTGATTAATAGCTATATACATCAAATAAGATATGATGCAAAACATTGTAAGGATATGTAAAGGATTTATATCGATACTATCTTTATATAATTATGACTATACAATTATACATTTTTAAAAATCTAAAAGTGTAGTATTTGATTTGCTAAATCATGAACTATATTTACATGCAAAACTTGCAACAAATTATTACAACTAATTACTGTTGAGCAAGATATATGCGATTTACCTTGATTTAATGAAAATCGACTTTATTAAATATTGCATTATTTTTAATCCTACTCTTTTAAAACTATACTTCAACCAGAGTTCTTCCTCATGCGGAAATGATTAGACGAACAGGAATATTAAACAATTGCAGCAGTTCGCGTCCTGAAAAGGAATCAACAGCATCGGTGGACAAATGGATTACAGATTACCAATGGTTATCGGGTGTCAAAGTTAAGCTTAGGATACGCGGCCTCAAATCTTTGTGAAATGGGAATATGGATATTCGAGTGGTTCAGTTAGGCTAACACACTTGCTGTATATTTTTATCCAATTCAATATTAATTGGCCATAGTAAATCCACACTTCACTCAATATAAAATTGTCAATATGGATTTTGCTACGCACTAAATCTTGATATTTTAGATATCATAGAGTAATATAAAAGTTCTTTCTGGAAAAATGCACGAAAGGAAAGGATTACATTTTGAGTAGGGTGATGGCATTGGTGAAAAGAATTCCATCACAGGCTACTCTGTAGTAAATGATAGTTTCAAAGCTATGAAGCTTTGCCAGCAAAATCTATCAAAAAGAAAGCGCTCCAAAATTTAGGCGCGAAGCGGGTTCCTGAATTTTTCAAACGTTTGCAGAACGGATGGCGCAAGTTCTTTTTTGGCAGCTTTTTTCTCTGAAGAAAAAAGTTGTGAAACTCGAAATGAAAAATAATTTTTCCGGATTATTTTTATCCAAAGACCTGAAAATAAGGCAACAACAGAATCAAATCCATTTTCGGATTTGATTCTGTGTTGAACCACCCGAGCGTGCCCTATGCTCTCAGGCAGAAAAAAAGGCAGAAAATGCGGATATATGACGCTCCACACAGCCACACAGTAGCCGCCATGCAGCCACCTTTCTGCCAGTTAGTACGCTCTATTCTGCCAATTAGCAGCCACCACCGAGCCACACAATATCCACCACAGTGGATGTCAGAATCAGTCCTGACTTATGCTGGTTCAGTCCTGTTGCTGGCAGAAAAACCGAAGGAGTCCTTGAAGCGAAGCACAGTAAATGCTGATCAACTTATCAGGAAGAATGTTAAATTTTTTGATCGTATGAAAGGAGAGAAAATAAAATTTAGCAGAAAACTGATGTGTTGATTCCATATAAAATCAGATAGCTTTTCCGAAGGATGTGCTATTTGATTGGGGTTTGTTTGATAAGTGACCGAACAAATTTGGCATGAACCTGATAAGAATGACCGGAATGATAATGAAGGGAAATGAATGAAGGAATTGGCAAATCGGGTGAGAGAAATGAATCAAACGTTCTTTGTGTGGTTCAGTCCTGCGAGGTGGCAAGGTGTGTGTTCTGAATGAACGGCTTTTCAGTCCGATCATTCAGAACTTACACGTGCGACGATGAAGATTGTTTGGTGAAGGAGTGAATTAGCGCGGAGTGCAGCTATCACTTGTCGGGATAGCGGGAACGACGTGCGTTTGAAATGAGTGAACCGGACGTTCTGCAATCGCAAGGGCTTTGTTCTGCCTGTTATCTTCTTATTTTACTTGTTCTTTAACCTGTGCAACAAATTCTTTAGCTGGTTTAAAAGAAGGAATACTATGCGCAGGAACAATAATTGTGGTATTTTTGGAAATATTACGTGCGGTTTTTTCTGCTCTTTTTTTCACGATAAAACTTCCGAAACCGCGAAGAAATATGTTACTTCCCTGGGTTAAAGAACCTTTCACTGATTCCATAAAAGCTTCAACAGCTTTTTCCACTGTCACTTTTTCAATTCCAGTGTTTTGACTTATTGACTTAACGATATCTGCTTTTGTCATCTCTTAAAATGTTTAATTATCAACGATTTATATATCTTAAAATAATGGAGTGCAAATATAAAATATTTTACTTCAAAGCCGATCTCTTTTCGGGATCGATTTTACATTCGTTTGAATTGATACATGGGGAAATGTACGACACACAAAAAAGCCTTTCGGCTTTCTTGTGGTTTTCTGCTAAAAAGGAAGGTCGTCTTCAGTTTCGGCAACCTGTTTCTTTGACTTCTTTTTGCCGGTTTTCTTTTGTTTCTCTGCAGCTTCATCCTGAGTTGGGATGGCTGCTGAAACTTTAGTCTGATAATAGCAGGTGTGGGTTCTGCCGAATTTGTCTTCTCCGCGCA
>JAUXUF010000113.1 GCA_030684645.1 Bacteroidota bacterium | reverse complement strand
AAGCCCATATTCGGCAGTTGCATCAGTATCTGCTTTACGTACTTCAGGATGGTTTGCCAGTCCGAGGTAATTATTCAAACTCCAAACCAGGTGCTCTTTACCTCTGAACATCATATGCGGACCAATTTCGCCTTCTAATTTTGGGAAGGAGAAATAACCATGGGCCATTTTCTGGTGCTGGCCCAGAGGTCCCATATTTTTCGAAATTTTATCAAATAAATCCAATTCGTATAATTTTATTGTAACCGTTTCTTTGGTGCAAAGTTAATATTTAGTAGCCTGATTACCAATATTAGATGTGAGATATGAGATATGAGATATGAGAACTGGATTCTACTACTTAAAAGAGATCTTTTGGAGGCCGTATAGAACCTGATTAAATACAAAAAGACAGGAAAAATCCTGTCTTTTTGTAATATGTTCATGCGATCCGCTTTGGGCGAAGAAGCCATCCCCTTTAATGATGATTGCTTCGTCGTGCCTCTTCACAAAGACATTCCATTAAATATACTACTCAAATTTCTCAACTCATAACTCATAACTCTCAACTCTCAACTAATCGTAACCAGTTGTCAGTAAATTTTACTGAATGTCAAATGAAGTCTCATTCTCATTACCCATTTTCAATTCTCAATTCAATCCACATTATCATGTAAAAAGGAATTATTGGGTCTGATCTCTGTGATGCCCTCCTCAGTACTCAATGTAAATCGCGACACCTGAGATTCAGAAGAGTGCGGCACATCCTGCAGCGACATTTGCTTCCGCTTATAGGCCGGTTCATTCTCCAGTTCCTGTAAACCATTGGTGGTACGTAATTTCATACTCAGGTCCTTCAGGCGAAGAATTCTTTCCTTTGACTTACGTAATTGCTCTTCGATCGATTCATCTGTTTTATGTTCATCCGGATTGTGAACAGGCTCCGGGATCTCCTCCGGTTTAACTTCAGCCAGGATTTCTTCTTCGGCTTTGATCTCTTCTGTTTTAAGCTGAAATTCAAAGGAAGCCTCAGTCTGAACCACCATATCCTGAGGAATTTCATCATTCAGCGTGTGGCGTACATATTCGGATTCGGTAATCTTCTCTTCCTCAGCTTTGGGAGTATTATGAAAATAACCGGCAAAAAGGTCAACCTGGCTGTCTTCAGCTGATTTCAGAACAGGTTCATTGACTTCCTCCTTTTTAAACTCCATAAAGGTGTTTGTATGAACCGGTTTTACCAGCGGAGCCTGCTCGGGAGTTAAGAGAGATACTTTACGTACCTGGCTTTTCTCCACTTCGCGTTCTTCCATGGTCTGGAAACCTGTAGCAATGATGGTCACAGAGAGCTTCTCACCCAATGTTTCATCCGCACAGTTACCCCAGATCAGGTCGGCAGCTAATCCCGCCTCCTGCTGAATGAAATCAGTAATGATACTTACTTCATCCATGGTAACCTCTTTATCGCCAGAGCTGATATTCAGAAGAATATACCGGGCGCCTTCAATTTCAT
>JAUXUF010000112.1 GCA_030684645.1 Bacteroidota bacterium | reverse complement strand
TTTCGTGATTTCGTGCCTTGGTAGCTAAAAAAAACTTGACACGAAGAAGAACTGTGATTGGATTTTTTATCCCGTCAGGGATTCAAGGTCGGTAAAAATCATTAATAGAGCAAGGTTTCGTCCCGTACGGGACGAAAGAATCATATCCCCCCATTCTCTTTACCGACCGATTGTGCCTAACGGCACAGTTTTGCCCTAAGAACAATATCCTGAACCTTTCATTAAGGGAATTTTGTCGTACACCCTTGGGTTGAAGTAGCCTAAAATAGAATACCAAATTTTTCTATATTTGTACCTTTTAAAATTAAGGCCCTAAATTAAGTTTTGATGAGCAATAAATTTCAGGTTTACAAGCAATTAGACCTATCCCAGATCAATAAAGATGTATTGAAAAGATGGGAAGACGATGATACATTTCACAAAAGTATTTCGACACGTGAAGGCCATCCAACATTTGTGTTTTACGAAGGACCACCGTCAGCAAATGGAATGCCCGGCATTCATCATGTGATGGCCCGTGCAATTAAAGATACGTTCTGCCGCTACAAAACCATGAAAGGTTTCCGCGTTCACCGCAAAGCCGGCTGGGACACTCACGGATTGCCGGTTGAATTGGGTGTTGAAAAATCGCTTGGAATTACCAAAGATGACATTGGGAAAAAAATCAGTGTGGCCGAATACAATGCCGCCTGCCGAACCGAGGTCATGAAATATACCCGCGAATGGGAAGAATTGACCCGGTTGATGGGTTATTGGGTGAATATGGACGATCCTTATGTCACTTATGACAGTCGCTACATGGAAACGGTCTGGTGGCTACTCAAACAACTCTACGAAAAAAATCTGCTCTACAAAGGGTACACCATTCAGCCATTTTCACCTGCCGCAGGCACCGGATTAAGCTCGCATGAGCTCAACCAACCCGGATGTTACCGCGATGTAAAAGACACCACGGCAGTTGCCCAGTTTAAAGCTATCCGGAATGAAAAATCAGAATTTCTCTTTGAAAATGTAGAAACCGATCTGTATTTCCTGGCCTGGACCACCACGCCATGGACTTTGCCATCGAACACGGCCTTGTGCGTTGGTCCTAAAATTATTTATCAGAAAGTCAGAACATTCAACCCATACACCGGAGAACCCGTCACCTTGATTCTGGCCAAGAAACTGCTGGCTGCACATTTTGATCCGA
Source organism: Bacteroidota bacterium (assembly GCA_030684645.1). Lineage (GTDB taxonomy): Bacteria > Bacteroidota > Bacteroidia > Bacteroidales > Prolixibacteraceae > Aquipluma. Next base: position 12,982 of record JAUXUF010000112.1, on the reverse strand, counting down.
AGAATGAAAGTCTTGCTTTGGAAGATTATAGTTTGGGTGATAAAAAAATTCCATACCGTGTTATGGAAGAATACTCCGGAACCGATCTGGAAGGAGTTTCCTACGAGCAATTAATTAACTGGGTGAAACCAAAAGGTGACGCCTTCCGTGTGATTACCGGCGACTTTGTAACCACCGAAGATGGAACCGGGATCGTTCACATCGCGCCAACTTTTGGAGCCGATGACGACCGGGTTGCCAAACAACATGGAATTGCACCACTCATTGTGGACGACCTGGAAGGTAAACGTCAGCCCTTGGTTGACCGCAATGGGCGCTTTTTCCTGATCGAAAACATGGATCCGGCATTTGTAACCGAATATGTAAATCAGGAGACCTATCCGGAATTTGCAGGTCGCTTTGTTAAGAATGCCTACGACGAAAAACTTACGGAAGACGATGCCACCGTGGATATTGACATCTGCGTGATGCTGAAAAAAGAAAACAAAGCTTTTAAAGTTGAAAAGCATGTTCACTCATACCCTCATTGCTGGAGAACTGACAAGCCGATCCTTTATTATCCGCTTGATTCCTGGTTCATCCGAACTACTGCTGTAAAAGACAAGATGATTGCCCTCAACAATACAATCAACTGGAAGCCACAATCAACCGGAACCGGACGTTTTGGTAACTGGCTCGAAAACCTGGTTGACTGGAACCTGAGCCGTTCACGCTTTTGGGGAACTCCGCTTCCGATCTGGCGCACCGAAGATGGTTTGGAAACCAAATGTATTGGTTCGACTGAAGAACTAATGAACGAAATAGATGCTGCAGTTTCTGCCGGATTTATGGAGAAAAATATCTATGAAGGTTTTATCGTTGGAAACAACTCAAAAGATAATTACGAAAAAATTGACCTGCACCGCCCTTTTGTTGACGATATTTTCCTCGTTTCATCAACAGGCAAAAAAATGTTCCGCGAACCTGACCTGATCGACGTTTGGTTTGATTCGGGCGCAATGCCTTACGCGCAATGTCATTATCCCTTTAGCCTCCCCCCAGCCCCCTCCACAGGAGGGGGAGCCGGAACTCCCTGGAATATGGCTGATCCGTTTAATTATGAATTGCTAAAAGAAAAGTCCAAAGAATTTAGAAAGTTTTCCACTCAGGCAGAAGCATTCCTTTGGGAAACTCTTCGTAATAAAAAACTTGAAGGATTTAAATTCAGAAGGCAACATTTTATCGACCAATTTATTGCTGATTTTGTTTGTCTTTCAAAAAAACTGATCATTGAAGTTGATGGATCAATACATTCTTTGCCTGAGAATCAAATATCTGATGCAGAAAGGTCTGAAAGATTAAATTCACTGGGCTACAGAATTCTTCGTTTTTCAAACGATCAGGTTTTGACAAACATCGATAATGTACTTACAGAAATACAAACTGAACTCAATGCAACTTTTGAGCCCTCCCCTGTGGGGAGGGTTTGGGAGGGGCTATTCCCCGCCGATTTTATTGCTGAAGGCGTTGACCAGACCCGTGGCTGGTTTTTCACCTTGCACGCCATCGCGACCATGATCGACGAATCGGTTGCTTTCAAAAACATCATTTCGAACGGACTGGTACTCGATAAAAACGGCAATAAAATGTCGAAACGCCTGGGCAATGCGGTCGATCCGTTTGTGGCCATCGAAGAAAACGGTTCCGATCCTTTGCGCTGGTACATGTTGACTAACTCTCAACCATGGGACAATCTTAAATTCGACATTTCCGGAGTTGACGAAGTCAAACGTAAATTCTTCGGAACGCTCTACAATACCTACAATTTCTTCGCGATGTATGCCAACATCGACGGATTCACTTTTGCCGAAGACGAAATTCCGGTTAATGAACGGCCAGAACTCGATCGTTGGGTCATATCTTTACTGAATTCGCTGGTTAAAGAAGTAGGGGAAAGCTATGAAAACTACGAACCTACCCGCGCCGGTCGCGCTATTTCAGAATTTGTCTCCGAAAACCTGAGCAACTGGTTTGTTCGCCTCAGCCGCAAACGCTACTGGGGAGGTTCATACGATAAGGAAAAAATTTCGGCTTACCAGACACTTTATACCTGTTTGAGCACGGTTGCCAAACTTTCGGCTCCAATTGCCCCATTTTTTGCTGATTTAATCTACACCGACCTGAATAAAATATCCGGAAAAGAAACCGATCAAAGCGTTCACCTGGCTGATTTTCCGGTTTGTGAAGAGTCGTTGATTAACAGCGGACTGGAGATAAAAATGGCCCTTGCACAAAAAGCATCGTCCATGATATTAGGACTTCGCCGCAAGGAAAAGCTCAAAGTTCGTCAGCCGTTGGCCAAAATCATGGTTCCTGTTCTGAGCAAAGATTTTCAGGAACAATTTGATTCGGTAAAAAATATTATCCTTTCGGAAGTAAACGTGAAAGAAGTGGAATACCTGACCGATGCAGCAGGTATCATAAGTAAAAAAATAAAGGCTAACTTTAAAACTTTGGGGCCGAAATATGGTAAACTGATGAAACAGATTTCAGTAGAAATTGCAGGATTTAGTCAGGAAGACATCAGCCTTTTCGAAAAGTCAGGGAACTATGATTTGAATATCAACGGAGAATCCGTTCCACTGAGTCTCGAAGATGTTGAAATTCAGACTGAAGATATCCCCGGATGGCTTGTCGGTAGCGAAGGAGGTTTGACTATTGCACTCGACATCAATCTGACTGAAGAACTGAAAGAGGAAGGCATTGCCCGTGAATTCATCAACAAGATTCAGAATATCCGGAAAGATAGCGACTTTGAAGTGACCGACCGGATTGTGCTTAAAATTCAGAAGCACGACTTTTATAATCTGGCTGTAGAGAAATTCAAGGAATATATAAGCAATCAAACACTTGCTTCTGAATTAGTTATGGTCGAAATGCTTGAAGAGAAAAATTCACACCTGGTTGATATCGATACCGATGTGGAAGCACGCATTCAAGTGGTTCGGAATTCGTAATTCAGAAAGATTTCGGAATGCTTAAAAGCCTGTTTGAAATCGAAATATTTTTATACTTTTAGCGCCTGATTCAAGAATTCCCAGTTTGAATCAGGTACGCAATTAAAGCTTTAACGTTATGAGTGAAAAAAACAGATATTCGGACGAGGAATTACAGGAATTTAAGTCAATAATTCTTGAAAAACTCGAAAAAGCCCAGAAGGACTACGTAATGTACAAAAGCTCCATAACCCAGAGCGACGGAAATGATACGCAGGATACGTCTCCTACCTTTAAAGTGTTGGAAGAAGGCGCTGCCACACTCTCGAAAGAAGAAGCCGGTAAGCTGGCTCAACGTCAGCAGAAATTCATTCAGTATTTGCAGGCTGCTTTGGTGCGTATTGAGAATAAAACTTATGGCATTTGTCGTGAGACCGGCAAGCTGATTTCGAAAGAACGCCTGCGCGCGGTACCGCATGCTACACTTAGTATTGATGCGAAAAATAATCAAAAGTAAAACACCGTAAAATATAGAACTAAATGATTGGAGGAGCAATTCTTCCAATCATTTTTTTATAATCCTTGTAAGATGTCAAAATTAAAAAAGTCTATCCTCATTGTTGTTTTGGTTTTACTCGTTGACCAAATCCTGAAGATATGGATCAAAACAAATATGACCCTTGGCGAGGAATTCAATGTTATCGGCCACTGGTTCATTATTCATTTTGTTGAAAACAACGGAATGGCTTTTGGATTTGAGTTTGGCGGCGAATACGGAAAAATTTTCCTCAGTCTGTTTAGGGTAGTGGCAGTATTCGGAATAGGATGGTATATTCTTAAACTGGTCAAGAAAGACTTGCCGATGGGTTTTATTGCCTGTGTTTCGTTAATCTTTGCCGGGGCCATTGGAAATATTATCGACAGCGCTTTTTACGGACTTATTTTCAACGACAGCTACGGCCAGGTTTCGACCTTGTTTCCTGCAGGTGGCGGTTATGCCTCATTTCTGCATGGCCGGGTTGTTGACATGTTCTATTTTCCATTGTTTTCAGGCGTTTATCCCGTTTGGGTCCCATTTGCCGGAGGAAGTGAATTCCAGTTCTTCCGCCCTGTCTTTAATGTGGCTGATTCTTCCATTTCAATAGGTATTTTTTCCATCATACTCTTTTACCGGAAGCAGTTCAATAAACTTGGAGAGAAAGAAGAAAATGTTTTGCATAAAGAACCAAAAGCCGAAGAATTGCAAATAATGGCTCCTGAAAATGAATCATAGTAAATTTGATTCATTTACTTGTAAAATGCCAATGAATTCAGTAAACTTGCACTCCGAAAAAATGCGTTCTGACATTTAGTTTTGAATTTTAACCTGAAAACGCACCCATATAAAATATTTCAGGGCCTATAGCTCAGTTGGTTAGAGCACCTGACTCATAATCAGGGAGTCACTGGTTCAAGCCCAGTTGGGCCCACTAATTGAAATAGAAGCAGTTACAAAATATTTTTGTAACTGCTTTTTTCTTTATTTGCACACAATTTGCACACAACTTCCATTATTGATTTCAGGTCAACTTGTATTTTATCTCCTTCAATTTCTCCTCTTTAGCCAAAAGTTGCTAGAAACAATATCAGAAATTTCATATTAAAAAAGATAACCTAAATTGTGACTGACCAAACTTCACTCCATGGGCTTTGTAATTCATATTGCCCATAAACAGACATCCTGAAGTAATACTTTATCCCCGGATTTAAATCAGGAATATAGCAGGCTCCTTTTGTAATTGTTTGAATGATATGGGTATCAGATGAAAAGTCGGGTGCGGTAGAATATTGAACTTTGTAGAGATATTCGCTTTTCTCGCTACTGTAACCAATACTTATTCCATTCTGAAAAGCTTTCACAGCTTTAATTACAGGGGGTAATTTACCAAACCCTGAAATCGTTTCAGATTGTATGTCTGATGTGGTTTCGCCAAAACTATTGATAGCCACCAACTGGAGCTTATAAATTTTTCCAAAGGTTCCATCATCGGTCAGTTTATCCACTTCAATATATCTGTCAATTGTGTTGACTGATTTCAGATTAAGATCTTTTTCACCGTACTGCAATCGGTATTCTGTTGCAAAATTGACATGATCAAAAACGACTCGTATCTTGGCTCCATCATTAAAAATCGCTTTTATTACAGGCTTTTCTGGCGCAGCATAATAAATTGTTGTATCCATTAACACATAATTGGTAGGACTCACAACCGATATTTTGCGAGCTGTTACGACAGTTTCTAAGTTTTTATTATTGAACATCATAGTAAATTGCAGGTCCCCCGGATTAATAACTGGTAAAGTGATCTCTGTTTTTCCGGATGGCTTGTAATCCTGATCAAATTCTTCACAAACCAATCGGTATTCCCGTAATACGTAGGCTGGTAAATCAAGCTTTTCCCGAGGCTGAAAGGCAACTTCAATACCCGTTTCGGTCTTTTGAGCCTTTAATGATCGTAAGGGTGCAAACTCCTTTCGGATGATTTCGTACGCCCGTTTTTTATTCCCATAACCATCAATTAAACCCCAATCCCTGTTCTGTGAAACTTTACTATCCCAGGTCAGATCCAATGAGCGGAAATTACTACGATAATCGTTATAAGTCCACAACGACGCGCCGAACAAATATTCCAGGTTCCGAAAATCAGTAAACATTTTTTTGAAATTTCCGGTTGAGGTATTCAAATCATCACCGATTAAACTGCTACCGCATTCTGAGATAAAAATTAATTTATCAGGCTGATATTCATGAACTTTTTCAGCATTTTTACCCCAATCGCCATAAGTATTATATGGTACAAAGTCGCCAAATTGCGATGGATCCACTTTCCATGAATTGGCAGTATGAGAAACCATAACAACAAGTCGTGAATGATCGAGCGAGTCTTTGACATATTTTATGGCCTTTTCAACGTACTCCATAACTCTGGGGTTTTGATTTTTCCTTCCAATTTCGTTTCCAACACACCAACCAATAATGGAAGGATGGTTAAAATTATTGACTACCAATTGTTTTATCCACAATTTTGAAGTTATATTTTCAGGATCAGCTAATTTTGTAACTCCCCAAACAGGAATTTCAGCAATTACTAACATACCTTTTTCGTCCAGATAATCGTAAATCTCTTTAGTTAATGGAACATGCGAAAGACGGGTAAAGACGCAGCCCAACGATTTCATATTATCAATATCGCGCTTATAAATTTCTTCAGGAAGAGTGTTGCCTGTAAACCGATCGTCGGCAACCCAATTAAGACCCATCCCCCGGACAGACTCTCCATTTAACAAAAACTGGCCGTTCTTTATCTCAACTTTTCTGATCCCGAACCTCTCGGTAACCTGATGTAAAACCTCGTTGCCTTTTTTCATCTGAACTTTTAAGGAGTATAGGTTCGGAAAATCGAAGTGCCATAGTTCTACTTCTTTTTTCGCCAGTGCAAATTCCAGATTGGCTTTTTGGATGGCCAACCCCGACAATGGTAGGATTGTATTTCCCGTTTTAATTACTTTCCCGGCAAAACTCAATTCATAATCCAGTGAAACATTCCCTTTTAAATGGTTTTCGTTGAAAACTAAGACATTCAACGAAACAGTGGCAGTTCCCCCTTTTAAATCCGGAGTGGCTGTAATATATGTCGATTTAATAAATACAGGGTTATTAATGAACAACGTAACCGGACGACGGATACCTCCCCAGCTCCAATAAGCGCCACTCCGGAACGTATTATCGGCACAAACCACAAGACTGTTTTTAATACCGTGTTTTAGTTTGCCGCTAATGTTAATGTAGTTTGAAAAGTAACCACCAATTACATTGGCAATTTGCTCTCCGTTGAGCCACACTTTGTAGTTTATTCCTACAGCTTCAAAGTTGAGGCGTACCACTTTGCCGTCAATTCCTGAAGGTGTTTCAAAAGTTGTTCTGTACCAGCCTTTTCCCGAGAAATCAGCATATTCGTTGCGCAGATCCCAGTTGCCGGGAACAGGCAATTTGTCCCAGCCCAAATCATTAAACCTACTTCCAAACCAAGCCTGACCCTCTCCATTATTGTAATAATCGGCATTGAAATTCCAGAGCCCGTTCAGGGATATTTTGATTTCAGCATTTACCGGGAATGCATCAGCAATCCGGGGTTTTCCCTCTTGAGCGTTTTGAGCATTGGCAGCCATAAACAAAACTACCAACATCAGGTTAAAAATCAAAGCTTTAATATTCTTCTTCATAATTTTTGACTATAAATGTTTCTACTTTATTCAAATGTTTTTAATATGAATAATTTCAATCGCAAAACCCGAACATGATGCACTCCACCTGATTATTTCAACGGGATTTGCACATTATAAGAATGTTCCAGAGTTTCATTTACGGCACACAACAAGGCTACCAATTTACCATTTTCGAAGAAGAGTTGCGGCCTTTCCAAGGCTTCCAGCTTTTGGATTGAGCCATTCTCCCATTTGATATTCAGGGTAGAAACCAGCGGATGTTTGGCCAGTTTCCAATCTAATCCATCAAGCGAATAAAAGAGCACCAAACTTCGACCCGCATTGGTAAAAGCTCCTTTCATATCTTTTACAATGGCATAATAGCAATTATCCTGATACCAGACAAACGGGTCTTCAGCCGGGAAGTCCATATTTCCAGCTGTAAAAATGAGTTTATTTTGTTTTACAAAAGGTCCTTCCGGACAGTCGGCAATGGCTGTAAGGTGAACTACCGGGCCACCGAAAGGTAGTGGCTTTTTCTTCGCAACTGCTTTGTAAACCATCAGGTAACGGCCATCTGGCATTTGAGTAACCGAAGGGTTAGCTATCATCAGTGCATCGTATGCGGTAGTATCGGGAGAAACATCAATAATTGGATGATCAAACCGCTTCCATGGGCCATTAGGATCATCAGCTACGGCAACCCCAATTCGCTGGTGGTTGCGATGTGTCCAGTTTAGCTGCGGGCTGGTGACTTTTCCATCGCCATAATTTCCTGTATAGTAGAGGTAATATTTTCCCTGAAAGAAATGAATGGTTGGATTGTGGGTGACCATTCCGTCCCAAAAGCTGGTTCCGCGAACAGGCAGTGCTACATCCCGAAATTCAAAAGGACCAAATGGTGAATTTGAAACAGCATGAGCCACTTCTGAATGGGTAACCCATGCTGCCATTCCCAGTTTTCTGGACCATCGGGAATAAAACAGGTGATATTTTTGATCGATGTGAGACTTGACCAAGGTTCCACACCAGATGAATGAAGTGTCCTTGATGAATTTGGCCGAAGTTGGGATTGGCTGAAGCATTGATTGCAAATTCAACTCACCGGGAGGGATACTCTTTCTTTGTGCAATAGAAACATATCCAACTTGCAGGCACAAAACCACAAAAATTAAAATTTTCTTCATTACAGAAATTTAAAGTTCACTTTTGGAGATTCCTTGTATTTGCCGGTTTCAGAAAAAGCAACCCGGGTTGTGGCATCTGCAACAACATTACCCCAACCATGAGCCATCAGGTAAGGCGATCCCATGATGTCCATAAATTGTTGATCGACCACCCAACCGCCTTTCTGTTTAAAGCTTTCAGCCTCAACGAGTATTGTTTTTTCCTGAGACCAAACGCTCGAACAAAGGGTAATTAGGATGATCAGAAATGGTAAATTTTTCATTTTGGTTTTTTAGGTTTAGTTTTTTAGGGCCGATAGCTTTTAAGGCATTGTACTTATTTCAAAAATCTTAACCCCAAAAGGTGAAAGCTGCATTGATCTGGTGTCTACCTTCTTAATACGACTATCAAGATTTTCCAGATTAACAGTTGCCTTTACCTGGCATTCTCTATCCTGGCTATTCAGTACTATTACAAATAGCTTTCGTTTATCCAGAGTTTGAGCTGCGATATAATCGACGTTCGGATTGTCGAACTTCACCAGTTCTTTGCGGATTATGAGGTTAGCGTTTTCACCGTTTATCGTTCCCGGTTTAAACCCCATTGGTTCATTAGGCCCGACTTTGGGTGTCATAAAACCACGTTCGAACTGAACTTTCCCTTCTGTTCTGAGTTCAGTTTCAGCAACCAGATAATCCATAATCCAACCTATTTGCCACCATGCATGATGCGGAAATGGACCAGGTCCGTTGTCCATATTTGACCAATAGTAAGATGCGACATGATTTTGCGGATTAATATGTGCATCGCGTCCAAGTGCACCTGCTCGTGCCATATCTAAAAAAAGCGGATCTTTGGTTAAATGATATAAACGGACAAACATTCCGGTATGGCTTACCAGCATAATTGGTCCAGCGCCATTTGCCGACCCCATGGTGCCTCCGTGTTCGAAATTCAATCCAACCTGGCTTAGCTGCCAATCTTTCCATTTCTTTCCCTTTACAGTCTTCTCTTCGTCAGTAGGAATTGGATGAGTATAGATTGACATGGTATAAATCCGGGCTGTGGCAATAGCAGCATCTAAATATTTTTTACTTTTTGTAATATCATATATATCCAACAAAGCCTGTACGCACTGGCCAGTAGCAAAGTCGTTTACAAAGCGGGCATCACCGCAAACCCCAAGAAAATGACCCTTTTTAACTGCATTCTCAATGATCCAATCAGCGCCTTTTTGAGCGGCGTCGAGGTATTTTTTATCGCCCAGCAAACGATAGGCTATCACAAAACCATAGAAAGTAGGGCGCAGGTCTTTCAAGTCAGCGTGAATAGGTTTCATCGTAGATCTTTGGTATCCCACATCAAAACCCCCATCGGCATGTTGCCAGGCCAAAAGCCTGTCGGCACCCAAACGAAGGGCATTTTTTATTTCCAAATCCTGAGGTTCGAATAAAAGAATATTGCCCATATCCATTAGCGTATAATAAGTTAACGCAATAGGCTCAACATGGTCTCCAAATTCTTCCACAAAATCCTTTTTTCTGGCCAGATAATACTGTCCTTTGGTGGCGCCTTGAGCAAACCCAGCCTCAGTCTGCTGCTGTGCTATCTTAAAGTTGCGCAGGTACGGTAACCTATCGTCTATCAAACGTTTATCTTTGGTAGCTTTTGCCAACATCCATACCGCACCATAATCGGCATTCTTCATGGCATCATGGTCCGAGCCAACAACCATCCCAAGATAAGACTGTGCTCCAATTTTCAGCCCTTGATAATCCTCTACATGCCACATGGAATTTTTATCATCAAGCACGTAATCGTACATCGACAGAACACGTTCGGTGAGAGACTGTTCGGTTTTCTTATAACTCAGACATTTTTTAAAATCGTAAATATCATAGATGACATGTTTATACACCGAATACCAGTCGGCACACTGCAAACTATAGCAAAAATTAAAAGTTAAACTTTCACCAGCCTTTATTTCTGAACCTTCTTCACCCAGTACCGGATGGTAGGCCGTTGGAGATAGCTCCGACTTTCGGTTTTTATGGGAAAGTGAAACTTTCCATATCTTATTATGTGTGATGGCATCTTTTAGATAGGGATTTCTGTCCTGTCCCGGGCTTGGAATCGTTGCAAGCGTAATGCCTTTATTTGTACTGAGGATAGAGGCCATCGTTGTAATGGTATTTTCATTACACTGAACAGGGTATTTGGGTAATCCTTGTGCATAGTTATATGCAAGTTTAAAATCTTCCTGAATTCCATCACCCCAAAATACACCAGGTACTGCGCCCCATAAAAGGTCTTTATCCTGAATAGTTGCCAGGGTGGGTGTTGGCAAAGAGTAATATCCATTTTTAGATGCAGTGAATTTAATATTAACCTCTAGATCGTTGGTAAAGCTATTATCAAGTTCCCAGGTAGCTGCATATTTCCCATACTCCGTTGTCCGTTCAAAAACTATGGATTTACCAACCTTCTTTGCGTCGTTAGGATAAAAATAGGTGGCCTCTCCTGCAATATTTAAAGGAACAGCAGACATGCTTTTTTTGTAATGCCCCATAATCGTAGGCTTGTACAAATCTTCAAGATAGTTAATGGTATCTCCGTTTTCTATCAACTTCACCTCTTCTCCTGAAGGTTTAGTTCCTGAGAATAAAAGTGCATATTCTCCACTGGGTTGGCCAAAGGGAATAAAATTTCCACTGGTGTCAACAGCTTCAACCCTGGAGACATGCCAGCCATCCGTTGTTTTACTAAACTCAACAACAAGTTTGTCGTTTTTCAGGACCATCCTTTGCTGGGAGTAGACTGAAAAAGAAATACATAGCAGCAGAATAAGAATAAATCGTTTCATTTTATTTTTTTCAGTACTTATTTTAAATAACTATACTTCCGAAGAAAAGCATCCGATAATTCCAATACCTTAGTATAATTCTCAGTTAAATCCTTGGCATAAAAGAATATCGGATGGCCTGCCCCTTCAAAAAGGTGAAGTTCACAATAGACACCAACCGTTTCCATTTTCTTTTTAAATTCTTCTGCAGTTTTTACCGGGATTAGTTCGTCTTTTGTTCCAAGTAAAAAAAGGGCAGGAGGCGCAGTAGTATCAATGTTGTGTAAAGGCGAAATTTTCCGGTACCTTTTTTTCATTTCCTCAGGACCCACCCCGTTGGCGGAGTTATCGACAGCCGGATAGTAAAGCATTAGTAAGTTGGGTTTCGAACTAATCGCTGCTTCTTTTTCAGACGTGTCCTTAATTATTCCGGTTGCTGCAGCCAGGTGACCACCGGCAGAGGCTCCGGCCGCCACAATTCGGTTGGGATTAACATCAAGATGCGTTGCATTTGCCCGGAGCCACCGTACGGCATCTCTGGCATCTTCGACACTTTCAAAAGGCGTTGTTTTGTGCAGGTACGAAATTCGATATTCAGCCGCCACGGCGACCATTCCTAATGAGGCATAATGGGCGCACTCGCGATAAAACTGCAGCGGAGTTCCCAAAGTCCAGCCACCTCCGAAGTAGTAGATAACAGCAGTTCGCTTCTCTCCCTTTTTTACCTTTGCTGGCCTGAAAATATGAAGTTTTAGCTCGCCTTGTTCTGTTTGTTTGTAGGTAATAATCTCCGGATGAAAAGATTCTTTTGGCTCTGACAGTATTTTTATTAGAGCCGCGAACCATGTTTTCGCCATTTTTTCAGCTCCGGCCGGATTGGGATGCACTTTGTCGGCGATAGTATATTTCTTCCAGTCGAATCCTTTGAACTGATTTACCAGCATTACATTCCGGCTATTTTGAGATTTAACCATTTTTGCAATAGCTATATTCAATTCCGGGATGTATGAATATTTCGGCAGTTTTCCACTTGAAACAACCTGTGCCACCAGAATCTTCACATTGGGATTAATAGCCCTGATTTTATGGATAATTGATTGTTGGGCCGTAATAATTCCGGCGACCGGTTTTTCCGTGTCAAAATGATTGCCCCCGGCATGCAGCAAAACAATATCTGCCGGATATAAGCGATATATACTATCGATATGCTGATCCAGAAATTCGGCAGTCTTTCCGCTAAAGCCGCAGTGATTCAGCGTTCCAATCCTGCATTTACCAGCCCGTGGACCTATAAAATCAAAATGGTATCCGGCAGCGAAAAGTTTTTCCCAGAGAGGGAAAAGATAAGATTGAAAATTCTCTCCGCCTTCGGTGATTGAATCACCCAAGCCCATCATGGTCACTCTTTTCCCTGTTTTTCCATCGCTGTTGGATGGCTTTTCCGCAAGTACAGCAAAAACATTAAACTGTAGGATCACCAAAATTAAGAGGTACCGCAATAAAGAATTGAATCGCTTGATTATCATATGCCCGACAAATTAATACTTTAATATTGCTTTCTCAACCAAAGGTTCCATAACCTTGTAACCCGCTAAATTAGGATGAACACCGTCTTTTGTCAGCTCTTTTTTCATCCCATTTTGCCCGTCAACCATTGACGAATAATAATCAACATATTGGATATCATTTTTCATTGCGTATTCTTTTATCCATTTGTTGAGGGCAATGATCTTATTAACCGGATCAATTTCAG
>JAUXUF010000103.1 GCA_030684645.1 Bacteroidota bacterium | reverse complement strand
ACGATATGGAGCAGCAGTAGTTGTCATGGCTTTCGACGAAAAAGGACAGGCCGATTCGTTTGAGAGGCGTATTGAAATTTGCCAGCGCGCCTACAATATTCTGGTCAACGAAATTAACTTTCCTCCCCAGGATATCATTTTCGATTCGAATATCCTGATCATCGGCACCGGAATGGAGGAGCACTATAATTATGCGGTTGACTTTATCAATGCAGTGAGCTGGATCAAGAAAAACCTGAAATATGCCAAAACAAGCGGTGGGGTCAGCAACGTATCGTTTTCATTCCGTGGAAACGATCAGGTGCGCGAAGCAATCCACTCTGTTTTTCTGTATCACGCCATCCGTGCCGGACTCGACATGGGAATTGTGAACCCGGGAATGTTGCAGATTTACGACGAAATTCCGAAGGATTCCCTGGAGAAAGTGGAGAATCTGGTCCTGAATAAAAAACCGGAAGCAACCGAAGAACTGCTTGAATTTGCACTAACCTTAAAAGTGCAGGATGCAAAAGAAGAACGTATCGATGAATGGCGTAACCTGCCCATTGAAAAACGGCTGGAACACGCGTTGATCAAAGGATTACCCGATTATATTGAAATTGATCTGGCTGAAGCTCTTCCCCTTTACACGCCGGTTCTGAACATCATCGAAGGACCGCTGATGGACGGAATGAACGTGGTTGGTGACCTGTTTGGCGCCGGGAAAATGTTCCTTCCACAGGTCATCAAATCGGCCCGTGTGATGAAAAAAGCTGTGGCTTACCTGCTTCCGTATATTGAAGCCGACAAAGATCAGTTCGATACAACCGACAACCGGAAAGTGGTACTGATGGCTACCGTGAAAGGCGACGTTCACGACATCGGGAAGAACATTGTTGGCGTGGTTCTGGGCTGCAATAACTACAGGGTAATCGATTTGGGAGTGATGGTGCCGACCGATAAAATTCTGGAAACCGCCATTCGCGAAAATGTAGATATTATCGGGTTGAGTGGTTTGATTACGCCTTCGCTCGAAATTATGGTGGAAGTGGCTACCGAAATGGAACGCCGGAATCTTCACTTCCCTTTGCTGATTGGCGGAGCAACCACATCCAAAATACATGCAGCTGTAAAAATTGCGCCTCAGTATAAAAATCCTGTGATTTATGTCAAAGATGCTTCGCGTGCGGTGAGCGTGGTTTCGAATTTACTCTCCGGAAATGAACAGTTCCTGAAAGATATTCGCGATGATTATCAAAATGTCCGCGATTTGCATGGTCAGAAAAAGGCTAAGAAATACCTTTCGCTGGCTGAAGCCCAAACCAACAAACTGAAAATTGACTGGGACAACACACCCATCTACAAACCCAATTTTATCGGCGTTAAACAGTTGTTTGATTACCCGATTCAGGAATTACGGAAATACATCGACTGGACTTTCTTCTTCTTTGTTTGGGAACTGAAAGGCAAATTCCCGGATATCCTGAACGATGAACTTCAGGGCGAGGAAGCCCGGAAACTGTATGCCGATGCCAACCGTATGCTCGATCAGATGACGGAGAAAAAAATGGTGCAGGTCAACGGCGTTTTCAGTATCTGGCCTTCCAATGCCGATGGCGACGATATTGTGGTTTATGAAGACGAAACCCGCCAAAAAGAGAAAGGTCGTTTTTACCATCTCCGGCAGCAGGAAGTAAAAAAAGCAGGCTCGCCCAATTATTGCCTGTCTGACTTTGTAGCTCCGGTTGAAAGTGGCAAAGCCGATTATTTTGGCGCTTTTGCCGTAACCGCCGGTGTTGGTATTGAAAAGTGGATGAAACTTTTCCACGACGATCACGACGATTACAACGCCATCATGCTCGAAGCTCTGGCCGACCGACTGGCCGAAGCTTTTGCCGAAGTATTGCATGAAAAGGTCCGCAAGGAATACTGGGGTTATGTTCCCGACGAAAAACTCACTTTGGAAGAAATGTTCCATGTCGATTATCAGGGAATACGCCCGGCGCTGGGTTATCCGGCCTGCCCCGAACACCATGAAAAGGGTAACCTGTTTCATATGCTGAAAGCCGAGGAACTCGGAATGACCCTGACCGAACATTTTGCCATGTACCCGACAGCTTCGGTGAGCGGCGAATTTTTCGTTCATCCCGAATCGAAATATTTCAGCCTGGAAAAGGTTGGGAAAGACCAGATTGAAGATTATGCCCGCCGGAAAGGTGTGAGCGTGGAAGTTATTGAGCAGTTTATTCCATCGAATTTGAATTATAAAGGAGTGTAGCCCCCTTCCCGTTCAGGGGAAAGCTCCCTTCGACACGCTTCGCTGCTCAGGGAGCGTCGCATTTATCATCAGTCTCGCAACTCGATTTTTAGCTCCAGAGGAGCGGCATATTTGTAGCCCGGGGTAAAGTGACGAAGGAGCGACACTCCGGGTTAAAAAGGAAAACAAGGAAACCGTCCGCGCTAAAATCAAAAACAAAACGGGTATCTCTTTTCGGACGTAATGGATGGTTCCAATTACCTGCCGTTTCAAATAATCTTGTTACTTCCTGATTTTGAACGCAAATCAATAACTCAAAAGATTTTTGTAAGTTTGAATGTTCAAAAACGGCTGGACTAATGGTTGATATTCAAAAACAGGTAAATTATTGGATTAATGGAGCTGAAGATGATATCATTACAGCAGATCTGTTGATTCGTGAAAAAAGGAATCTTCATGGATTGTTCTTCTGCCATTTGGTGATTGAAAAAGCAATAAAAGCCAACCTCGTAAAGAAAACCGGAGATGTCGCTCCCCGAACTCACAACCTGGTTTATCTTTCTGAAAATGCGGGACTGGTATTTGATGATGAAACCCAGATCTTTGTAGGGATTTTGATGAAGTATCAATTACAGGGACGTTATCCAGATTACAGTCCGGTTTTGCCTGAACAAAAACAAGTCAATGAGTATTTTAGAAAAACTAAAGAATTATTGCAATGGCTAAAAATGAAGTTATAGAGATTTTACTAACCTATATTCATCTGTTAAGGGCTGAAGGAATATTGGTGGATAAAGCTTTTTTATATGGGAGCTACCTGACAAATACAGCAACAAATGAAAGCGATATTGATTTGATGATTGTTACAGATAACGACACCGACGATTATCTGGCTGGCAAAATATGGAATCTGACCCGGAAAGTTAATTCAAGGATTGAGCCCTTTTTGGTCGGCACAAAACGCTTTTATAGCAATGACAATTCACCTTTGGTTGATTTGGTAAAAAGAACTGGTTTAGAAATCGCATAGCTACAACTTATGAAAAACTTCAAAAAAGGCAGGATGAAAATTCTGCCTTTTTTTGTTGGAAAAATTTCTTACAAACATATTGTATTTGATGATGGGAAGGCCTAACTTGCAGAGGTTGATTTTTGGGAGATTTGTATAAAAGCCAAAGCAACTAATCTTATTTTAAAGACGTTACACCGTTGAAATGACATTTCCTTTCGCTTATTTGTTCTTCATGACTGATAATAAATGCAAATTACAAATGAAATACTTCATTGCTTTATTCATTGTCCCTATAAGGCATACAGGAAAAGCAAATCAGAAAATGGAGAGATTTCCGACTTCGAGAAGCTCTCCGATGAATTATCCAATTCACAAAAAATAGTATTTACTGAAAAACTATTCACGGAAGAGAAGTTAATCAAAACTCAATCCGTTGAAAATAATTTCACTTTTACCGATGGTATTATCATTGATCAGAAATTCTCAAACTCAAAAATTGACCTAATTCTTGACGGCATTGAGTTCATTGGTAAAAGAAAAGCAATCCCAATTTTACTAACGCCGTTTGAAAAGATTACACAAACGGACAAGTTATTCCTTTCACTACAGGCCTCCTTTATTCAAAGTGAATTTAATCTCAACGTAGAGAACTGTAAAGTGATTCATGGAAATAATCTCCAGAAAACGCAATTCAAATTATCATCATTTACAAAGAATATCAAGAAAATAAGCGCTGATCTTAATGAGATTTTGACTGGCACAGCTGAACCTTCTCTGGTTTTAAATAAACATTGTTCAATTTGTGAATATAGTGCCTTTTGTAAAGAAAAGGCGAAGGCTGATGGAAACATGAGCCTACTGGATAGAGCAACATCCAAAGCAATAGTAAAATATAGAAAGAAGGGAATCTTTACAATACAACAACTTTCATATCTATATAAACCAAGAAGACAGAAAAAACGAGCCAAAAAATTAGTCGCGCATAACATTGAGTTACAGGCTTTAGCGATTAGAACAGATAAAATTTATGCACAACAATTACCGGAACTATCAAGACAACCCATTGAATTTTTTTTAGATATTGAAGGTAATCCTGATCAGGAATCCTACTATCTTATTGGAATTTTAACTTGTAAAGACAATGAACCTAGATCCAACAGCCTATGGGCTGATAAAGCTTCAGATGAACCCCATATTTGGCAACAGTTTCTTTCAATAATAAATGAATCTCCGCATGCTCCAATATACCATTACGGAAATTATGAATTAAAAGCAATTGATATTCTTGGAAAGCGATATAATACAAATGTGACTCAAGTGCAAAATCGTTTAGTAAATATTGTCAATTCAATTTATGGTAAAATTTATTTTCCAGTTTATTCAAACGGATTGAAAGATTTAGGGAAATATATAGGTGCAACTTGGTCATCGCCAAACTCAAGTGGAATTCAAAGTTTGGTATGGAGACATCGATGGACTGAAAAACAGGATGAAATTTTTAAACAAATATTAATCACCTACAATTTAGAAGATTGCCAAGTCTTGAAATTATTAACTGATAAACTTTCAATGATACAGCTATCGTCTGATATTCTCCCAGAAATTGATTTTGGAACTAATCCTAAAAAAAACTCTTCTGAAACAAGCACCTTGGTTCATAAGCAGTTTGATACAATTTTAAAATTTGCTCATGAGAATTATGATGGAAGAAAAATAAGCATTCAAAATGTATCACAACAAAAAATTCTAGTAAAAAAGAAAGGAGGACAAATCGGACACAAAGGATTTTTCCGAACTGCACATAAAACTAACAATATTATTATTTTGCCAATGAAAAAATTGTGCCCAATAGATCATTACAAGTTGATTAAAACGACAAAATCGACAGAACATCTGATTACCGACATTGCTTTCACAAAACATTCCATTCGAAAAAAAAGCATAAAATATTTTGGTTCTATAAGTTACTGCTCAACGTGTCATAAATATTTCTCACCATCAAAAATGACAAAGATTCGAAGTAGCCATTTTGGACATAATTTTAAATCTTGGGTTATTTACCAAAGACTCTTCCTTAGATTGCCCTACAATATAATTCAAATAAATTTCAAAGAATTATTTAATGAAAATATCTGCCAAGGAACCCTTACTAATATTTTAAGAGATTTTTCATCATTTTATAGTTATACTGAAAAGTATAATCTTAGGCAGATACTCAATAGTCCATTTATACATGTGGATGAAACACAAATCAATTTCAAAGGGACAAATAATTATGTTTGGATTTTCACAAATGGCAATCAGGTATTATTTCGGCATACGGAAACCCGAGAAATAAGTATGGTAGTGGAATTTCTAAAGGAGTTTAAAGGAATTCTTATTTCTGACTTTTACCCAGGTTATGATTCGCTGGAATGTCAGCATCAAAAATGTTGGGTTCATTTAATAAGAGACCTAAATGATGACTTGTGGAAACATCCTTTCGATATAGAATATGAAAAATTCATTACCGAGTTGCGAAATTTAATCCTTCCAATCTTTGTATCAGTAGAAAAATACGGATCAAGAAAATGTCATTTAAATAAATTCCAGAAGAGTATATATGCGTTTTATAATCATGTACTTATCAGAGAAGATTATAATTCTGAAATTACATTGAAGTATCAAACGCGATTAAAAAAACATTGGAAACATTTATTTACTTTTCTTGAATTTGACAATATCCCCTGGAATAACAATATGGCAGAAAGAGGGATACGACATTTGGCTGTACAAAGAAAAATCTCTACATTTTTTGATAAAGGAGTAGAACAATACCTCCTATTCCTTGGAATAATGCAAACCTGTAGGTTTCAAAAAAAATCATTTCTTAAATTTCTTCTTTCAGGTAAGAAAAGCCTATGATCCATTTTACCTAGAAAATCTAACATCAAATTTTAGATTTTCAAGATATTTTTTCATCCACTACCTTGAAATTCTAACATCAAACTTTAGTATTTCACATTTATTCGTATCTTTGCAGGGTAAAATCAAATTAAAATGTATCTTTTCAGGCCTGAATATGAAGCAGAAATAAGACAGACGCTGTCGGCAAACCCGGTTACAGCAATTCTGGGGCCGCGCCAATGTGGAAAAACGACCATTGCCCGAAAGCTGGGAGCAGAAACTCCTTCGACTTTTTTTGATCTGGAAGACCCGGACGATTTTGAATTGCTTAAAAACTCGGCAAAACAATTGCTAAGCCAACAAACAGGTCTGATTGTTATTGACGAAGTGCAGCGGCTTCCGGAGCTTTTCCCGTTGCTGCGCGTGCTGGCCGACCAACAGGCGCCCAACCGGAAATTTTTGTTGTTGGGCAGCGCTTCTCCCGATCTGATCCGCAATTCATCGGAAAGCCTGGCCGGGCGAATTGGCTTTGTTGACTTAACTGGCTTTCAGCTCGATGAAGTGGGTATCGAAAACCTTTCTCCGCTATGGTTGAGGGGTGGTTTCCCCCGCTCGTATCTGGCTGATGACGATCAGCAAAGCTACCAGTGGAGGCAGGATTTTATCCGCACCTTCCTGGAAAGGGACATTGCCCTGCTTGGATTCAATGTTCCGCCACAAGCCATGCGCCGGTTCTGGATCATGCTGGCCCATTACCATGGACAGATTTGGAAAGCATCCGAGTTTGCCCGCTCGATGGGCATTTCGGAACCAACCGTGAAACGCTATCTCGACATTTTATCGGGAGCTTACATGGTTCGTCAGGTTCAGCCGTGGTATGAAAACCTTCAGAAAAGACAGGTGAAAGCGCCTAAAATATTCATTCGTGACAGTGGCTTGCTTCATGCGTTGCTTTCGCTGCAAGGAGCAGAAATACAAACGAATGTTAAGCTTGGCGCTTCCTGGGAAGGATTTGTGACCGAACAAATCCTGAACCGGATGAAAACACGCGACTTTTATTACTGGCGGACCCATGCCGGACTGGAACTCGACTTACTGGTTATGAAAAACGGGAAGCGACTTGGTTTCGAAATTAAATATTCGGAAACGCCCAAAGTGACCCGTTCGATGCGCCAAATTATTGAAGACCTTAAATTGGATTGCCTTTTCCTTGTTTATCAGGGAAAACACGAAGTGAAACTCGAAGATAAAATTCAACTTTTACCCGTTAATAAAATTGTCAGTCATGACTTTAATGTAATTTTATAATTAATATCCATGAAAAATTCAACAAAAACCGCCCTGATTGCTTTCATTTTCGGTTTGATAGTTATGTTTGCAGCCGATATGATTTTCCATTTCAACAATTCGGTGGGGACCCAAATGAAACGTGAAATGAATAAAGCCCAAAAGAATATTGAAAACATTTTCAAATAGTAATCCGTTGTCAAGGTAAAAGTAAAAAGGCAAAAAGATGAAAGTAATCGACATTATTAACCAGAGTTCCAAGACCATTTTTTCGTTCGAGCTCCTTCCTCCATTAAAAGGAAACGATGCCAGCAAAATATACAATACGATTGAAAGCTTACTGGATTTTGATCCGAAGTACATCAACATCACCACCCACCGCGACGAGATGATGTATATCGAATTGCCTGATGGACATATCGAGAAACGAACAGTTCGCAAACGCCCGGGAACAGTTGCCATTGCTGCCAGCATACAGCACAAATACGGCATTCCGGTAATTCCGCACATTTTATGTGGCGGATTTTCGAAAAGCGAAACCGAACATGTGTTGATTGACCTGAATTTTATGGGGGTCAAAAATGTGCTGGCCTTGCGTGGCGACGGAAACAAAGGCGAACATGTGTTCAGGCCGGACCCAAACGGACATTCCAATGCCAATGAGCTGGTTGAACAAATCGTGGATCTGCGAAAGGGGAAATACCTGGAAACTGATCTCAAAAACACAGCTCCAATGGATTTCTGTGTTGGTGTGGCAGGTTATCCGGAGAAACATTTCGAATCACCAAATGCTGAAATTGACCTTCAGTACCTGAAACAAAAAGTGGATGCCGGAGCCGACTACATTGTGACCCAGATGTTTTTTGACAACCAAAAATATTACGATTTTGTGGACCGTTGCAGGGCTATTGGCATACAGGTTCCGATTATCCCGGGTATCAAACCCATCAACCTGAAGAACCAGCTGACCGTTCTGCCCAAATTATTCAGTATCGATATTCCGCTGGAACTGGCT
>JAUXUF010000060.1 GCA_030684645.1 Bacteroidota bacterium | reverse complement strand
CTTTGTCCTCTTGTTTTACGCCACCTTTTTTTGTCAGGCTGTCGGCTATTTGTTGCAGCCCGGCTTCGAATCGTGAACGAAACTGCTCGTTCATCGAACGTTCTTTCAGCTCTTTAGAGTGACTTTCGACTTTGAGGTAATAATCGGTATTCCGGTCAGATTTTACCCGGCATAGCTCAATTTTTTGTTTCCTGTTATCGGTAACCGAAACAGTGGCTGCACCAGCTTCGATGTTGTATGTTTTTAAACTCGAACGGCTCACGCACAGGTAATCATAGCCATTGTCCAGTATCATCTTCAGGTTTTCGTCGGTGGCAATGCCCGCATCTATCACGATCAGGGCTTTTCTGGCCGAGAAGGAGGTTTTGACGCGCAATTTGCCTATCATCCCTTCCAATGTTTTGCAGTCGGCCATGTTCCCTTCCAGGATCGGGGAGTATTTGATAAAACCTTCAGGATTGATCACCAGCCCCAGCACAACCAATTTGGCATCGCTGCGCTTTTCCTTGCTGCGCCCATATTTTGCCAGTTTGCTGCCCTGTTTCCGGCCTTCAAAATAAGTATTGGTTAAATCGTAAAGTATTATTTTATCCTGAATGTCGAACAACTCGTTGGTGCGCGTTGACAAATGCTGCTCCAATGCTTCCTTTTCGGCGTACAGTTTCTTCGAGATGGCATACAGGCGGTCTTTGGTAACCTGTTCGATGTCGTACCCGGTGATCTCGCATACTGCCGAGTTTTCCCTGATCCAACGCGTCGTTTCCAGCTCCGAGGCCGGAAAAACTGCCCGGCTGATGATATGGGTCTGGGCCAGTCGTGCCTGATCTTCGCTCCATCCAAGGCTTTCTAAAAATGGCGCTATCTGCAACTGGCACATCGCCTGGTACGACAACCATTCGGCCCCAACCTCGCGCACATCTTTGTTGCGGATACTGTTCAGGTCGATCAGTTGCATGTCTTTTCCGTTGCTGTTTGCCTTTTTATCCTTTTTTTCGACCAATACATCGATGCGTTTTTCGGCAACCATCCGCTGGTAAAAATCATCGGCATAGCGGACCACCGTTGGGTCGTCGGTATAAGGAAGTTCAAACAATGGATTGTCGTGGTTGGAAACTTTGGAAGTAAGTATCTTCTGGATCAGGTTCAACTGCCCGGTGGTAAGCTCATCGAGATAACCGGCATTCAAAATAGTCCGGTGGCATACCTGGTCGCAAGGATTGCGATAACTCTCAACTAAACGGTAATAACCGCAGTAGTGTCCCGTGGCGGGATTGGTGCGCATGGATACTTTGAAATACATGCCACAAAGTAAATACGTAAATCATTGATAACCAATACCCCCTTGGGGACTACAAATGAAAACCGGAGGAATACCACAACTGAATATCAGTTACTTGCAGGATAAAAATAAAAAAATAGCACATTTTCACTGCAAAAAATCTTCATTTTTACCTGATTTTTCTGCTATTTTATAGAAAACACTGCAAGTTGGGTTAAACTTGAGAACGCTCAAAAGATTATTGGAACACGAAATAGAATTGCTCATGGTTACGATAAAATTTCAGACGATTTAATCTGGAGTATCGTAATTAATCATCTTCCAAAACTAAAAATTGAAATTCAAAATTTGATGCAATAATAGAAGGCAGTAATTTTTAAATATAACAGCATTGCTTGCGGTAAGATAAGCTATCCTCATTGTTCACCTTGTTCACTAACACACTTTTTACTCCGTCTCGATAGTATTTTCTGGTAATCTTCCAAAGCCTGGTCCATCACTTTTGATTTTTCGTCATGGCAGCTTAGGCAGCTGCCAACCTGAAGAATTCGTTTTTGCTCTGTCACCGAAAATGGCCGAAGGGTGGTACGGGTAGAATAGGGTGCTTTTGCTTCTTTCAGAAATCCGGTCCAGGCATCTTCAGGTAACTGGTCGTATTCGTTGAGGGTAAAGCGGGGCGCAAAAGTCCAGCTTCCTGTTTTTCGTGAAACCCGATAAATCAGGTCACCACGCCCAAATCCGATAGCCAGCGGATCGTTGTGGCACGATTTGCAGCTTCGGCCAACGCGTTGGGTGGTGTGCCCCGAAGTTGGCGCATACAGGCGGTGAAAACGCTGCCCTTTGCCTTTCGCAAACGACTCCTGATCGATACTCATCACCATGCCCGGCATAGCGGTTACCACCTGATTGGTGGCAGCATTGATACCCAAAACAGGCGGTTCAGCCAGGTTCTTTCCTGCAAATTCAACCCAGGTACTTTTGGTCGTTTTGCCATTCAACATATCAAATCCGGAGGTTTCTTTCTCGTACGAATTGTGGCAGCCGATGCACTGCGGCACCCAGGCCGTGTGGCAGGCTTCGCAACTCAGGCGACTATGACCCTTTCCTTTGGTACACACCGGAGCTGCAGGTTTTGACAGATGATCTTTCCCATCCAGTTTGCCGGTCAGGAAAATCCGATCCAGAGAATCGATCCGGGTGTTCAGCAATGGCTGATTATTTTTGGATGTAAGTACCAACCGGATTTTTGGATCAGCTTTCCGGAGCCAGGCAATCATTTGAGATTCTTTATCCGGAAGAGAAGAAATGGTTATCGCATTTACTTTTTCGGTCGGATGGCAATCCCTGCACTGCACACTCACCGCATCTTCCTTGTGGGCATGGTGCTTCCCGTCACCCATCAGGTCGTACGAAGAATGGCAGTCGATACAGGCCATTCCCCGCTGATGGTGAATGTCAGCCTGAACAAATTCAAGCACCCGCTTATCCGGCAAAACCTTTGATTTGGCTAAACTATTCAGTTCTGTTCCTTCACTGGTTTCGTTCCATCCTTCGTAACTGAGCGAAATCCGGCCTGACCGGCTGTGGCAGCTCAGACAGCGGTCGTTCGAAACCTGAATATCGATAGTTGGATGAATCTCGCCCGTGAGTACCGCATTTCCAGTCTGCATCCGTTTCATGCTTTCGGTGGCCTGCTCGCTGTAGTGCAGGTGGCAGGCATTGCAGCCTCCTCCCCGTTCGAGCCATTCGGCATTTCCGGTTTTGATTTTTTCCATACCCAGGTGACAGCCCGCACATAGGTTTCGCAAGTGAGTGTCGGCTGCTGAATGACCAAGATTTTTGATGTGAAAGGTATCGTTCAGCGAAGTTGTTTCGCCAAAAACAAATTTATCGACAGCAATGATTCCGCTTTGAGTGGTCATGAGCGATTTCTGCATCCGGTTGGCAATGTCCGGATGGCAGTTTTGGGCGCCACAGGTCTGGCTAACATTCGAAAAGTTGCCAGGTACCAGGATCAGATTGCGGTGTGCCAATGATTTGTTGCTTGAATACGGATCGCCTTTGTGGCAGGCCACACAACCCATCACTGAAGGATTGTGCGATTCAGATAATCCTTTTACCGAACTGTGACAAACCAGGCAGCCCTCCCTTTTCTGATTTTCAGGAATTATTATTGGTTTGCCGGAACTGAATAAGTCAACCGGATCAAAAATCAGGAGTTGCTCTCCTGAAAGCCTGTTTTCACTCCATGATTTCCACTCCCAGTTTTCGCCCCTGAAAAGTAGCGCCACTAAAGTCATGATCAGGTAAAGAATTCCTGCAATCAACAAAATAAGCTTGACGAGGCTGCGCGTTTTTTTCCTGAACTGGGGAAGGAAATAGATTACAACAAGTAAGATGAGCACAAGTATGATGATGAAAACCGGGCGACTGGTCAGGTGAAGCATTTCCTGAATTCCGACAAAAAACCAGGGACCTTTGACCTGACTGTTACCGGTTAAACCCAATGGAGCTCTGAAAAACAGGCTAATTACTAAAATGATCAGAAATACGATGATCCATGATTTTCGTTTGGCCCAGATGGTTTTTACATGATCGTAAACGGCAATGAACAGCAGAATTGTTCCGGTGGCTACATGCTGAATATAAACTACCTGGATATTGTCACCAATTCCGATAAATGCAGAACTCAGCAGTTTTCCAATAAAAGGAACCGACTCGAACAATGAAGCTAATATCCGTTGTGCCTGAATGCCGGCGGCATCGCCTTTCAGGATAAATCCTGAAATCATTTCATAGCCCAGAAAAACAAGCGCCAGACACAGAATAAGCCAGGTACGCTTGTTCCTGATGTTGGTCTCCGTTGATTTATAGAGATGATCGTACACATGTAGAATGCTGAAAACAAAAAACATTTGGGCGCTCCAGTAATGAAAATTCCGGACCATAGTTCCGGAAGGATTAAATAACAACAGTTCAGAAATTGATTGGTGTGCCCGTGTAAAATCATAAGGAATGACCAGCAACACTCCGCTGATTGCACAAAGAAGCAGCGATGAACTTGCGATCCATCCCGCAGTATCAAATTGAAGGAACTTTTTTAGCTTTTGCAGGTGCATTCCGTGTATATTGTTTTTTTATTTCTATTCCACAGGGTTACATTTCATTTCACCCTGTGCTTTTACAGAACGTCCTTTCAGGACTTCAAAAGGGGCAACGCCCCGACATGTAACAGCATAGGACGTAATGAAATGGAGTCCTATGATTAAATCATTGAACTAGTAGATTTAATCTCAAACATAACGTTCATCAAACTCAATTCCATTTTCTTTCAGAAATAGTCGGAATTCATCTTTGTAATCCACTTCTTTATGATGTTGTGGTTGACTCAAAATGTATTTTTTGACCGCTGCAATTTTTGAAGCACTCACTGAAAAAATACCATATCCATCCTGCCAATAAAAATCAGGAATACCCAAATGTTTTATCCATTTTGATGAAGAAGTTTTTATTTTCGAAACTAAATCTGCCATGGTAATTGTTCTGGGGAGCGTACAAAGAATATGAATATGATCGGGATTTGCATAGATTTCATAGGTATAGGAACCCAAATTCGACAAAACACCAATTACATATGAATGAAGCTCATCACGGATTTCGTCCTTAATAAATTCCTGACCATACTTCGTTGTAAATACAATATGTACGTTTACTTTGGCTAATGACTGTGGCATATTATTGATTTTAATGGTGAATATTCTTATAGGGTTCCGTTTCACTCTACCCTGTGCTTTTACAGACCGTCCTTTCAGAATGACTCTTATTCAACGTTCAAATAACGGCAATAGAAAGGGGCAACGCCCCGACATGTAACAGCATAGGATGTAATGAAATGAAGTCCTATGATTACGATAATTTACCACCCATCGGCCTCAAGCTCACCATCCATTGCCCATTTTCCTTATCAAACCGGCATTCAATTTCTTGCAAGGGTTTTATAGCAGGTCCTTTCAGTGGTTTTCCCGTTTCGGCGTCAAATTGCGAACCGTGACAATTGCATTGAAGTACGGCTCCCGTACTCATCCCGATCCGGCAGCCGGCATGCGTACATTGGGTTAAAAATGCTCTGACTGAACGATCGGTCCGATAGAGATAGTACTTTTCAAAGTAGCTGATTCCCATCGGAACATCCTGATTGTGCCTGAATTCCAAACTGTTCTCCCGTTCAGTCTGAAAGTTGGTCAGATTGTACCAGATCCATGCTACCAGGCCAAGTATCAAGCCAGTAACAATTCGAAGAAATGAATTCCGTGATATCGGTTTTTGTTTTCCCATAATGAATACCATTCGGCGAGTCAAATCTACAACTTTTATAACTCAACAAACGGGAACAGTTTTTCCCTATAACTGCTATAGATCAGTTTTTTTTATGTCTGGCGTCATAAAGTAAAGTGACAACATCAAACATTGCATAAATAATTGATTTACTGATATTTAAAAACACATATATAATTATCTGGATATTTACAGCTGGAGTTCTTTGCTAAGCTCACTGTTTACCTTACTTTTGTGGGAAACTAAGTCAGAACCCCAAAACTCTACACTCAGTTATTCCACAAAACTCTAAATATCAATAGAATGCATACGAGGAGGAATTTTATAAAAATTAGTTCAATAGGTATAGGAGCTACAGCTATCACCGGCGGTGTGGTGAAATGGGCTGTTGGATCTTCTTCTTCCCAAAAACTTTCAGGAGGCATAAAATCGTCTCCGATTTGGAAGAAGTTTCCCACCTATTGTGAAGTTTGTTTTTGGAAATGCGCCGGATGGGACTATGTAACCGAAGATGGGCAAATTCAGAAAATCATCGGAAACAACGACGACCCGCAATGTAACGGACGTTTATGTCCGCGCGGAACTGGCGGAGTCGGTATGTTTTCTGATCCCGATCGACTCAAAACACCTTTAATCCGCGTTTCAAAAAACGGTGAACAAACTTACCGCGAAGCCAGTTGGGACGAAGCGCTCGATTTCATTGCCAAAAAGATGAAGGAAATTGCTGAAAAGCATGGCCCGGAAAGTATGGCTTTGTTTAACCACGGCTCTTCAGGCAAGTATTTTACGCATCTTTTGAACGCATACGGTTCAAACAACGTGGCAGCGCCTTCGTTTGCTCAGTGCCGCGGCCCGCGCGATACCGGTTTCGACCTCACTTTCGGTGAATCGGTTAGCAGTCCCGAAGTAACAGATATCCGCGATACGCGATGCCTGGTCCTCATCGGGTCGCATATCGGAGAGAACATGCACAATGGCCAGGTTCAGGAAATGTCGGAAGCGATCGACAAAGGAGCCGTGATCATCACCGTTGATCCACGTCTGTCAACTGCCGCGAGTAAATCGAAATACTGGATGCCTATTAAACCTTCAACAGATATTGCGCTGTTATTAGCCTGGATCCACGTACTTATTTACGATGATATTTACAATAAAGAATATGTAGCCAAATATGCCGAAGGCTTCAATGAGCTGAAAGAACACGTCAAAGATTATACTCCTGAATGGGCTTACGGTATTACCACCCTAAAACCTGAACTCATCCGCAATACCGCCCGTGAAATGGCAAATGCTGCGCCATCAGTAATCATTCATCCCGGACGTCATACCTCGTGGTACGGCGATGATGTTCAACGTTCGCGTGCTATGGCCATTTTGAACGGTTTATTGGGCTCATGGGGAAACAGGGGTGGAATTTTCTTTAAAGAAGGCTTTAAAATTCCTGAATTTCCTCATCCTGAATACCCAAAGCCAGCCTGGTCGTGGCAGGATACGCTTAACGGAAGGTATCAGTTCGCAAAAGAAGCCGTCACAAATACAATCATAGAAGCTTCGATTCCTGAAGAAGGAAAAGAACACATCATAAAAGGTTGGATTGTTTCAGGTACAAACCTCGTGGTTTCAATTCCTTTGAAGGAACAACTGATGAAAGCAATGCAATCGCTCGATTTACTGGTTGTTGTAGATACCATGCCCATGGAAATTACAGGTTTTGCCGATGTGGTGTTGCCTGAATGTACTTACCTGGAACGGTACGACGATTTGCGTGCTACAGCTCACCGCGAACCAACTCTTGCATTGCGAATGCCAGCCGTTGAACCGCTGTACGAAACAAAACCAGCCTGGTGGATTTCGAAACAGATCGGCGAACGTCTGGGTCTGGGCGCTTTTTATAACTATACGGATCTCAAAGAAGTGCTCGATTGGCAACTGAAACAGGTAGGTTTATCACTTACTGAAATGGAGCGTATCGGTGTGAAAAAGTTTGCACGTAAAACCCCTGTTTACATTGAACCCGGTTCAGATCACCAATTCAAAACCGCTTCAGGAAAAATACAACTGTGTGCCCACGAACTTGAAGCTGCCGGATTCGATCCGATGCCAAAATATACGGCCCATGCTCAACCCGAAGACGGTTTTTACCGCCTGATATACGGACGGGCGCCGATGCACACCTTCAGCCGCACGGCCAACAACCGGAATTTAGTGGCTTTGATGCCCGAAAATGCGGTATGGGTAAATCCACAGGTTGCTGAATTGTGGGGACTGAAAAAAGATCAGTATGTATGGTTGAAGAATCAGGATGGTGTGATTTCTAATTTCTCAGTTAAAGTGCGTGTAACAGAGCGAATCAGATGGGATTCGGTTTACATCGTTCATGGATTTGGTCATCACCATAAACCGCTGACTTATGCATTCGGCCGTGGAGTAAACGATACCGAATTAATAACCAGTATAAAGATTGATCCGATTATGGGGGGAACAGGAATGCGCGGGAACTTTGTCACCTTTATTAAAGACAAACCAAAACAGGAGGCTAAATCATGAGATATGCAATGGCAATTGATACCCGGAAATGCGTAGGCTGCAGCGACTGTGTGGTAGCCTGCCAGACCGAAAACAATGTACCGGTAGGTTTCTGCCGCGATTGGGTTGTTGAAGTCGTTGACGGAACTTATCCGAATGTGAGCATTGAACTTCGCTCCGAACGGTGCAACCATTGTGACAATTCTCCCTGCGTGAGGTGTTGCCCCACTGGCGCCAGTCATTTTGAAGACGGCGGGATCGTTCTGGTTGAACACAACAAGTGCATAGGCTGCGGAGCCTGTATCGAGGCATGCCCGTACGATGCCCGTTATTCACATCCTGATGGCTATGTTGACAAATGTACTTTCTGCATTCATCGTGTTCGCGAAGGGAAAAACCCTGCCTGTGTGAGCGTGTGCCCAACCAGGTGCATGCATTTTGGCGACCTCGACGATCCAAATTCTGAAATTGTGAATATTCTGAAAAACAGGAAATTCAAATCACTGGCTCCGGAAGCAGGAACCAAACCACAAATATTTTATCTTGTATAAAACCAATAAAATCAACCACATAGACACATAGTGCACATAGAAAAAAATAACATAAGCTATGTGTTCTATGTGTCTATGTGGTTCTAAATTACAAACAGATGAAAGAAGAATTGTTTGTCAGCGGACGTAATATCCCGAACATCGACCCTTATTTGAATATCTGGCACTGGCAGATTCCGATCTATCTTTTTCTGGGCGGACTTGCCGCCGGAATCCTCTTTTTTGCCGGGGTATTTACCATCCTGGGCAAAGAACAAAAAATGTCTTCAACTGTCAAAAAAGCGCCGATGATTGTGCCTTTTGTCCTGATTTTCGGTTTGTTCATGCTTTTTCTGGATCTGAAACACAAACTCTATTTCTGGCAGCTTTATACTACCATTCGCCTTGAATCGCCAATGGGGTGGGGCGCCTGGGTATTAATGATCATGACACCGATTTCAATTATCTGGGCAGCCAGTTATGTCAGGGAGCTATTTCCCAAATGGGATTGGAAATTCAAGTTCCTTTACACTTTTGAAGCCTGGGTAATCAGAAACCGGAAAATCATTGCCTGGCCGATGGCTATCTATGCGGTTATTCTGGGTATTTATACCGGAATTCTACTTTCCGCTTTCAATGCCCGGCCGCTTTGGAACACAGCGATTCTGGGGCCATTGTTTCTGGTCTCCGGAATGTCAACCGGTGCGGCAACGATCATCATGATGAGTAAAGATCATAAGGAACGAAAAATCATGGGACGTATCGATATCCTGCTCATCATCATTGAGCTGTTTTTTATCATACACCTGTTCATGGGTTTTCTGGCCGGTCCTGAAGTACAGATTGACGCAGCAAACCTCTTCCTGGGCGGAAAATTCACTGCTCCGTTTTTTGCCTTCGTGGTTATGCTCGGTCTGATATTCCCTGCTGTACTCGAAATTCTTGAACTGAACGGATTCAAAGTTCCTATTTATATTCCGGCCATATTGGTGCTGATTGGTGGATTGGTTTTCAGGTTCCTGATGGTTGAAGCCGGACAGATTACACGTTACCTTTACTGATGCGGGTTGCGAGTTACGAGATACGTGTTGCGAGATAACCCGTAACGCGCATCCCGAAACCCGTAACAGATATTAAAAACGATAACACAACTAAAATGAAGACAATAAAAAACGATGGATCGTTCTACCTCAACCCTTATTTAGGTGGAGTTTTACTGGGGGTAGTGCTTATGCTTTCCTTTTACCTGTCGGGCCGGGGACTTGGTGCAAGCGGTGCAGTGAAAAACACGGTAGCCGCAACCGTAAATACGGTAGCGCCAAAGCATGTTGAAAACTCGGCTTACTATTCTCAGTTTGCCGGTGGCGATAAAAAACCTTTGAATAACTGGCTGATCTATGAAGTTCTTGGTGTCCTGGCCGGAGCCCTGTTTTCCGGGATACTTTTTAACCGCCTGAATTTTAAGGTAGAACATTCTCCAAAGATTACTTCGCGTCGCCGGTTGATATTCGCCCTGGCTGGCGGACTCGTTTTCGGCTTCGGATCGCAGCTTGCCCGTGGTTGTACCAGCGGAGCAGCTTTGAGCGGAATGGCTGTTTTATCGCTGGGCGGCTACATTACCATGGTTGCCATCTTCGGAACCGCCTTTGTTGTTGCATGGATTTTACGCAAAAACTGGATTTAAACTCTTCAAGCAAAAAAATATGATCGGACCATTAATTCAATCAGGATTTATTCCACAAGCGTGGGACAATATAATTGCCGTTTTTCTCGGCGCTGCATTTGGCTTTGCGTTGGAGTCGTCGGGTTTCTCATCTTCGCGCAAAATTATCGGTACCTTTTTTGGGTACGACTTTGTAGTGGTGAAAGTCTTTTTTACCGCTGCCATAACTGCCTCAATCGGGCTGTTGTATCTCGATTACCTCGGATTGGTAAATTTTTCACTGTTATACATCCAGCCTACTTTTATGACTTCTGCCATTGTGGGCGGAATCATAATGGGAATTGGTTTTTCAATGGGGGGATTCTGCCCCGGAACCAGCTTGTGTGCTGCTGCTATTGGGCGAATTGACGGTATGGTATTTTTTGGGGGAATGTTTATCGGTGTATTTCTCTTCTCCGAGAGCTTTCCGTTTTGGGAAAAAATGTATTACAGCGGATCACAGGGACCAAAAATGATTAATGACGCTTTGGGTATTTCAGCCCAACTTTTTACCTTATTCCTGGTGATCGTTGCCGTTGGCATGTTTTACGGAGCCGCTTGGGTGCAACGCAAAGTCAAAAAAGTTGAATATTAAGTTTTAAAAATCATGCAAAGAAAATATACCATACTTTCTATCCTCCTCGTTGTTTTAGCCTTGGGACTCGTTATACTTCCAAAGAAAACAAATAAAACGGAAACTGATCCGAAAGTTCTGCTATCAGCCCTGGCTGAGAAATCCAGGTTTTTGACCACTGATTTGGTTTCGAAACGAATCATAGAAAACGATCCGACCCTTTTACTCATCGACCTTCGTCCGGCTGATCAGTTCAAGGCATTCGCCTTACCCGGCGCCATAAATATTCAACCTGAATCAATTCTTTCTGACTCAAATTCTGAATTGTTAAAACAGCTCGGAAAGGATATCGTATTGTATGCCAATTCAGACCTTGCCTCAGAAAAAGCATGGCTGCTTTGTGCCCGCTATGTTAACTATAGCAGGCTTTACATCATGAAAGGCGGTTTGAACGAGTGGTATAATACCATCGTTATGGGAACAGATGTTGCTGCCACTGCTTCGTCTGCAGAGTTCGACCTGGTTAATTTCAGAAAAGCTGCCCGCCAGTATTTTACAGGCGCCGGACAAACAACTGAAAAAACTGCCACCGAGAAGACTCCGGTAAAAATCACAGTCGTTCGTAAAGCTCCTAAATCTTCATCAGGCGGTGGTTGCTAATTTAATCCTCATTAACGAATCATTCAAAACATCCAACTATGAACCGTTTTATAGAATCAAATAAACCCTGGCTGAGCTTACTTGGATTAGCTGTCATCATTGTGTTTTTAGCATTCATTTTCAGGCCAAAACCACTCGAATATCAGCTTGGTGCTGACCAGGCCTTCAAACTAATGAACGATCAGTCCATGCTGGTTGCAGTAAAAGACATTGGTGGGAAACAACTCATAGATATCCGGACTTCCGAATTATTCGCACAGGGACATCCCGAAAATGCAATCAATATTCCGCTGCGTAATTTGCTTGATGACGAAGCGATTGAAGTTTACGACCAGCTTCTAAATAACGGAAAAGAGGCTGTTCTCTATGGAAGTGATGAATTACAAGCTACTGCACCTTGGTTACTTTTGCAGCAGCTGGGATATAAAAACCTGAAAATCCTAAAAGGCGGATTAACCCCATCAGTTGAATTCAAAGAAACAGCCTTATCATCGACAGAAAAGATGGTTCTGGATACTGCTGCGATTCGGATTAAACCTGCGCTTGCCATAGTTTCAGAAACAAAATCTGAAAATAAAAAATCCCAGGCAATAATACCTGTTAAGAAAAAAACATCTTCAGGCGGAGGTTGCTAGAACACTCTGATAACCTATTTTGTCTGGGAAATATGAACTTATTTCACCAATAAAACTTCATTGATCGTTTTTACAAGGGTTTCCATAGGAACCGCACCCATAGTTGCATGAGGCTGACCTTTTACAGGTATAAACAACAATGTTGGCAAACTTGTGATTCCCAGACTCTGCGAAAGTAATTGTTCTGCATCGGTATCAACTTTGTAAACGATGATTTTCCCTGCATATTCCTTTGCAATTTCTTCCACCCGGGGTGAAAGTTGTCTGCATGGACCGCACCAGCTGGCATAAAAGTCAATGTGAATTTAACATCTACCCCTGGCACAAGGACTATTCACTACAAAAAAGCCCATCATGCCACCCCAAAATGTACTCATATACGGACTGCTTGTAATTGCACAAGTTCCTGAAGTACAGCCAACAAAATAATAATATGAGAATCCGGCTAGGGCTCCGATTGTAACTGATAAAAATGGTCTCCAGAAATACCACGATTTAAAAAACTCTTTGATTGTTCCTGGTCTTGGTTTAACTTCACAATTATTTTCCATAACGTTTATTCTAAATTGTTTGCCTGCAAAAATAATAAAAGAAAAGATTAAATCGCATTAGTGACACTTAAATCTTTTTAGTGACACTAATTTATTTACATTTGCCACAGAAAAAATTGATTATGAATCCAGTTTTTAGCACTAGACTAAGTCCTGAGCAGCTTGAGGAAATGTTCCAAAGCGATGAAAAGTGCCTTGAATTTTTGGCTGGAATAAAATGGGCTGATGGTTTTGTCTGTAAGAAATGTGGAAATACCAACTCTTGTCCGGGACAGGAACCATTCTCGCGCCGATGTACCAAATGTAAGTCCAAAGAAACTGCTATCAACGGAACGATATTCCATGGCGTTAAATTCCCTGTCAGCAAGGCTTTTTATATCGCTTACAAGGTTTGCAAAGGCAAAGAGGATATTTCATCCTACGAATTTGGCCGACGTCTATCGTTGCGCCAAATGACATGCTGGAACTTTAAAACCAAAATTCAACATGCGCTTGACGAAATGGATTCACTCTCTGATAAGGAACGAACCTGTATGCAGAAGATTTTAACAAGCTGAGGATAAAAATTTGCCTCTTTACTTTTGCGCTACCAATAAAAATACCGGATATTTTATACCCGATTCACGCTTTACTTCAAAACAAGTCTGGTATTCAATATGCTTAAATCCATTCTTTACAAAGATTTCTTTCAGCTTGTCGGGATCGAAACCTAAATGAACCTTAACATCGGGGCCATGAAATGAACCGTCTTCAGTGTATAAGTCGGCAATGGCCAAATACCCGTCAGGATTTAGCATCGAATAGAACGTATTGATAATGGTTTCATAATCATTCACATGATGCAAAACCATTTGACTGTAGATGATGTCAAATTTACCATTAAACACGTGATGTTCCAGATCAAACCAAAGTGGAAAGATGTGACTGGCATGATAGAATTCGGTCTTTTCAACACAAACCTTAATCATTTCCTGAGAATTATCCATAAGGGTAATTTCCGAAAACCTGTCTTTAAGCAGGAAGCTTAGGATTCCTGTACCTGCTCCATATTCAAGAGCTTTCATCGAAGGATCAAGCGGTATCATCTTTTCGAGTTCGGCAGCAATCGCTACCGAGCGATCAATATGCATTTTAATCTTTGTCCCATTCGCGGGCGCGGGCATCAAATTCGCTCATCTTATTTTCTTTAGGTTATGAATACTTTCCCCTTCGCGTTAATCTTGAAAATGGCATGTGAGATTTCTAATTTATTCGTGTTAAGTAACGATCAGTTCGGTTAATTTATTTCTGATGGATACTGATGCGATGAATAAAGAAGCTTCCTAAGCCTGATTCAAGACCAAAAGTAGCAGAAATTCATTGACATCACCAATAAATCGATTTATGAAAGCGCTTGTATTCCGGTAAATCACGAAATATTGATAGCTTCTGAAGGATCTTGAAAAGTTTTAATCGCTCAAGCCCGGAAATCACTGGTAGAACCTTTAACCAAGCAATGGTGATTTTAGCGATGGTTGGGTCGAATATGACCAGATTGACTATGTCTGGTTTGTCTCCTGGGTCAAAGAATTGGGTATATTTTCGATTCAATCGGTATATTTGGTTCAGTAATCTTTGGTTTTATATGGGCAGATGCAAAATTCAGAAAGCAAAAAAGCTTAAAATGAATGCAGATTTTAATTCCTGATTTGAGATAGAAAATTGATCTTTGCAAATGACCTTATTCACTCTGTAAATTTACATCATGCTTACCGGAATTTATCAGCGGCTCTACCAGCAACTTGTACCTTCAATTGATTCGAACCGGATTTTTCACGATCCTTTGCATACCCTGGCTTTTGGCTCTGATGCCAGTTTTTACCGGCTGATCCCCAAAATGGTTATTAAGGCAAAAGATGAACGGGAAGTTTCGCTCATCCTGAAGGAAAGTTCGAAGCTTTCGATTCCGGTAACCTTTCGTGCTGCCGGAACCAGCCTTTCCGGACAAGCCATTTCCGATTCGGTGCTGGTTATTGCCGGAAGCCACTGGAAAAATTACAAAATTGATCCGGATGGCTTCAAAATTCACCTGCAACCGGGATTGATTGGTGGCAAGGTGAATAACCTGTTGGCTCCATACGGTCGGAAAATTGGTCCCGACCCGGCATCCATCAATGCCGCTATGATTGGCGGAATTGCAGCCAACAACGCCAGTGGTATGTGCTGCGGAACGGCCGAGAATTCATACCAAACCCTTGCCAGCATGCGCATCGTTCTGGCTGATGGCTCGTTACTTGACACAGGTGATCACAAAAGCAAAGAACAATTCAGGCAAACACATCCGCATTTAATACAGGATATTGCGGATCTGGTTGCTTCAGTAAAGGCCAATCCGGAACTTTCGGCACGCATTGCCCGGAAGTTTAAAATGAAAAATACCACCGGATACAGCCTGAATGCCTTGGTTGACTTTGATGATCCGTTTGAGGTTATTCAGCATTTGATGATTGGCTCGGAAGGAACACTCGGTTTTATCGCAGAAATCACCTACCAGACCGTGGTTGAACATCCCTTCAGGGCCAGTTCGCTGATGATTTTTCCGGATATAGAAAAAGCCTGCAACGCGGTTTCACTCCTGAAATCGGCGCCGGTATCTGCAGTCGAACTGATGGATCGCGCCGGACTGCGTTCCGTGGAAGATCAGGCCGGAATGCCCGAATACCTGAAAATGCTCAGTCCAACAGCCAGCGCCATTCTGGTAGAAACCCGAGCGATGCAAAAGGCAGAATTGGATAAGCAAATTTCTGTTATTCTGGAAACCATAAAGCTTATTCCTTCCGAAATTCCCATTCAGTTTACCTCCGTTCCTTCGGAATATAGCTTGCTTTGGAAAATCCGCAAAGGACTTTTTCCTTCGGTTGGCGCCATGCGCAAAACAGGAACGACGGTTATTATTGAAGATGTAGCTTTTCCGGTTCCCCGGCTGGCAGAAGCCACGTCAGACCTTCACCGGTTATTTGAAAAATGGGGCTATCACGAAGCCGTGATTTTTGGACATGCGCTCGAAGGAAACCTGCATTTTGTATTTAACCAGGATTTTGGTTCGCAGAGCGAAGTTGACCGGTACGCGAAATTTATCGCTGAAGTAGCCGAAATGGTGGTATCGAAATACGATGGTTCGCTCAAGGCCGAACATGGAACCGGTCGCAACATGGCGCCGTTTGTTGAAATGGAGTGGGGCAGTGAAGCCTACAATCTGATGAAACGGATCAAGCAGATTTTCGATCCGCAAAACCTGCTCAATCCGGGAGTAATTTTAAACAATGATCCGGAAGCACACCTGAAAAACCTGAAACCGATTCCTGCGGCCAGCGAAAAAATTGATAAATGCATCGAATGTGGCTTTTGCGAAACCACCTGCGTTTCTGCTGAATTGACACTTACACCCCGGCAGCGCATCGTGGTTTACCGCGAGATGGCTAGTTTGGCAAAAAGTGGCCACGAACCGCATATTTTGGCTTCGCTCACCAAAGCCTATTCTTACGATGGTAACGAAACCTGCGCTACCGATGGTCTTTGCGCCACCGCTTGTCCGGTTAAAATTGACACCGGGAAACTAATCAAAAATCTTCGGGCCGAAGAAATTGGTTCCGGACAAAATCGGGCCGTTTGGATTGCCGACCGGATGAGTGGAGTGACTTCAGTGGTTCGGGCTTCACTTTCAATAGTCGGGTTTTTTCACTCAGTATTGGGAACACCAATCATGAAAAGTATTTCAGGAGGATTGAGAAAATTATCAGGAAACCGCATTCCGCTTTGGAATCCATATATGCCTCTCGGTGCAAAGAGAGTGAATACCCATCAGGTACAGAAAACCCATTTGGACAAAAAAGTAGTCTATTTTCCGTCGTGCATCAACCGGGCGATGGGCGTTTCAAAAGAAAACCGTGGAGAAAAACAACTTTCTGAAAAGATACTTGAACTGCTGAATAAAGGTGGGTTCGAGGTGATTTATCCTGAAAACCTGAACACACAGTGTTGCGGAATGTCTTTTTCGAGTAAAGGATACATCGAAGCCGGAACCAAAAAATCGAATGAACTGGAAGCTGCCTTGCTGAAAGCCAGCGAAAACGGCAAATATCCGGTGTTGTGCGACATGAGTCCATGCCTGTTTACCATGAAAGAAAATATGACTTCAGGTATGAAACTGTATGAGCCGGTCGAATTTATCTTGGAGCACCTGTTACCGAATCTGGAAATAATACCCTTGCAGGAAACTATCACTGTTTCCCCGGTTTGCAGTATGAAAAAAATGGGACTGGAAGACAAACTGGTTGAATTGGCCGAAAAATGTGCGACCAAAGTAGTGGTTCCGGAAACCAACTGCTGTGGTTTTGCCGGTGACCGTGGATTTTCGTTTCCGGAGCTGAACCAGCATGGCTTGCGCGACCTGAAAAGTCAGTTGCCCGAAGGCATTAAATATGGTTATTCGACCAGCCGAACCTGCGAAATTGGACTGAGCTTGCACTCCGGCATTTCACATCAGTCGATCGTTTATTTGGTGGATCTGGTGAGTACAGTTAGCAAGGTCAGCACATCAATGGAATGAGCTGTTAAATTGATCTGGCGCTCATGACCACAAATTCATGACTGACCTTATTCTGTCGTTCTCATTCCGGAAGATCATTTTCACCTTTTACGTAACCAAAATTGGCCAATATGCCGCCATCGACATAAAGCACATGTCCGTTTACAAAATCACTTGCTTTTGATGCAAGAAAAAGAGCTGCATTACCCACATCTTCAGGCTCTCCCCAACGGCCCGCAGGAGTTCGCGTCATGACCAAATCATTGAACGGATGACCATTCAGCCGGATATCAGCGGTTTGCGAAGTGGCAATGTAACCAGGGCCAATGCCATTGATCTGAAGGTTAAATTTAGCCCATTCGCAGCACATATTCGCAGTTAAAAGTTTTAACCCGCCCTTGGCTGAAGCGTATGCAGAAACTTATAAGTTAGAGCTTCCAGGTATTTGGCGTCGCCTGTTTCGCGGAAACAAACGGTATATCCATACAGGCCCCAGGCCTGCCCGCGTGCCCAGAAGGATTCATTATTCAATCCCTGATTTCTTCTGGGTTAAGCTACATTTGGGAATTTCCTGACAAATCTTATTTCTGGTTTGTTGGCATATTCTTTTCTTCCTAAAAAACCATCAATAAAATATGATGTCGAACCAACTTTTGGACAATTGGCCCTTTTTTAAAGTATTGCTTATATCGAACTCAGGTTAATACACAGCAGTGTTTTATTATTTGACAGTTAATATGATCCATTAAAGTTCAATTTTTGGATTGATGCTGGTTTTATCAAACCTTTTTATTGCCCATTTGATAGCAACGAAGGAAATGATAATAAGCACCGGCCAACTGAGCAGCCATAATATTTGTGTTATCATGATTTTATGTTTTAAGATTACAAATAACTGATTTAATAAATATGTGACTCACTATTAAGCTCTTCCATGTCTATCTTTTTGCTGTCAATCGCACGCCATGCTATCCATATATAAGCAATAACAAATGGAACCAGCAAGGAAACATAGCTCATAGCAGTCAGTGTATAATAACTTGAAGAGCTATTTTCGATCGTTAGGGAGCTTTGAAGGTCATAAGTCGAAGGATAATAGGCCGTATGATTAAATCCGGCCAAAAGAAAAAGTGCAAATACGGTCAGGATTGTTCCAATACCTGCTCCCCATATTCCTTTGGTACTGCATTTTTCGAAGCAGGTAAGCGGTCTGATGATTCCAATCAATACCAAAGCGACACCAAGAACAAATAGTATAGCAACAACGGGCATTTGCAGCAAATTATGCAGATACTTATACGATTCCATAAACACTTCACCGGTTTTTGGATTTACAGCAAACCCATCAGAAAGTAATGTCCAGATTGTAAAAGTGAGAAACAAAATAACAAAAGGGATACTGTTCACGAGAAGTTGTTTTTTTACACGTTCCATCATTTCGCCATGATTAAGCCTGTTCATGAAATAGAGTAAAGCGAGAACACGTGTCAAAAAGACTAACGTTAGTCCCAGCATGAGATTATGCAGGTTTAGGGCAGCTTCTAGTCCATGGGCAGGACCAGTCCATTCAGAAATGACAGGCATTTTATTACCGGTGAGAAGAGTAATGTTCAGAAGGTTTACCGAAAACTTTGATCCTGTAAAGAAGGTTGCTACAGCAGTTCCAATCAGTAATGGTGCAATAATGCCATTTAAGAATAAAAAAGTTTCGTAGATTCTTTTACCGAGGAAATTATTGGCTTTACTGCGGTATTCATATGATACAGCTTGAAGGATAAAAGCAAGCAATATTAACATCCAAACCCAATAGGCCCCTCCAAAACTGGTCGAATAAAACAGGGGGAAGGATGCAAAGAAGGCTCCGCCAAAGGTAACCAGCGTCGTAAACGTAAACTCCCATTTCCGCCCCAGTAAATTAATGAGAATGGTGCGCTCATCGTCGGTTTTACCAAGAGTATATATTAGAGTTTGTCCACCCTGAACAAACATCAGGAGCACAAGAATTGCTCCCAACAGCGACACGATGATCCACCAGTAATGTTGTAATGTAATGTATGATAATGCTTCGAACATGATTTCTGAATTTTAATGATTAGTTATTGGTGATTCTTGGTTGTCGTCCGGTCCATGTTTTATCCGGGTGGTCATGATTCTTATTTCAGCAATCAATAATCCGGTAAAAATGATGAAGAACATCCAAAATGTAATTTGGACTGACGAGGGTTTTAGCTGGGAAACCGCTGCTATTGTAGGTAGAATATCTTGAATTACCCAAGGCTGACGACCCACTTCAGCTACAACCCAACCCAATTCAGAAGCGATATAGGCCAGTGGAATACTCCAAAGAGCGGTATAAAGAATAAATCGTTTCTTTTCGATTTTATTTTTTAAGGTTAACAAAAGCACTACCAGGAAAAGTGCACCAAAATGAACTCCTAAACCAACCATGATCCGGAAGGAATAAAAGGTTGTTGGAACACTTGGTATTAACTCTTGCATATCCCGGCCTGAATAATATCCGTACCCAAAATGAGCATAATTTGCCTCGAAATTTTCTAAAGAAACCATTGACAGACTATCATTTCCTGCTTTTCTGGCATTTTTATAATCGGCTAATGAATTGATCGCAATCTTACCCTTTGCGCTTCTTTCCTGAAACGACATAATATGGTGTTCCGGGTTTCCAAGAACAATGTCCTGAATTCCTGGAACATATGCATTAGGATCAAGAAATGCCATATATGAAAGCATGTTTGGAATTTCTATCTCAAATCGAAAATCCTGTTTTTTATGCGATGCTTCCTTGCCGTCTTCCTTCAGGATACCAATGGCAACAAGGGGTGCGTTTTGCTGGCCAACATACAGATTTTCCATGGCAGCAAACTTCATGGGTTGATATTTTGCCATATTCCGTGCCGATCCGTCTCCGGTCAAAACTACAAATGCAGTAGTTATTAAACCAAAGGCCGATGCCACCAATATGCTTTTTTTAGCTAATTGATGCTCTCTGTTTTTTAATAAATACCAGGCACTTATTCCTAAGACAAATACCGAAGCCAGCACATATCCTGAGGAAATAGTATGCAGAAATTTATTGATTGCAATCGGAGAAAAAAGTACCTCCCAAAAATTGATCATCTCATTTCGGGCAGTATCTGGATTGAATTTCATCCCGGAAGGATATTGCATCCAGCCATTGGCAACCAGAATCCATAATGCGGATAAGTTGGAACCAATTGCAACCAACCAGGTTGATAGCAGGTGAAATTTCTTGCTTACTTTATTCCAGCCAAAGAACATAACGGCAATAAAAGTGCTTTCCAGAAAAAATGCCATGATCCCCTCGATAGCCAACGGTGCACCGAAAATATCACCTACAAACCAGGAATAATTGGACCAGTTGGTTCCGAATTCAAATTCAAGAATGATCCCTGTTGCAACACCTATCGCGAAGTTTATTCCAAACAGTGACATCCAGAATTTTGTAATCCGCTTCCATTCCGGATTTCCTGATTGAACGTACAAGGTTTCCATGAAAGCTACAATAAAAGAAAGGCCCAGAGTCAATGGCACAAACAACCAATGATACATGGCAGTAAGGGCAAATTGTGCACGGGACCAATCAACAAGCGAAAAATCAATATTTTCCATATAATTTCATTTAGTGAGTTGTTCAATGACGTGATTACTGCGCTCTTCGTCAGTTTTAAAATTTGATTTTAAATAATTGGGGAAGAAGAATAATTTCAATACGAAAAATATAATTGCCAACTTAATAATAATAATTGTCCATAATCTTCTTCCCAGGGTCATACCTTTAAAACCCTGATAATAAAATTGAAATATATGATGTAGTAAATCCTTCACTGTGGTCATTAAAAAGATAGGACTAAATCAACTAATTTCCGACAAAGATAATGAACCTACGCTCATAATCTGGTATTATTTTCTGATCATGAATTATCTTTTTTGACCAGTTAGAATCCTAAACCAAGATGGCCATTTCACTTGGCGAATCGTTTTAAATATTGGGAATATGACAATCGAAAAGTTTTAATTTCAGGATAAGTTCATTATCTAAGTTTTATATAAAGTGTTTACTATTTTTACGACTTTAATTCGAATTAGCAATTTTCATCCAATGATTTTGAGAAAATCTCTGATACTGTTCCTTGTAAATTTACTTCTTCTGAGTTCCATAAAAGCCCAGTTCTCCTGGCCCATTTTCCGTGGTAATCAGCAGCTTTCTGGGACTACTTCTGCAAGTATCCCGGAGAAACCTAAATTGTTGTTTTCATTTCAAACAGGCGACGATATTAAAGCATCACCGGTAGTGGATGGGCAAACTATTTTCTGTGGATCGGCCGATGGCAGCATGTATGCTATTGGGTTCGATGGAAAACAGAAATGGAAATTTGCTTCAGGAAATGCCATTGAAGCTCCAGCCTTGGTAATCGATGGTTCTGTAATATTTGGCTCGCTTGACGGAATGTTTTTCAGTCTGGATGAAAGAACCGGCAAGCAGATTTGGAAATACACCACTGATAATCAAATCATGGGATCGGCCAACTGGCTGAAAATTGGGAAACAACTGAGATTGGTGGTTGGAAGTTACGATTACAACCTGCACTGTGTCGGGTTCGCCAAAGGCGACAGCATCTGGCAGTATGAATCGGATAATTACATTAACGGAGCGCCGGCAATTTATAATAAGAATGCGGTGTTTGGAGGATGTGACGGATTTGTTCATCTGGTAAACATCGAAACCGGAAAGGTATTTAAGAAAATAAAACTGGAAACCTATGTCGCTTCATCGCCGGTGATTGATGGTAAACATGCTTATGTGGGCGACTATGAAGGACGCTTTTTTTGCATTGATCTGGAAGCCGGAAAAGTAATCTGGACCTATGACGATCCGGAGAAAAACCTTCCATTTATCGCTTCGCCTGCCTTGAGTGGTAACTTTATCGTGATCGGCAACCAGGATCGGTTCATTTATTGCCTGGATAAAAACTCAGGGAAAGTCGT
This sequence comes from Bacteroidota bacterium, assembly GCA_030684645.1. Taxonomy (GTDB): domain Bacteria; phylum Bacteroidota; class Bacteroidia; order Bacteroidales; family Prolixibacteraceae; genus Aquipluma. The sequence goes on along the minus strand of JAUXUF010000060.1, from coordinate 35,852 downwards.
CTGGAAAGTAAAAACCAGCAGTCGGGTCGAATCTTCTTCAGTAATTGCCTCAGGGAAAGTGATTACCGGTACTATGGATGGAATGTTATACATTCATGACCTGAAAACCGGGAAAGAACTTTGGAAATACGAATTAGGCAGTCCGATTATCGGAAGTCCGGCAGTTGTTTCTGGCAAAATTGTGATTGGTGCGGGCGACGGGCGGATTTATGTGTTTGGGTAAAGTAAACCTTTCAGGTTGAAATCTCACTTTGTTTCAAATGTCCAATATTCAATATTCAAGTTAAAGCAAGGTCGAAATTTGACCTGAAAACTGAAATCCTAGCTGGTCATGTACCACGGAATTGGCAACTCAGGTAAAGTCATCCGGATTCGCCATTCCTTCGGAAAATAATTGTTGGCGCGGTTTCCGAGGTTTTTGACAAAACCAAGCGGTACACCCTGATACTGAACCAGCAGCCATCCTTTAGTTGTTGAATTGATTCGTATTTCTTCCTTTTTTTGGAAAAGCAAAGCATCCCGTAAATCGACGTCAACCGATTCAAAAACGTCAGGATTGCGGTCAACCGAGAGTGCAAACGCATGTTCAGGAAGAAGGTCATTCTTCTTAAATTGTGCAAGCGGCAATCCAAAACTGATCACACGGAGTTGTTCAGCCAGAGCGTTTAAAACCGGTATTTTATTTTCAGGAAAAGCAATCAGATATTCTGCTTTTGCAAAATATTCAGAATCCGGAGTGTTAAGCCAGTTACGGATTTCAGCAAATTGTTTCGGCATTTTTTCAAATCTGCCCTTGATTTTCTTTGGAATGATGAACGAACTGCACCCGTCTTTTTTGCGGATCAATGTCAGGAAAAACCCTTCCCCTTTTACCCGGTGAGGAAGGAAACGATATCCAAATAATCCGTTGGTTTCTATTTCTTCTGCTCCCCAATTTTCATGAATCGGAATCCGGATAGTTTCCACTTCATTATTTTCGGCCATCCATTGCAGGTTTTCTTCGTTTTCTGCCGGATTGAAGGTGCAGGTGCTGTAAATCAGGTAACCCCCTGTTTTCAGGGATGGCCAAATATCAGCCAGAATGCGGCGCTGGCGGGTGGCACAGAGGTTGGTCGTATCAACCGACCAATGACTGATTGCAACCGGATCGCGCCTGAATAATCCTTCTCCGGAACAAGGCGCATCAACCAGAATCAGATCGAATAATCCTTCTAAACTGCTGAAATCAGCCGGGTCGTTGCTGCAAACTACCACATTCTGATGACCCCATTTTCGGATATTTTCATTCAAAACCGATACCCTCGACCTGATCACCTCATTGGCTACCAACAAATCGCTGTTGTCCAGTAAACTGAGCAAATGAGTTGATTTTCCACCTGGCGCTGCACATAAATCCAAAACAATCCGGTTTTTACCGGTTTCCATTTGCCGGTATGCCTGCTCCATAAACATGGAACTGGCTTCCTGCACGTAATAGGCTCCGGAATGAAAAATAGGATCCAAGGTATAGGAAGGACGTTCATTCAGGAAAATCCCTGTTTCGCACCAGGGAATTCTTTCCGCAGTATTTGGCAAGTGGAATTTGTGTGGATTGATTCGCAGACTGATAGCCGGAACCTGATCGATCGATTGAATAAAATGATCGTAATCAGCAGGAAACTGATTTCTGATTCGGTCTAAAAATGCAACTGGTAATATTTCGGATGTTTTTTCGATGATTTTTTGAGTTTTCTTGTGATATTTGCCGGCAAGATAAATGGATTGAGTTTAATAAACAAATAGCTATGGTTGATCAAAATTTGGTTTCAGACCTGAATAAACAGGCAGGCTCCGCCAATTTGGCGGGAATGTTGGAGAAAATCGCTCAGCAATTCCCCGGGAAAGCAGTTTTTACCACCAGCTTTGGCATTGAAGATCAGGTCATATCCGATATGATTTTCAGTAATAATCTGGACATCAAAGTCGTGACTTTGGATACTGGCCGGTTGTTTGAGGAAACTTATAAAGTAATGAACCGCACGCTGGATAAATACGGAAAAGCCATTCAGGTGTACTTTCCGAAACACGAATCAGTCGAAGAAATGATCACCGGAAAAGGTCCGTTGAGTTTTTATTTGTCGCTAGAAAACCGCAAAGAATGTTGCCATATCCGAAAAGTTGAACCGCTGAACCGTGCGCTGGAAGGAGTGGAATGCTGGATTACCGGTCTTCGGGCTTCTCAGTCGGAAAATCGTCACGATCTGGATTTTTTTATTTGGGATGCCGGGTTTAAGTTGATTAAATTCAATCCGTTGTTACATTGGTCGCTTGAAGATTGCCAGAAATATGTGAAGGAAAATAATGTGCCGTACAACGTTTTGCACGACCGCGGTTTTGTTAGTATTGGTTGTGCCCCGTGCACACGTGCTATTCAGCCGGGTGAAGATTTCAGGGCCGGTCGATGGTGGTGGGAGAACAACTCGAAAAAAGAGTGCGGACTGCATACACATCAGGAGTAGTCTGTGTCAGATTCTTTATAAATTATGGATAATAGAATATTCAAGTTTTTAAATCTATATTTGTAAAAACTGGCACAATATGGATATTGGAATTTCGAAAAATAATGTTCCTATTCGCTTAACTCCTGAACGCTGGCAACACATAACTACTGGACTCCCAGAGGTTGCTGATTTTTACTATGAAATTTTGGAAACAATCGAAAATCCAAAGATCATCTATGAAGGAAATGAAGGGGGATTAATTGCTGTCAGCTTTAGATTTGAAAACACAGGTAAATTTATTGTTGTTATTTACAAAGAAATATCTCTTGAAGATGGATTTGTCATTACATCATTTTTGTCCAGTAAAGAGCAAAAATTTGAAAAGAAGATAGTTATTTGGGAACAGAATAACTCTTTAGGATTTTATGAATCATTGATTGTATAGCTATAAATGATAAAAGCAATCTGAAAAGTACTTTCATGAATTGTTTATATATGGCTGTTTATCAAAGTATAATAAGAAAGAAATATGGAAACAATAGTGGTGAATGAAATTAAGGAAATATTACCATACTTTATGAAGCATAAAAATGTATGGTCAAGTTATGATGATGAGGCTGATTGTTTATACTTTCACTTTAAAAAACCAAATAATGCTGATCATACTGAAATGACTGATGATGATATCATTATCAGGTATGAGAATGATGAGATTATTGGACTAACAATACTTAATGCAAGTAAAAGATAAACGTCACCAAGGTTAAAAGGATGCATGGTCATTTATCTGCAATCTCCCGTCCGAACGGCGTCAGAGCCAACGAAACGAGTTTGAAATGCTGTTTGGCCCAGGGAATGCCGATGATGGTGATTCCCAGAAGTAATCCGAAAATCAGATGAGTTAATGCGATCCAGATTCCGCCAATAAGCAACCAGATCAGGTTCATGATGGTTGAAAGACAGCCCGGAGCCGATGGCTGGAGTACAATGGTTTTCCCGAATGGCCATAATGCCAGAACGGCCAGTTTAAACGCCTGAATTCCAAAGGGTATTCCGATGATGGTCAGGCACAATAAAAAACCTGCAACCATATACTCCAGAAATACCAAAAAACCACCAAAGATTAACCAGATCAGATTTCCAAGGGTGCTCATATTGTTTAATTTAGTAGCGTAATTTACAATACATTTGTAAAATAAACTTTATACAATGGAAAATATTAAAATTAAATCGCTTGGTCCGATAGAAGATGCGAATGTAAATTTTGGAAATTTAACTTTATTGGTTGGTCCTCAGGCAAGTGGAAAAAGCATATTTATACAAATGTTAAAACTAATTATTGATAAGAAACATATAAGGAAGACACTCGAACAATATAATTTTGTATGGAGTAAAGATTCTGATGATTTATTTGATCTATTTTTTGGTGATGGAATGCACGGAATTTGGAAGGATAATACAGAAATTTTATTTGATTCAAAACCAGTTGACAAAGGATACTGGCTTCCAAAACAAAAAGAAAGCTTCAAAAATTCTGATGAAATAATGTTTTATATCCCTGCTCAGAGAATATTGAGCATTTCAGATGGAAGGCCAAAATATTTTACTGAATTTGACGAATCCGTTCCTTATGTGCTTCGACATTTTAGTGAGACTTTGCGTCAACTGATGCAATCTGATATTGGAAAACATGGATCAGTTTTCCCTTTAAGTCAACGCTTAAAAGCTCCTCTTCGGAACTCGTTTAATGATAGCATTTTTCACAATGGTAAAATTGTTATTGAGAATATTTCCGGACAAAGAAAGTTTCGAATGCAAATTGATGGACTTAGTATTCCTTTTATGACTTGGAGTGCCGGTCAAAAAGAATTTATGCCTTTGTTGCTTAGTTTTTACTGGCTTTGCACTTCTTCAAAAATAAGTCGAAGGGATGAAATTAAATATGTGGTTATTGAAGAACCTGAAATGGGATTGCATCCACAAGCCATTAAATCTGTTATTCTTCAAGTTATAGATTTGCTCTCAAGAGACTACAAAGTAATTATTTCAACTCATTCACCGGTATTTCTTGAATTCGCTTGGGCATTCAATTTGTTAAAACAATCAAATGTAAGTAGTGATTCTTTGTTCGAGTTGTTTGATATTAAAAGGACTGCACCAACAAAGCGTTTGTTCGAAAATATTATCGAAAATAAAACTATAAATACTTATTACTTTGATAGGGAAAATGATAAAGTAAGTGTGAAGGATATTTCTTCTCTTGATGCTGGCAGTGAAAATGAGTCAATATCAAATTGGGGAGGATTATCCGAATTTTCTGGCAAAGCTGTTGATATTGTCTCGAAGTATTATACTGAAGATTAATAGTAATCAGATGCCAGCATTGACATTTAAACAAGCAGTAGAAGCGACTCCCGAAATCGCAATGGGTTTTCGAACTGGGTTGTCTGCTTTTGGGAAGCATAGTAATAAAGTTGAAGTTGCTGACACAAGCCTTATCCAGGGAAGCGTAGAGATTGATGAGTGCACAAAGTATTTGTATCCCAACGATAATAGATGGGATTATACTTTTGCATATAATTCAGAAGTTTACTTTGTTGAAGTTCATTCTGCAAATTCAGGAGAAGTTCGTGCTGTGATATTGAAGTTTCAATGGTTAAAGCAATGGTTGAATGAAAAAGCTCCTGAAATCAATAAAATGAAATCAAAAAGTAGAACTCCATATTATTGGGTACAATCTAAAAATTTTCAAATTCCCAAAAACTCTCCACAATACCGCACAGCAATTAAAGCTGGTTTAGTGCCGATACCGAAATTAGTTCTTTAATGAAAAGTTTTTTTTCGAATGAGGCTTTTGCGGTGATGCACATCCGCAATTTCCGGCTGTTTATGGCTTACCGCTTTTTTATGACCGCTGCAACGTTGATGCAAGCTGTCATCGTAGGCTGGCAATTGTACGACATTACTAAAAATCCATTTTCGTTAGGTATGATTGGCCTTACCGAAGTTATTCCGCAGGTTTCCATCGCTCTGTTTGCCGGTCATTTTGTCGATATCTGGGACCGGAAGAAAATCATCTTTAACACCAGTTTCTTGCTGTTGCTTGGATCTGCCATTTTATTGGGTTCAAGTATCGATTCAGAAGCTACGCGTTTTTTAGTTGGTACTGCACCGATTTTTACTACTATCTTTCTGGTTGGACTGGTCCGCGGGATTTTGATGCCTGCTCACACTGCTCTGCTGGGGCAGCTTGTTCCCCGCGAATTGTTGGCCAAAGCAGCAACCTGGGGAAGTACAGTATGGCAGGTTGCTGCAGTCACCGGACCTGCACTGGGCGGTTTGATGTATGGATTCTTCGGAATTGTACCAGCGTATTTACTGGTATTTTCTTTTTTCCTGACTTGTGTAATTCTGATGTTTTTCATTAAAAGTCCGGGAAAAGTGGTGCATGTCACCGAAAGTGACGACCGAATTTTTGTCCGAATTGGTGAAGGAATTCGCTATGTTTTTAAAAACCAGGTTCTATTAGGAGCATTCTCACTCGACATGTTTGCCGTTTTGTTTGGAGGCGCGGTTGCGATGTTGCCGGTTTTTGCTTCCGATATTCTGAAAGTTGGCCCTGAAGGATTGGGCATTCTGCGAGCCTGTCCGGCCATTGGCGCTATCCTGATGTCTGTTGTGCTTACTTTTTATCCGCCGGTCAAAAATTCCGGTAGGCAAATGCTTTACAGTGTCGCCGGATTCGGAGTTTGCATGATTGTTTTTGCACTATCCAAAAACTTCTATCTTTCAGCAGCATGTTTGTTGCTGAGTGGTTCCTTTGACTTTGTGAGCGTGGTCGTCAGAAGCAGCATTCTTCAGTTATTCACCGCCAATGAAATGAAAGGACGCGTATCGTCGGTCAACAGTATTTTTGTTGGTTCGTCGAATGAACTGGGCGCTTTTGAATCAGGCGCTGCTGCCAGTTTGATGGGCTTGGTCCCATCGGTTGTCTTTGGTGGAGTGATGACCTTGATTGTGGTTGGAGTTGCCTCCGGAATCGCTCCCAAACTCCGAAGATTGTCTTTGGGGAATTATGCTGAGATTCAATGAATAAGAAACAAATGTCCAATATCCAAGTCGATTAACCAATTCCCAAAATGTAGTTGACGTTAACTTCATCCAAAATACAACTTGTCAGCGTCCGAAGAACCTGATAGCGTTAAGAAATAAGAAAGGAGTACTTCGGAGTTTCTTGTTCCTTATTCGATATTTTACATTTTTTTGAATATCGGATATTTATTCTCCTGTAGAAACTTCCCTAAACTTTTACCATCTTCCATTATCCCTTCCTGAAAAAATACCAGGCAGTCAATGTCAGTGCTGTTTCTGCTGCAACAATGGCCATGCTGTCGCTCGTGAAATCGCGGTCGCTTCCGGCGATAGCTTCTTTTATGTCGGTCCGGTCCACAACGATCGAAATCGAAAGGATTTAAATGAGATACCTTTTTTATCAGGCATGATAAAAATATATTGATGTGAAATATAAGCAAATTTGATTTTTAGATTTGAACCCATTGACGATAAAAATGTTTCAGATATAAAAATATTGAAATGAAGTATTTAAAACAGGTCGCCTTAATATGGATTGCCTCAATTTTATTTGCCTGCGGAAACGATGCATATCGATTGACAGTAATTAATTCAGGACCTTTTGCAGAAAAGCAAATTACAATTGATAATTCTGTTATGCAGCAATTACTGACCGATTCACTTTTGGTTGATCAGGGACTTAATGTTCAGGAATCAAACACACTTTCGCAAAAAACAGAGGAGATGATTTCTTTGGTAAATACGGTCAGGGAAACGAAATCGGATAGTTTATGGAAAACTCTTTCTGCAAGTTGGGAAGATTTCAGGAGGAATCATGTTGGGCCTGATGGTTTGCCTGTTGTTAAAGCCGATTCACTGACGGATTCTCAATCAAAGAGCATTGCCCGAAAATGGGCTGAATTAAATGTCAATCTGCTTAAACTGTCAGGCGAAGTGAAGTTTGGTGATGCATTGGAGAAAATGCTGTACGGATCCAAAGTCCCGGTTTTATCCGAGAAATTCCTGAAGTCAGTGATCTACACACATATTGACGACCAGATATTTATCAATGTCATTGGTTCATCAAGCGTGAATCACCATCATACAACTGGTGGAACCATCAAACTGATTCAAAAAACCGACTATCCGAAGAGCAATGAAATGATATTGAAATGTGAGTGCGATGATGTGCGTTACCTCGACCTTTTTATCCGGATTCCGGCATGGGCTGTTAATCCGACCGTTACTCACGGAAATGTGAAATATGTACCACATCCGGGCGAATATTGTCAGATTTCGAGAAAGTGGAATGATGGCGATGAAATTCAGGTGCGGTTGAAAAATTAGCTCTTGATTTTTTGAATTCTCTGATTGAAAAAGCTACTGGCAACCTGCCACTGGCTTCTGGCAAAGCACTATTCTGTATTGATATTGAGTTTTGCCAGAGACCAGAAGCCAGAGACCAGAAGCCAATTTTTCGGTTTATTCCTTCGAGTGAAGCGAGATGTGATTTCCTTCGGTATCCTCAAATACAGCAAAATACCCGATTTCATCGCTGATCTTTGTTTTTGGCACCAAAATTTCTCCCCCGGCACCAGTCACCCGGTTCAATACAGTGTGCAGGTCTTTACCCCCATTCAGGTAAACTTTTGCTCCAAGCGAAGAAGGTATAAAGCCATTACCCTGAACAATAGCGCCGCCAACACCCTGAGATTCCTGATCCATAGGCAAAAAGCCCATCCGCATGGAGGCCATTGTGGTTTCAAACATCTCATAATCGTAAATACGGGAATAAAATTCCTTGGCCCTTTCGAAATTAAGGACAGGAATTTCGACCCAATTGATTGAATTTGTCATCTTTTCCATGGTCTGTTTTTTTAAGATCTATGATGAAAACAATTATTAATGTGACATGGTTTAATTCAGGTTGTTTTTGCATTACGATAATTTTCTATAGAAAGATTCGTGAATTTTTCAGTTTAAATATTGTTTAGATAGGATTTTGTCAGGTACATTCATTTATCTTTGTCTGCATTCAAAAAATAAATTATGAGCGAACGGCCCCTGATTTTAATAACCAACGACGATGGTGTCGCTGCAAAAGGATTAAAGGAATTGACGGAAGTTATGCGTCTTTTTGGTGATGTTGTGGTGGTTGCACCCGATATTCACCGGTCGGGAATGTCCAATGCAATTACTGTCGATCATCCTATTCGTGTAACAAAAACAATCGATGAAGAGGGGTTTCAGGTTTACAAATGTACCGGTACTCCGGTCGATTGTGTGAAACTTGCGTTTAACCAATTGCTCGACCGTCATCCCGATTTTGTCGTTTCCGGAATTAATCATGGTTCAAATTCCTCCATCAGTATTATGTATTCAGGTACGATGGGTGGAGCTCTCGAAGGATGTATTCATGGAATTCCATCAATAGGCTTTTCGCTAAACGATTATGATCCTGAAGCTGACTTTTCAAGGGCAAAAATCTATGTTGCCCGTGTTTTTCAGCAGGTGGCCGAAAATGGCCTCCCGCCTTTTGTTTGCCTGAATGTTAATATTCCGAAGGGAGAAATAAAGGGCGCCAAGGTGTGCCGTCAAACTTCAGGAAAATGGGTCGAAGAGTATGATAAGCGCACTGATCCGCATAAACGGGATTACTACTGGATGGCCGGCTATTTTAAGAACTTCGAGGAAGACGTGGTAGATACCGATATCACCGCGCTCGAAAACGGCTATGTTTCGGTAGTTCCGGTGAATGCTGACATGACGTGCTACCAGACTTTTGAAAGCATGAAAAGTTGGAGGTTTTAACATGACTCTGCGAAAACATAAACGATATGACCGGATATTGATCGGATGGTCTGTCGGGATTATTGTGCCTTTAATCATATTCCTAATCACCTATCAGGTAAAGTATAGCGGGATGGATTTTATTAACTACCTGAAGAGCATGTGGCAGATGAAAATATTACTGAAATTGCTTAGCCTTTGCGTATTTCCAAACCTGGGATTTTTCTTTTTGTTCTACCGGTTGAAATATGACATGGCAGCCCGTGGCGTAATTATGGCAACTTTTATGTATGCCTTTCTGGTGTTGATTGCAAAACTGCTGTGATACCTGGAACTTGAAATTTGAAACTTGGAACTAATGAGATACTACGTTTTAGCCGGTGAAGCTTCTGGCGATTTACACGCTTCCAACCTCATCAAAGAAATTAGTTTGCTTGATCCTCAGGCTCAGTTCCGGGGATTTGGCGGCGACTTGATGGAAAAAGCCGGAATGACTGTGCTGAAACATTACCGCGACATGGCTTTTATGGGATTGGTGCCGGTGATTATGAATATTCGCACCATCAAAAAGAATTTCAGGTTTTGCGAACAAGACTTGCTTGCTTTTAATCCTGATGTTCTGATTTTGATTGATTATCCCGGCTTTAATCTCCGGATGGCCAAATTCGCCAAAGAGCACGGAATACGCACATTTTATTACATCTCACCCAAAATATGGGCATGGAAACAGGAGCGGGTTCATAAAGTAAAAGCTTATGTCGATGAGATGTTTACCATTTTGCCTTTCGAAGCTGATTTCTACCGCAAGTTTGATTACCCGGTCAATTACGTTGGAAATCCTTTGCTCGATGCCATTCTGGAAAAGAAAACTGCACCCGATTTTCAGCGATTCTGGACTGAGAATAAATTACCAGAAAAACCGATTTTGGCTGTTCTGCCGGGAAGCCGCAAAGGGGAGATCAGTGTTTTGCTGCCCACCATGCTGAAAGCTGCAGCACAATTTCCCGAATATCAGTGTGTAATTGCCGGAGCTCCCAATATGGGAATTGAATTCTATCAGCCATTCATGAAAGAAAGTCAGGTACCGGTTATCTGGAACAAAACCTACGAAATACTGATTCACAGCAGTGTTGCCATTGTATCGTCAGGAACCGCAACACTCGAAACTGCTATTTTAAATGTACCACAGGTCGTTGTTTACCAGATGAATCCCAGGTGGTTGTTTATATTCCTGAAGAAATTTTTCCTGAAAACCAAATGGGTTTCGCTGGTTAATATCATTTTAGGTCGGGAAGCAGTTTCCGAATTAATTCAGTCCGACTTTACCCTGAAAAATGTGGTTTCAGAACTTGAGAAAATTTTGAATGATCCCGAAAATGAGAAACGGATGTTGGCAGATTATCGGGATATGATGATTAAGTTAGGCGAACCAGGAGCTTCGGGTCGGGCTGCCGCATTGATGGTTGAAAAATTAAAATCAATCAACCTTTAGAAATGATGTAACTTTAAAACTTCGACACCTAAATTGGTGTTTATCACTAAGTTTTTTAATTTCGTTGAAAATTTAAACAGGATGGAAACAATTGTAATCAATGTTGAAAATAAATCAAAGGCCAAACAGATACTCGACGCGGTAAAGCTTTTGAATGGTGTGACCAACGCTACTATGGCCACTGCTGAAGAGTTAGAAAATATTTCAATGCTAAAAGCTTGTAAAGCAGCGCGGAAAACATCGAAAGCAACCAAATCAGATGTTTTAAACGCCTTGCAATGAAAGTTGAATTCCGAAGTTCTTTCATCAGGGACATCAAAAAATTAAAATCAAAAGCGACAGTCAATCTGATTCAAACAGTTATCGAAAACTGTGAAATTGCAGGTAGCATTGCCGATATTAAAGATTGTGAACCTTTACATAGCCAGGGTAAATTTTTCAAGATTAAACGTGGACAATACCGGTTCGGGGTTTACATCAACAGAGGAATGGTAGAGTTCCTTAAATTTGGTACACGCCAGAATTTTTACGACGATTTTCCTCCCTTTTAACTTCAATTAATAATCTGTCATCCAATTATAGGATATGTTTAGCCTGTTGAAAAAAGAAATTACCAGTTTTTTCGGATCGCTCACAGGATATGTGGTGGTATTTGTGTTTTTGCTGGCCACCAGCTTATTCCTATGGGTTTTCCCCGGAAATTACAATATTCCTGATGGTGGATATGCTTCGCTCGATGGTTTGTTTTCGCTGGCACCCTGGGTATATCTTTTCCTGGTTCCGGCAGTAACCATGCGGTTGTTTGCCGAAGAAAAACGGCTTGGCACCATGGAAGTACTTCTTACGCGGCCACTTTCCGTATTTCAGATTGTTTTCGCTAAATTTCTGGCTGGCCTGTTGCTGGTTTCCATTTCGTTGCTGCCCACGCTGATTTATTTCTACTCCGTTTATGCACTTGGAAACCCTATAGGTTGTATCGATACCGGCGGAACCTGGGGCGCTTATCTGGGTTTGTTTTTTCTGGCTGCCATTTATGTGGCCATTGGCCTGCTGGCTTCAGCATTGACTGACAATCCGGTTTTTGCCTTTATTATGGCCTTGTTTCTTTCATTCCTGGCTTACCTTGGCTTCGATTTGGTCGGTTCCATGCAACTGCCTTCTGCTATTCAGCAATTGATTATCGGTTTCGGAATTAACGAGCATTATGCATCCATCAGTCGGGGAGTGGTTGACTCGCGCGATTTGATTTATTTTATCTCAGTCGTTTTTCTTTTTCTTTTCCTGACCAGCAGGATCATTCATTTCCATAAGATTAATCTGAGGAGAGAAATCAAATCAGGAAGTTTGGTCCTTTTGGGCGTTATTTTCCTGATTATTGTGTCAGGTCAACTGTTTTTTCGTCTGGACCTGACTGCTGAAAAAAGATATTCCCTCACCGAAATTTCAAAAAAGCTGGTGAAAAAGCTCGACAAGCCGGTAAACATTACACTCTATCTTTCCGGAGAATTGCCGGCTGGCTTCCGAAAACTGCAAAAATCGATTGAGGAAAAAATTGCCGATTACAATGCCTGGTCATCACAACACATCAATCTGTTGGTGGTCGATCCCTATGATATTCCGGATGTCAAAAGAAGGGAGAATTTATTTGCTATGTTGTCAGAGAAGGGACTTCAGCCTACCGATATTCGCCAGAATACGGAACAGGGAACGGTGACCAGGCGAATTTTTCCGGGAGTCCTGATTGAATACGGCGAAAAACGGATGAGTGTCAATCTTCTCAAAAATAATCCGGCTCTTCAGGCTGAGGTGAACCTGAATAATTCGATAGAAAGCCTTGAATATGAATTTTCTTCAGCTTTTTCAGAACTGATGAGTTCTGAAAAACGGAGCATTGCTTTTTTGACTGGGCAAGGCGAACTGAATGAAAATGAAACACATGATATTTCTGAAACTTTGGCCGAGAAATACTCGGTTGGCCCGGTAACCGCCCAGGAACTTGGTTCGAAAGGCGCTCAGATCAAGGCGCTTATCGTGGCAAATCCAACCACAAAGTTTACCGAAAATGATAAATTTCACATCGATCAGTACCTGATGAAGGGCGGCCGGATTTTGTGGTTAATCGATCCGGTATCGGTCAGTCTTGATAGTTTGAGTACTGGTAATACGACACTTGCATTTCCGCAGAACCTTAACCTGGATGATCAGTTCTTTCGCTATGGTATCCGCCTGAATTCAAACCTGATTCAGGATGCAGAGTGTTTGCTGATTCCGGTGAATACAGCTCCGGCAGGTTCTCCAACTAAATTCACTCCGGCTCCCTGGTATTATTCACCTCTTTTAATTCCATCTGAGAGGCACGTCATCAGCCGGAATCTGAACCGGGTAAAAGCTGAATTTGTGAGTTCAATGGATACGGTTGGGAAACAGCAACAGGTGCGCAAAACAGTCATCCTGGCCTCATCAGTTTATTCGCTGGTTTCAGTAGCTCCTGTCGAAATTAGTTTGGCCAGTGTCAACAATCCACCCGATCGTCGTCTTTTCAACCAACCGTCGCAACCTGTTGGAATTTTGCTTGAAGGTACATTTACATCAGTGTATAAAAATCGCATGGTTGATTCGTTTGGCGTAAAAGCTTCCGAAGTTAAAACTGAAAGTTTGCCCACCAAAATGATTATTTTTGCCGATGGAAATTTAATTGCCAATCAATTCCGGATTTCAGGCGGAGTGGCCGAATATATGCCACTTGGATACGATCGTTTTTCGAAACAGACATTCGGAAATAAAGCTTTGCTGCTGAATGCAGTGAATTATTTGTGCGACGATGAAGGTCTCATGGAGCTTCGTTCGCGGGTATTTAAAATCAGGCTACTCGATAAAGTCAGGATGAAAGAAGGAAAACTGATGTGGCAATTGCTTAATGTTCTGGTACCATTGGTGCTAATATCTTTATTTGGCGCCGTGTTTGTGTATATTCGCCGGCGCAAATACCGATGCTGATTTCTTTTGAATAAAATATTGACGGATCAATAGGTAAAAAAAATCAAAGTTTGTATATTCGTGTGCTTCTCGTGGAGGTTATACGAAGGTGAGTTCAAGACAAAATAAATAATCAGGAATATAAAACTCTAAAAAAATATCGAATGAAATTTGTTGTTTCAAGTACCGAATTACTCAGTCATCTTGCTGCAATCAGTAAAGTGATCAATTCAAAAAATACGCTTCCTATTTTGGATAATTATTTGTTCTTGCTGGAAGATAACCGTTTAACAATCACTGCTTCCGATCTGGAATCGACTTTGATTACAAGTCTGGAACTGGATAATACCAGCGGAACCGGTTCGATTGCAGTTCCCGCAAAGCTGATGAATGAAACCTTGAAGGAATTTCCGGAACAGCCTTTAACTTTCCAGATTGATCCGGAAACATTTGCCATTGATATTTTCTCACAAAACGGTAAATTCAGTATTGTTGGCCAAAATGGTGAAGATTTTCCGCAACAGCCGCTTTTGAATGAAGCAGTTGCTTCAACAATCAATGTCAACCACAGGGTATTGCTGAGTGGAATCAATAAAACACTTTTTGCTACTGCTGATGATGAACTTCGCCCGGTTATGAACGGTATTTTTATTGAAATTTCGACTGAAGATATGAAGTTTGTAGCTTCTGATGCGCACAAATTGGTTCGCTACAAACGATTCGATGCCAAAGCAGAGAAAGACGCATCGTTTATCCTTCCCAAAAAACCGGCGGCCTTGCTGAAAAGTTTGCTTCCGAAAGAAGATTTTGATGTGAAGCTGGAATTTGACGAAAAGAATGCCTTCTTTACCCTTAGTAATTACAAACTGATCTGCCGGTTGGTTGAAGGAAATTATCCAAGTTACAATTCGGTTATCCCAACCAACAATCCCAATCAACTGATTATCGACCGCGTTGAATTTTACAATACCGTTCGTCGTGTTTCCGTTTTCTCGAATCAGGCAAGTAACCTCGTTAGGTTAAAATTAACTGAAAATCAGTTGGTTGTTTCGGCTCAGGATATTGATTTCAATATTTCAGCAGTTGAACGGTTGAATTGCCAGTACGAAGGTGAAGACATGGAAATAGGCTTCAAATCAACCTTTCTTCAGGAAATTTTAGCGAACTTATCGGCTACTGATGTTAAGATGGAACTTTCGGATCCGACCCGTGCCGGCTTGCTGTTACCTGCTGAAAATGAAAATGAAGAAGAAAATGTTTTGATGCTTTTAATGCCAATGATGATAAACGCCTGATCTGTAAAAGGCTATAGAAGTAAAACCTAACAGCGACAACCTGTTAGGTTTTTTAATGTCCGATTGTAATAACATTTAAAATACTAAAATGAATTTGAATCTCAGGAATCCGTTGATTTTTCTCGATCTGGAAACAACAGGAATGAATATTGTAACCGACCGGATCGTTGAAATTGCCTTGATCAAGGTTCATCCCGACGGAAGAGAGGAAGAAAAAGAATACCGGATCAATCCTGAAATGCCAATTCCTGAGGTCGTAAGCAAGATTCATGGAATTTATGATGAGGATGTTAAGGATAAACCGACTTTTAAAGAGGTTGCCAAAACCCTTGCACAATTTATGGAAGGTTGTGATTTTGCAGGTTTCAATTCGAACCGGTTTGATATACCGTTGCTGGCCGAGGAATTTTTACGTGCCGATGTGGACCTGGATTTAAAAAAGCGCAAGTTTATTGATGTTCAGGCCATTTTTCATAAAATGGAAAAACGGACGCTGACTGCTGCGTATAAATTTTATTGCCAGAAACCTCTGGAAGATGCGCACAGTGCAATGGCTGATACCAAGGCCACTTATGAGGTGCTAAAAGCTCAGCTTGATGCGTACAAGGATGAAGAATATGAAGATGCTCATGGCAAAACTTCTAAACCGATAATCAACGATATTCACGCATTGAGCGAATTCTCGGCTTATGATACGAATGTCGATTTTGTGGGCCGTATTGTCTATGACGAAAACGGAGTTGAAATCATCAATTTCGGAAAAAACAAGGGGATTCCGGTAGAGAAAGTTTTACGTGAACAGCCCGGCTATTACGGTTGGATCCTGAACAACGAATTTCCGTTATATACCAAAAAAGTATTGACAGCTATTAAATTAAGGATGAAATGAAAATAATATGTGTTGGCCGCAATTACGTGGCTCATGCCAGAGAGCTGAATAATGAAATTCCGGATGAGCCGGTATTGTTTATGAAACCTGATTCAGCTCTGCTTCGCAACAACGATCCGTTCTATATTCCGGAATGGTCGAGCGATGTGCACCATGAAATTGAGTTGATCGTACGTATCAAAAAACTGGGAAAGAATATTGATAAAAAGTTTGCCCACCGATATTACGGAGAAATTGGTATTGGAATCGACTTTACCGCCCGCGACCTTCAGAATTCGTTGAAAGATAAGGGATTGCCATGGGAGAAATCAAAGGCATTCGACCATTCGGCAGTGGTTTGTCCTGAATTCGTTCCAATTGAATCGTTACCCGATCGTAACACCATTCATTTTCGGCTCGATATTAACGGGAAAACAGTTCAGGAAGGCAATTCGGCCCTGATGATTTTTCCGGTTGACGATGTTATATCACACGTTTCAAAGTATTTTACCCTGAAAATGGGAGACCTTATTTATACCGGAACTCCATCCGGAGTTGGCCCGGTAAAGATTGGCGATCGTCTGGAGGGATTCCTGGAAGGGAAAAAGAAGTTCGATTTTTGGATAAAATAACCGGATTGGTGGATGTTGGAATAGTTTCTGGCTAAGATTCTTTATGTTTTCGTGAATTAAATTTCAATATGAAAAAGAAGAAAGTACTACTTTTGCAGCGATGAAACTTAAATTTTAAGTGGTATAAAATTTACAACCAACTAATTTACAGTTATGAGAAACAAGAAAGGACTCTTGATTGCAGTTCTGATTTTGTGTACATTATTTATTATTTTCATCTTGGTCTGGATAACCAGGAAACCCACATTACTTACCACTGATACCAATGAATATCAAACTTTTGTTGTCGATAGAGGACAGGTAGCTATTCCCATGGAAGCCACCGGTATTGTTGAGCCTGAAAACGAAGTCATCCTGTTAAGTCCATATTCAAGCATCATTCGGAAAATTAACAAAGAACCGGGAAGTCGTGTAAAAAAGGGCGAAGTGATTATTGAACTTGATGAGTCAGTAATTTTGGGAGAAATCGGACAAATTTCAGACCAACTGGAAGTTAAGGCTAATTCACTTGAAAAATCATTCCTGGAAGGACAGATGGCCCGAATTGACCTGGATTACAATGTCGAAGTCAAAAAACTAAGAATTACTTCCATTAAGGCTCAATTAGCCGATGAAGAACAGTTGCTGGATGTGGGAGGTATTTCATCGGCAAAAATCGACGAAACGAAACAAAATCTGGTACTGGCTGAGAAAGACCTGGAAGTGGTTCTGAAAAAAAATGCTATTCGTAAAAAACAATTAAAGACTGAAGAAGACGGGTTAAATCTTCAGATTGAAATTCAGAAAAAGCAATTGGTAGATAAAACAGAAATGCTGGACAGGTTGAGAATTAAAGCTCCTTCAGATGGAATCATTCTTGCCATTTCAGGAAAGGAAGGTGAAAAAGTGGGGAATGATATGGTGTTGATTACCCTATCGGACCTGACTACATTTAAAATCAAGGGATTGATTGATGAAAAGTTTTCGGAATTCGTAAAGACAGGAATTCCGGTTTTGGTGTTGGTTGATCAGGAAAAATTGAAAGGAACTGTAGGAAATATTACGCCTACAGTTGCCGATAAAAAAATCCAATTTAATGTTCATTTGGAACAGAGCAATAATCCAAACCTTATTCCGAATCAAACGGTCAATCTGAAAGTATATAAGTCGATTAAAGATGAGGTTCTTCGAATACCTTCAGTAAACATATTTAAAGCGAATTCAGAACAAACCATATATGTACTTGATTCAGGAAAAGTTGTCGAGCGTACTGTGAAATTTGGTATAAAAGGATCTGATTTTCAGGAAATAATATCGGGTTTAAAGGAAGGCGAAAAAGTAATACGTACTGAATCAACGCTTTCGTGGATGATTAACGCTAAAGAAAAGAAGAAATAGATGAGACGACTAAATTCAAAGCTGACCCTGGCAGGGATCCTCCTGTTTTTTCTTCTGATTCAGGTAATGAAAGGACAGGCTCAGGAGACTATAATTTATAACCTTGATTTGCAAAGTGTTGTTTCTTTAGCCATTGAGCAGTCTTCGGCTGTGAAAAATGCTCAAAACCAAAATGTAAATTATTACTGGAGGTGGAAGAATTTCAAAACCAGATATCGTCCCCAATTGGTTTTATCGGGTACTATGCCCAACTATACACAATCGGATGTCGGTGTGACTCAGCCTGATGGAAGTCTTGAATTTAGGCAGGTTACTAATTTATCGACTTCAGCCAGACTAGCGCTTAACCAATCCATTTCGTTAACAGGAACCTATTTGTATGCCTCTACTTCAGCAATCCGGTTCCAGGATTACAATAAACATATTGTCAATTTCTCCGGAAGTCCATTCTCAATCGGTTTTTACCAACCCATTTTTGCGATAAACTGGATGAGGTGGTCAGAAAAGACTGAACCGTTGGTTTATGATCAGGCTCAAAAGAATTTTATTGAATCGATTGAATTAATTTCGTTGAATACTGTTTCCCTGTTTTTTAGGTACTTGTTGGTGCAAACAAATTTCAAACTGGCTGAAAGTAACCTGAAAAACAGTAACAATAACTTGAAAATTGCTCAAACCAAAAAAGAAATTGGTACTATCTCTGAAAATAGTTATGCGCGCAATGAGTTGGCTGTACTAAATGCTCAAAAGGCTTTGAGTAAGGCAAGTATGGATTTGAAGAATGCCGATTTTGAATTAAAATCTTATATCGGTCTTTCTCAGGATCAAAAGATTGAGCTGGAGATTCCATTGAACATGACTTTATTTGAGATAAATCCGCAGAAAGCCTTAGAACAGGCAAGGGCTAACCGGAAGGAAGGTTCAAAGTATAAGAGAAAACTGATTGAAGCTGATCGTGATTTGCTAAATGCCAAGCGAAGCAATGGTTTAAGTGCAACATTACAAGGTAGCTATGGTTTGTCGAAAAGTGCCGAATCGATGGCAGGAATTTATGATAAACCTGAACAGCAACGGACCTTGAACCTAAGTTTGAGTATTCCGATCTTAGATTGGGGACAATCGGCTTCAGCTGTTAAATTGGCTGAATCTCAGCGCGAGCTTGTCATTTACGATGTTGAAAAGGAACGCGAAGATTTTGAGCGAAGTATAGTCGTCCAGGTTGAGCAATTTGGTCTGATGAAAGATCAGCTAAATACTGCTAAAGAGGCTGATAAAGTTGCAGAAAGCGGATACAAGATTGCGTTAAAACAGTTTCAAAATGGTGAGATAAGCATTACTGATTTGAATATAGCACTTTCTGAAAGGGAAAATGCAAAACGCGATTATATCTATTCACTTCAAACTTATTGGGAAGCATTTTACCGGCTTCGGGTATTAACTTTATATGATTTTGAAAGGAATCAAAAGATAGGCTATGTCAATCCGATGAAAGAAGATTAATTAGTTCTGTCGAGGATTTCACCAGAGATCATTCCAAATGTCGGAATGAACAATTTGACGATGTTCAAAATAAAATTCACATAATTCCCGGAAATAGCCTGAAAAAGTAGTATTTTTGTCGTCCTTAATACCGGGGCTGACTGGTTTTGACAGCGGGTAGAAGAGGTATGTAAGCATGTAGGGCCTTGATCGCACAGCCCGTAAAACTCGGCGTTCACAATTCAATTGGCGAAAATAACTACGCTCTTGCTGCGTAACCGAACTAAGTAGGTTATACTTTATTCCGGTATTAGATACTGGAACGAGACATCGCCCGGGTGCTACTTCCCTGAAGCGGCCCGATCAGGTGGTGCAAATAAATCGGGGATAGTGGAAGTGGCGCTTCGGAACTTCTGCAAAATTAAGAAGCTAAGGTAAAAGTCGGTGGCCCTGATCCAGCTTTTATTCGAAAACTAAGTCTGGGGATAAACATGTAGAAAGCATATTGCTTCCTCGTTTGGACGCGGGTTCGATTCCCGCCAGCTCCACAAATATGGCTGACAATGAGTGTGTTGTGAAGTATGCACCCAATTTTACACCCAGTAATGTAAGGTTGGGTGTTTTTTTAAGTATCCCTATTCGTGACCATTGGCTTACGCAAGTTCTTTGCTTAACTGGTATATTTCGGGAAAAAAGTTCTTGCCAAAGGGTGCAACCCGTTTTCTTTCTTTTTCTTCTTCACCGGATAATTCGCTTAATTCTTTACGCGTTTCAAAGACTTCTTTATTTTCTTTATACAGGAATATGTTTTCCTGCAACAACACAAGCAATGGGGTTGTAATTCTACTTTCTTTTTCTGCGGAACTGGTCAAAATCAGATTTAATAGATTGGTTTGAAACACCTTGGCATCCATGTACTTATGGTAAAACTCATATAAAGACTCCTGCATCGTCAAACTCCCGGAACCAGGATTGTGAATCATATTTATGAACAGCCGGTTAACTTCCTGCCAGGATGAATATAGATCTGAGAAATATGCGATAACTGACTGAATGTTTTGAAGATGTTCCATGTTTGACTCTTTATCTCAAATAATAACCTCCATTTTTCAATGCCCCCCGGAATTCTATTTTATCGGATTTTTTAAGATTATCTAAGTATCGCATGGTTGACCTCAAACTCTTGTCTATCAGTTTTGAAATTTTTCGGGCTGATAATCCCTCGTTGTCAGCTATTAGTTTTAAAACTATTTCTTCAATAGGACTTTCCAGATTTATAGTGCCATCGTTTGGATTTATAGTGTCATTTATAGTGCCACTGGTTGAATTTACAATGCCATTTACAGTGTCATTCTTTTGGGGACGTTTAAATTCAACAGTAAAGAAACCGCCATCTGTTGTAAACGTTGGTTCTGGAAGCCCCGCCTCTTTCATTGCTTTGCGCATACGGGGAATGCCGGATGCAACTTGTTCCACCAAACTCATACGGGTAAATAACCCGAAAATAAGAGGATTACGGGTCATACTTTTCTTACCGAAATCCTTTTTTACACCAATCAGTAACCCACCCGGATTGGAAATCTCCACCCGGTCATCATAAACTTCCACCATCGTAACGGCCCCTTGTTCGTAATAATCCCTATGTGAGAGAGCGTTAATAATCGCTTCTTTAAAAACGGTAAGGGGGATTTCCCAAACTTCTTTACGTGGTCCCATGCCCTCTATGATATAAGCTACTTCCAGCTTATCTTTTATCCAAATTTCTGCCTGTTGGTATTGTTGATACAATGGGCCTCCATAGGTTTTGTCATCAATGATATGGACCTTGGTTTTTCCCTTGAACCGGACACAGCGGGTAACTGCCTGATGAAATGGAATTTCAGGTCGCTTCCCAAAGAATAATACTCCACCATTTTTAATCACACCCGATTCATCAAATACCTGCAAATTATTCAGTATCTGATGTGTGGATATGTTCCCGGAAATACCGGATTCGGTACGAAACAGATTAAACATATCATTATCCAGTTCCTTTTCAAAATCAAATTTAAGACAAGGAACAGCATCAAAGTAAATACGGTTACTGCTTTGAAAGAAACTTCGGATTTCTTCGGCAGTCGTCAGTTTTTGGGAATTGGCACTTTCCCGTATATAGATAGCTCCGGAAAGTACATAAGGTTTATCTTTACCTGACGGGATTTCAATCACCCATACGCATTTACCATCAACATCTACAGAATAAATATCCACATGGATAGCTGGAGATATGTCTCTTATGGAATCCTGAATGGCAGAACGTTTCGGGTTGTCAATTTCAGTTCCTGTAATCTGGCCTTTATCATCTATGCCAATCAGTAAGAATCCACCTTCGCTATTGGCAAAAGCACAGACCTCCTCCGTAAGTTCCCGAACTTTGCCCGGTACTTTTAGTTTAAAATCGGCGTTGTATCCCTCTCCGCTTTTAGCTATGGACTTTATTTCTTCTGCTGTTAACATTCCTGCAATATTTCAATTATGCTATAAAGATAGTTAGATTTGATAAGCCGTTTAAAACTTATTCTTATTTATAACTGGTTGAACTTCTCCATTGCACTGGCTTTTATTTCGTCAGCGATATCGATATAGGGCTTCATCGCTTTGTAGTCGCTGTGTCCCGTCCATTTCATGACCACCTGCGGCAGAATACCCAAGGACAAAGCATTACAAATAAATGTTCTTCGTCCGGCATGAGTACCCAGAAGTGCATGCTTTGGAGTAACTTCATCTATCCGTTGATTTCCTTTATAATAAGTTTCCCCTACTGGCTCATTTATTTCGGCTAACTCGGCCAACTCTTTCAGGTAGTCGTTCATTTTCTGATTTGTAATTACCGGTAGGACTTTATTATTCTCAAAATGAACATCAATGTGAAAATGATGTTCATTTTGATATTCATATCGGGGTGTGTTTATTTTAACACCCCAATATACACCCAATTTTGAATATATCTAAGGATATTTAGGGATTTTTATTTAAACACAAAACGACTTAATAGTCTTATTTATAATTATTTGACTGCTTATGATGTTTAATTAGGGTTCAAGAGTAAAAGAGCCGCCAGCTCCACTTTTTCAAGAAGCACTTTAATGCAAACTCCTGTAAATATCATATTTACAGGAGTTTGCTTGTTTTACACAACTGCAGATAAATGCTGTTCTGCAAATGCAAAGGTGGAATATTACTACAATAACTTATTGAAATAAAATCGTATATAAGCGATTGTCTTAATTGCTTTTTATAGATAAATATCCTAAATTTAGGTTTTCTATACTAAATGCCACCAGAAACCAAAACTCATCGACTCCTTCGACTAATTCTATTCCTTTCGAACAGCTACCCAAAAACGAAAGACGAATGCAATTCTTTTCTGGAGATTAAAGATTCTGCGTTTTACAACTATCGCAATGTTTTGGTAGATACCGGCTTCGATCTCCACCAAAAAGAGGGGAAATACTGGATTGATTACCCGGATCAGGATTTTCAGGTTCTGCGAAACGTTCTTCACTTCTCTGAAGAAGAAACATATTTGCTTTCAAGAAGCATCGACATGATCGAAGAAAAGCAAGTTTGTGCAACCCGTTTGAAACAAAAACTCGCAACGTTCTTAAATCAGGACAAGACCATTGAAACCTATATCCAGAAAGAAAAATCAGTAATCGTTCAGTCACTTCGGAAAGCACAGCAGCAGAAAAAACAAATTCTACTGATCAATTATGCTTCAGGAAACAGCCAAACCGTAAAAAACCGGATGGTTGAACCCTTTGAATTCAAAGACGATTTTAACCTGATATGGGCTTTCGATACCGGATTAAAACAAAACCGGCAATTTAAAATCTGCCGGATTGAGGATGTACAGGAAACACTTTTGCCGTGGGAATATGAACGTTCGCACCGCTCAAAGCCAGTCGATATTTTCAGAAATACCGGCGACTTAAATAAGCAAATCGAATTCAGGTTAAACCTGAAGGCCAAAAACCTGCTCATTGAAGAATACCCTTTATCCGAACGCTTCCTGACAAAGATTAACAACAACCAGTTTGTGTTGAAAGCTCCGGTTGCCAAATACGAAGGCCCTGCCCGCTTTGTTCTGGGTCTGTATGAAGACATCCAATTGATAGGTGATTTCGGATTCATCGAATTTATCAATTCAAAATTCAAAAAATACCAACATTTTTGATGAAACTACGCGAATTCAGGAGTCGATGTAATGACATTTGAGCGAAATAACCGAAATGTCCAATATTAAAAACTATAGTTACCAAATCGTATCATTATGAGATTTAAAATTACCCTTAACCGAACCGGGAGGCAACGAATGCTTCCAATGGATTACCAGTATTACCTTAGTGCCTGGATTTATAAAGTAATTGGTAAAGCCGATCCCGAATTTTCCAATTTTCTCCATACCGAAGGATACACCTTGGGCTATAAACAGTTTAAGCTTTTCAATTACTCGCCATTAAACTTTGGCCGACCTACGCTTTGGAAGGAAAAGACCTTGTTCGAAATTCATACCGATCAACTTTTTCTGTCGGTTTCCTTTCATTTGGCCGAGGCTGCCGAAAAATTCATCATCGGATTGTTCAATAACCAACAGGTTTATGTTGGCGACCAGTTTAATGGGTTAGATTTGGTGGTAAGCCAGGTTGAACGTTTACCCGAACCTGAATTGAAAAGCACCATAACTTACCGGGCTGTTTCGCCAGTGGTTATTAGCCTGAAAGACGAAAATAGCAAATATGCCCAGTACCTTTCCCCGGCAGATGGTGAATACATCGATTTGATTCGTAAGAACCTGTGGACTAAATACGGTTCAATTCCCAATGTTGCCACCCTGCCCGAAGATTTAAACTTTCAGTTTAAGCTGAAAGGCGAGCCGAAATCGAAACTGGTAACCATAAAACCCTATACTCCGGAACAAAGCAAAGTGCGTGGTTTTGTATTCGATTTCTCGCTGACTTGCCCTGCTGAAATCCACCAATTAATTCTGGCGACGGGTATTGGGGAGAAAAACTCAATGGGGTTTGGGTGGGTGGATACTTCGACAGGCTCAGTAATTATACCTCGACAGGCTCAGTAACCGACTGAAAGGATTCCGCCAAACCATCAAGGTTTTCAAAACCTTGATGGTTTAAAAAGATGAAACGAAATAAAAATGAGGATATGAAACAAACCTACAAAACGATCGACTACGAATGGCTAACCAAGCCAACTGGCGATCCGTTTGCTGATGCTGGTGGTTTTTCCATTGAGTATATTTCGGAAGAATTCTCCAAAAAAGTTCGTATTAACAATAGCTCACAAAAAGTATATGAAACGAGCATGTTCGCTAAACACAAACACGGATGAAAATTTCACATGCGAGTTACATCCGACAATTAAAAAACAAATTATTTACGGATGAAAAAAAATGTATGGATCCAAGGCAATCCAAAGCCGCTAAAGTTGGATAACTCAAAGAAAATGAAAATGATAAAAGAAGTGGAATCTTTTATTGAAAATTCACAAAAATTATCGAAAAGTATCTATCGTTTCGAGCTAAGAGCAGGGCGTGTTTACTTTTTTCAGCTCGTTGAACAGTTAGGCTGGAATGATCCGAATAACCAATTTATCATGCCTCTTATTGATGGCCGGTATGCTGAATTCAAATACGCCCGGATCACAATATATCCCAACGAATGCGCACTCGATTGGCAACGCTATAACGACCAATGGATGACTATTTTTAGCGGGACTTTTACAGAATGTCTTCAACACATGGACGAAAGAAATGAGTGGTTCCAATGATATAATTTGCAAGTAAAACAAACGATATGAAACAAACCTACAAAACGATTAATTACAGTAAAACTAATATATGGAAAACTTAGATTTATCAATTTTAGAAAAAGTCCCGGAACCTAATTTGAACGTAATTCTGGAAATTGAACCTTTAGCTCCGCTCTCTATGGTGAGTGAGTTACCCGGCTCATATTACAAAACACTGAAAAGCCCAGATAAAAAGATGCTTTGTGGTCTTTTCGAGAATATTTTAGGTTGGCATATTGATTTAGCTGACAGAAAGGCAATAATAAAGGAACTTACAGCGCTTAGAAAACAACAAGCAAAAAAGAATCCTCAAATTGCGTTTGTTGATAGAACCAAAGGTTCAACCTATAACCCATTGTTAATGGATTTCTTTGAAATAGAGCTACCAGTTATTCCTCCACAATTAAGTCATTACGATGATTTATGGAGTCGAGCATTTAGAAGGACTGATTCATACAGACACACTTTTGGAACCAGATACATGAATACTGCTTTTATCGAAAGATGGAATCAAATAAAAGAAAGAGTTGATAATGATGCAAAAAGGAAATCCAATGACAAGGAAACTCTTAAAACTAAATTATTCACAAGGTATATGGGAAATTTTCCAATGTATTACAGTACTCCAACAAAAAGAGAATTCATTCAATATGGCGGAAATTTTCAACTTAAACTTTCAATAGATTCATGCTTATTTGAACAATTAGGAGCCCATCTTCAAACTGAAAATATTGGATACTTAGGAAGTAGTGAAGGTTGGGTGAATGTAACTATTAAAGAATTTGCACTATGAATCATCCATTTATAAGATTTGCACAAGCAACAGTTTGTGAAAACAATAATTTATCAACGCCGGAACAAATCAACAACTCGCACATTCGCCAAACCCTTGCGAGTTACATGGAAACTTTTAGATGTGCACCATCCGAAACATTTGAAGGGAAAGATAAAATAACTTACACATATACAAATGAAGAAAGCGTTGCTGGTATAAAGGGAAAACCAGATGTTGGAATTTTTCTTTCTCCTCATATCATTACCTCCGATGGTGCAGCCGCAACAACATGGAAGTATATTAAAGAAGTTGTTGAATTATTAGAGAAGAATAAGAATAAATCATTTGGAGCTCTAAATGCGACAACTCCAATGGCAGGAGACTATATGAAATTTACCGAAACGGGAGGAACATCAAAGTCCAATGCAAGTTTAAATCTTCAGGAAATTGCATTTTCTCTGATTTCGGTAGTTACACCAAATAAACCAGCAATTTACACATGGCAAGATAGTTCTAACTTTTGTTTGATTCCAGATTTACCCAATATTGACCAATTGATTGATTTCATCAGTTTTTTTCGAAGAATGTATGTCACAAAAGAACGTGATTTTTTTATTGGTCGTGTTCATCATGTAGAAAAGGGTCGTGGAGATAATAAAAAATCAACCTACAAACTTGAAAGACCACAGATATTTAAAGGTAATTTTCCAAATTCTCCCAAAAGCTCAATATTAGGTAGTGTTGCTTTATTAGGTGCAATTGGTGAATTCACAAAGGAAACTGAATATTCGAATCAGGCCAAACGGGTTTTAGATAGTTTAAAAGGTGCAGCAGTGTATCAGATAAAAAGTGGAGGAGCAAAATCATTCTCGTACAATCACCACGTCATTGACATTGCAAAACAGGGAAAACTGAGAACTATTATTGATAGCTTATATTATTCGAAATTATACAACCAAGAAAATCGTCTCAGTAAAGATAACGAATACCAAAAATTCGATTTGTTCACAAGTCGCTTTCTCCAATTATTTAATCATGCAGCATTTAAGGATTTTCTGGCTTTTAGGGCAGAATATCCAAACCAAGTAACAATATTGTTTAACACATACTTCATAAAAATGGAAAAAATAGATCCAACAATTGTGTCGTCAGCACGTGAATTAGGAAAATGGCTTAATAAAGTTGCCTATTTCACTGCCAAAGCTGAGGTAAAAGCTGGTACTTCCAACTATTGGGAGGAATTGCGTAGAGTGAAATCAAAAGCCTTGATAGAATTGGAAAGTTCAACCTTCTCTGCTAAATCGGGCGATGCATTAATTGCGCAAGCAGTAACCCGGGCTGGCCGATTATCCGGTCTTGATGCCCCAGAAGCCGCCGCCTTATTCATGGAAAAAACGGCAAGTGGTGAGTTACCTCTTGAAAATGCAAAGAATCTGTTAATTGCTTTTTCTCGTTTGATCAACAAGGCAGAGAAGAAAGAAGTGCCAATTGAGTATAGTAATGATGATTCTGAAGATGCAGAATCGGAAGATCACAGTGAAGAATAATTAACCAATTAATACAAATACAATGGAAATTAAAGGAATTTTAGTTACAGCTCTTGCACCGTTCGAAAATCATATAGCAAACGGTGGTGAAAAATTGTTAGGTAATGCATCTTCAATTAAAAGAAGGCCTGATGGCCGGGTTTATGTTTCAGGACAAATGCAACGACATGTACTATTTTCTGCAATTGATCGAATAAATACGACTGATTCCGCCAAAGGAGAAACCTTCGTTTCAAATGGAGATGGTATCAGTAATTTAATCGAAAAAGACTTGCGTGCCGACATGGGTGGTTTTATGCACCCAACTAAAGGCGATTATTCTGGAAGAAGAACTGCCCCGTTGTCTGTCACACCTGCTGTTGCCGTTGGTGTTAGTGAAGTTGGTCGAGATTTACTTGTGCGAATTCGATTTGATGAATCGGATGATGCAAAGGACCAAGCTTTGGCCACCAAAGAATTCAGCGAATACGATTTGATGCACATGAATTTCTTTTTGGATATTAGTGCATTGAGTATTTCAAAAGCATTCGAGTACAAAAACAGTTTTAACCTTGGAACGAAATATCACAAACATGCTGACGATAACGAACGGAAACGTCGTGCCCGGCTTTATCTGGAAGCAACCAAATCGATGAACGATTATGCCAGTCAAGCCCGCAATGCGGTAAGTGGTGAACCACAAAAAGTTTTGATTGTGTTCGATACTATCCTGAGCCGGAAGGCAAGCAGGTATTTTGTTGCTGGCGAACAAGAACAAAAGAATATTATTGAGGAACTTAAAGCTCGTGGAGCAAAGTATTTCCTTGGTGATGATACAACGGAAGCCAGCGTTCATAAAGCATATAAGGAAGCATTAGAATATTTGGCTTCAAATACGCTTTATGACCCAGCAAAAGGTTCAGAAGTAGTAACATTTGAAAAAGCTTTTGGCGGTGCCTAACTACAAGTATCCCATATTGGCAAAGCCTTCCGGCATTACCCTTGAGCAACATACCCAAGAAGTAATGTCGGAAGGAAAGCTATTGCTGGAACAGACACCTTTCGTTGTTCAAAAATATCAGGAACGAGTTGGAAAAAGTTTAGCAGTCCGTTTGGAAAGAGTATGCCAATATCATGATTTGGGAAAGAAAACCCCAAAGTGGCAGAACGCTTGTCAAAAAGATTACGAAGCTTTCCTTCAATGGCAATCTCAATATGGCGGTACATTTAATGAATATTCAAGGACAGGTAATGCTGGCGAAAATATCCGTAAAGCAGGCGTTCGCCATGAATTTCAGTCGTTAAGATTTATTGAAAAAAGGAAATTGCCGTTACCGCAGCAAGCTGCTATTGCGGCTCATCATGGAAAGTTAGGAGAAAAAGATGAGCCACGTTGGTTAGATGAAAATATGTCAGATCTTTGGACTGCCTTCAAAAAGGAAAGCAATCGGATCATCGAGCAATATTCATTAGAACAGAGTGCAAAAACACATTACGAATTTGCCGGGCCACGAGGATTACTTCAACTGGTCGATCATCGGGTGAGTGCAAAAGAAGAGGGCAATATTGTTCCTAATTTCACGCAGTTTAGCTATAAATTCCCACACAAAGAGAAAAGAGGGGTTCAAAAACTAATCGAGAAACATTGGCAAGATGATTTATTGCTCGTTCGCGCTCCAACAGGTTCGGGTAAAACGGATGCTTCATTATTATGGGCATCATTACAAATTAAGAACAAACAAGCGGATCGGTTGGTCATTGCCATGCCTACCCGATTTACATCGAATGCACTTGCAATTAATGTCGCTGAAAGTCTATCCGACACTGGTCTTTATCATTCAAGTGCGTGGTTCACAAAATTTCAGGAACAAATTGAAAATGGTTTAATAAAAAAACAAGAAGCTGATAAAATCCATGAGTTTGCCAGATTGTTGCAAACACCAATTACCGTTTGTACCATCGATCACCTTTTAATGGCATTAACTTTAACGAGGGAAGATCATCATTTAATCTCTTTCAATTTAGCCAACGCTTGTTTGGTGATAGATGAAGCCGATTTTTATGATGATTTTACCCAAGCAAACATTCTGGTACTTCTCGAAATTCTGAGATATTGGAATGTACCTGTTCTCTTAATGAGTGCATCGCTACCAGAATCTGTTTTGCCATCTTATCAGAAAATAGGATATCAAATAGATGAAATTATTGAGGACACATCTGATAATGTTCGGGATCGGTTTGAAATAAAAGCGATCCAAGATTATTCTGTCCTTTCCGAAATAGAAGATTTGCTTGAATTGTGTGTTGAAAAAGGAACCGCAATAATCTATGCAAACACTGTAGATAAAGCAGTGCTATTTTATGACTGGTTCGAAAAAAGGAAAGCCAATCCTATTATTTATCACAGTCGTTTTACCGAGCCACATAAAAAAGATAAAGAGCAAGATCTTATTGATGCTCTTGGAAAGAAAGCTTGGGAAAATAACTGTGCTAAAGGAATTGCCATTCTAACCCAGATTGGAGAAATGAGTATTAATATCAGTGCCGATATCATGATCTCTGAAATCTGCCCGATTGATCGGTTAACCCAACGGACAGGTCGTTTGTGCCGTTTCGATAAAACAAAAGTTGGTCAACTGTATGTTTTGGTTCCTCAGAAAAACAACTTGGTATATCCTGCGCCTTATGGAGAATATGATCGCAAAATCAAATCATGGATTCCATGCGAAGCTTTTGCAAAAACTGCTGATATTCTTGAAACTGCATTTTACAGTGCAGAAAAATTGGTGAATCTTCTCAACCAAGTCTATGCAATTCAAAATTCATTTTCACCCAAGGCCATATCCAATGCCAAAAGTTTGAAAGAATATTTTTCATGGAATTGGTTGATTAATCCGAAGCAAGTAACTGCAACCGATGATACAGATGCCAATTTTTGGAGGAGTAGAAATATTGCACCACAGGACACTGTTTTTGTGCAAAAACCTGAATCAAATTTCTTCTATAATTATTTCGAATTTCAAAACTGGAAACTTCAGAACTCATTGGAATTACCAATTTATTTGATTGAAAAAGGGAAGAAACTGCATATGATCGATATTCAAAAAGTATGGATCAAAGATGATGAAGAAACCATTTATGTCATACGTGAAGGATTTTATAATAAAACGAAAGGAGTGACTTTCATGGAAGAAGATCAAATTTTTTAACCCTCATCCCTGACAGGGTTCCAAACCCTGTCAGGGGTAAACAACAACAAAACGAAACAAACATCACCATGTCCAAAACCGAATTAAAAAAGCACCTCCTGTCGCTCACCAAAGAGCAGGTCATTGAGCAGGTACTCGGGCTGTACGATACGTGCAAACAGGCAAAAGAATATTTCGAGTATTTCCTTAACCCGGATGAAAAAGAGCAGTTCGAGAAGTATAAGGCCATTATTGTCAACGAATTTTACCCCAAAGGGAAATACGTGGAAGCCAAAACACGTTTTTCGGTAGCAAAAAAAGCTATCGCCGATTTTCGGAGTTTGAACCCATCGCCTGAATTGCTTGGATACTTGATGGTAACACTGGCAGAACAATCCTGCAAATATACCTTCGACTTCGGCGATATGTGGGAACAATATTATACCAGCGCGGCAACCAACTTCGAATTGGCCTTAAAGTTTTTGCAAAAACACGGCTTGCTTGAGCAATTTAAACTCCGTTGCCAAGACTGCGTAAAATATGCCGAACCATGCGGTTACGGTTTTGCTGACGAGATAGGTGAGTTGTTTGATGAGTTTTACTAATAGGCTATAGACCCTCAAGGTTTCGAAAACCTTGAGGGTCTATAAAATAAACACCATGCCCAACCCGAAAACACCATTAGAACCCGGAAACTTCTACCACATCTATAATCGTGGGATAAACAGTTGTGATCTTTTTCGCGAAACGGGCAATTACGAGCATTTTCTGGGGCTGTACGATAAATACATTTCGCCGGTGGCAGAGACTTTCGCATGGGTATTAATGAAAAATCATTTCCATTTATTGGTGCGGATTAAAAACCCTGAAGGTTTCGAAAACCTTCAGGGTTTAAATACAGAAAAACGCATTAATCAGCAATTCTCTAATCTTTTTAACGCCTATACCAAAGCTTTCAACAAAAGATATAACCGTACCGGTAGCCTTCTCGAGCATACATTCAGGCGAAAACTTATCTCAAATGAAACTTACCTAAAACAGCTAATACTATATATCCACAATAATCCGGTTCACCATAAATTTTGCGAACATCCTATAGAATACCCATGGAGTTCTTATCAAACTTGCGTTTCGATGAAGCCAACCAGACTGAAACGCGATGCGGTTATGGGTTGGTTCGACAATCAGGCCAATTTCAAATATTGGCATGATCAGAAAATTGAAATCGAACAAATTGAAAACTGGCTTGAAATATAACAAAAACCAAACATCATGCAACGCTACATAGAACAACTAATTGACGACTTGCACAAGGCAACCTGGGGAATGAAACCTCCACACGAAATCTGGGAAGAATCGGAAGCTGATCCGGATGATGAGCTGGAATTGGAAGACATGTCGTATGTCGAAAAATACCTGTATGGCGAGGAGATACCCATTTCAGGAATAACCGGGGTTAACCAGGAACAACTACCTCCGATTGAGAAGCTGAGTCAGGAACAACAAGCACTTTTGGCTGTTGAGCTTGAAAAACTGTTGCAGTATTTTCATTTCTACCTCGATTTTCCTGCCGATTATCCTGCACATTTACGTTACGCGTTCATCCAAAAATTTTGGGAAGAAAAACATGTTGCCTTATCGTTCGGCGAAAATCACATCGAATTTTGCGATTACGACGAAGCGAATTGTCCGTTTCCGGAGTATTGTAACACCTGCAAGGAAGTTGCAGAGCAAATGAAGTTTGACGAACAGGGCGGGATTGAGGGGATTGAGGAAAAAGATTGATTGAAAAAGATTGAAGAAGAGGATTGAAAAGATCGAAGGGAGATTGAAAGGATTGATAAAAAGATTGAATAAGGTTAAAAACAGATAATATGGAAAATCGTGATTGGATAAGTTACAAAATTGATGTTCGGGACAGGTTGAAATTATTTGCACTGAACGTCCTGAAAATTTCGGAAATGATCCCTGAATCGACAAGGGGCAAAGTAATTAATTACCAACTCACGAAATCAGGAACATCCGTTTATGCCAATTTTCGGGCGGCGATGCGTGGCCGGTCGAAGGCTGAGTTTTTCAGTAAATTGTCAATTTCAGTTGAAGAAGCCGATGAAACCGAAATGTGGATTGATTTGCTTGCCTGTTCTGGCATTCTGAATAATGATTTCGTGCAAAACGTACATTCTGAAAGTTTCGAACTACTCAAAATACTGTCAAGCATACGCAAAAAAGCCTCAACCTGAATCATCAATCTAATTCAATCTAATTCAATCTAATTCAATCTTTTCAATCTAATTCAATCTTTTCAATCATGCTCGTCACCGGAACCCATTTCAACTATTACCTGATTTGCCATCGAAAACTTTGGTTGTTTGCTACCGGCATCAACATGGAATCGACATCGGAACTGGTTTACGAAGGGAAGTTGCTGCACGAAACTTCCTACCCCAGGCGCAGCGAAAAGTATCAGGAGATTGAACTGGACGGCATCAAAATCGACTATTACGACCCGAAAAACAAGGTGGTTCACGAAATAAAAAAATCGGACAAACACGAGGAAGCGCATGAATGGCAGGTGAAATATTACCTGTTTGTGCTGGAGCAAAACGGCATTGAAGGCGCTACCGGATTGCTTGAATATCCGCGCCTGCATAAAACCGATGAGGTGCTGCTCACGATTCCTGACCGGGAAGCCATTCAGGAAATGATGGAGAAGATAGAGCTGATTATTCAGGATGAACATTGTCCGGAGAAAATACAAAAGTCGAGGTGCAAAAATTGCAGCTACTTCGATTTTTGCTGGAGCGGTGAAGGGGAGTAACAGACGGGATTTACAGGATGAACATGATAATGAAGTCAGTCAACAAATATTTAATAACTAAGATATGACCATGTTAACCCGGTCAAAAAAAAAACTAAACGCATGTCAATCTTGTCAATCCTGTCAAAAATAGCTTAATCATGTCGAAGAAAACCTATTATCTGTTCAATCCGGGACGCCTGCAACGCAAGGACAATACACTGAAATTTACTCCTTATGATGAAGATGGAAATGAAGAAAAGCCGAGATTCCTTCCGGTTGAAAATGTGAGCGAGCTTTATTGTTTCGGTAACCTGGATGCCAACTCAGCTATGTATAACTTCCTGGGACAGGAACAAATTCCGGTTCATTTCTTCGATTATTACGAGAATTATACCGGTTCATTTATGCCCCGCGAAGCATTGATTTCAGGAAAGATGCTTATTGCACAAATCAAAGTTCAGCAAAATAAAAAGAAACGCATTGACGTGGCGCAGCGGATTTTGGACGGGGCCAGCTATAACATGGTCAAGAACCTGAAATATTACAACAGCCGGGGAAAAGACCTTGAACCAATCATCGGGATTATTGAGAGTCTGATGGTTAAAATTCCGGAGACAACAGCCATTAACGAATTAATGGGCATTGAAGGAAATATCAGAAAAAATTATTATGAGGCATTTGAGCTGATCATTAATGATTTCAGCATGAGCGGAAGAAGTTACCGGCCTCCGCAAAATGAAGTGAACGCTCTTATCTCGTTCGGGAACATGATGTGTTACAGTCAATGTTTGCGGGCAATTCATCAAACCCAACTGAACCCAACAATTAGTTTTTTGCATGAACCTGGAGAACGGCGTTTTTCGTTGTCGCTCGATTTAGCTGAAGTATTTAAACCGTTACTGGTTGACCGTGTCATTTTTAAGGTGATGAATAAAAAGATGATCCAAACCGATCATTTTGAAGCGAACCTGAACCGTGTTATCCTCAAAGCCAATGGGAAGAAAACGTTTGTTCAGGCCTTCGAAGATCGTTTGGAAGAAACAATCAGTCATAGAACCTTAAACCGCTCGGTGAGTTATAAGCACCTGATCAAGCTCGAATGTTACAAGTTGCAAAAGCATCTTCTTGACATTGAAGAATATAAACCGTTTAAAATGTGGTGGTAATGGATTGATAAGATTGAAAATATGATTGAAGGGATTGAAGCCGATCTGAATCAATCTCATCAATCTTTTTCATTCCAATCTCATCAATCAAATTCAATTAACCATGTACATAATCTTAGTTTACGACGTAGGCCAGAAACGTTGTGGGAAGATGCTGAAGCTTTGCCGAAGATACCTAAACTGGATTCAGAATTCGGTATTTGAAGGAGAAATTACGGATGTAAAACTGCTTGAATTGAAACATCAGGCCATGCTTATTATGGATGAAGAAACTGATAGCCTGATTTTTTTTAAAACCAGACAAGAGAAATGGCTGGACAAGGAAATAGTTGGTCACGAACGTCAAAACCTGGACACTTTTCTGTGAATGAAGTTGTCGGTTGCAGGGTTGGACTGGTAAAACGCAGGTAATTTGACAGATAAATGAAAGTCAATGTTCTTTGACATACTGAAAATGAGTTATTTATATACAG
Organism: Bacteroidota bacterium; assembly: GCA_030684645.1. Taxonomy (GTDB): domain Bacteria; phylum Bacteroidota; class Bacteroidia; order Bacteroidales; family Prolixibacteraceae; genus Aquipluma. The sequence continues at coordinate 614 of JAUXUF010000060.1, read as the reverse complement.
TTGTCGATCTCCTGAAGTAAAAGCACTTTGAGAGATCGACAATTTTCCATACAAAAAATGCTATGTTTGTAAAAGTTAATCGGCTGAAGATGAACTTATTTTTTTGAGTTGTCGAACGGCTACCAATCGCACCACACTGGAATTGAAACCATAAACAATAGTACAGATACCATATATGATAAACTACCAATCGCACCACACTGGAATTGAAACATTGATTTTTACAGAACTGGGACAAATAATCAAACTACCAATCGCACCACACTGGAATTGAAACTTGTATAGACAAATAAGTAATGCGATACGTTTCATACTACCAATCGCACCACACTGGAATTGAAACTATCATCCTATTTTGGTCCTATTACAGCTTGATAGGCTACCAATCGCACCACACTGGAATTGAAACTTGAAACTGCAAAGACTAATGGAAAACGTATAGTCCTACCAATCGCACCACACTGGAATTGAAACTCAGCAATAGGTATAAAACCTACACCTATATCAAACTACCAATCGCACCACACTGGAATTGAAACAAGCTATTGTATATTTTACAGATGGCGGCTCATGGCTACCAATCGCACCACACTGGAATTGAAACAGCAAAAGAA